>NZ_JBWKUP010000005.1:0-356504 GCF_059420905.1 Janthinobacterium sp. GW821-FHT03C08 | reverse complement strand
ATCTTAGCTAGTCTCGTGGGCTCGGAGATGTGTATAAGAGACCGGGCCAGCACGGCCGGCGCGGGCGCGGGTGCAAGAGCAGGCGCAGGCGCAGGCGCAGGTGCGGCCACGCCCGCCTGCCATGGCTGCCACAGCAGCAGAGCGGCGGCCACGGCCACGCTCACGCCGCCCAGCGCCAGCCAGACGGGACCGCGCCGCGCGCCATGCGCCGCCGCGCCGCCGTGCAGCTGCACCTGCGGCGCATGGATGGAAGGCAATTCGCCCAGCTGGCGCTCGGCCTGCGATTTTTTCAATGCTTCGAGTATGTAGGACATCTTATTTTCCTGCCACCAGCGCCGTCGCGGCAGCTGCGGCCACGGCGGGAGCGGCGCGCGACAGGCGCGGCTCCGGGTTGTCGCCCGACTGCATCAGGCGCATGAAGGTTTTCGGTCCCGCCAGGCCATCGGCCTTCAGGTTCTGGCTTTGCTGGAAGTCGCGCAGCAGGCGTTGCATTTCGGCATCGAGCGGCAGGTTGGCCTGCGGCGCGGGCAAGCCGTGCAGCTGCGCCAGGCGCTGCGCCAGCCAGTCCACGTCGGCGCCCCGCGCCCCCGCCGGCACCTCGTCGCGCCAGCCGCGCGGGGCGCGCCAGAAGGTGGTGAAACTGCCGTCGCTGCGCTGCGCCAGTTCCGCCAGCGGCAGGCTTTGCTGCCGGCCATCGATCGCCAGCGTGGCCGTCTCGCCGCGCAGCTGCGTCAGCAGGGCCAGCCGCTCCTGGCCCGCCGGGTCGCGCAGGGACAGCAGGGCGGGACGGTCCAGCACGCGCAGTTCGGCGATGCCGCCCCGGCTCTGCAGGCAGCGCAGGCCGGCCCGGGCGGCCACCTGGCAGGCGTCGCCGTCCGGCAAATGCTCGCCCCACAGGGCGGCCAGCTGGCGCAGCATGGCATTGCGGTCCGGCACGCTGGCAGCGGCCGGCGCCGGCACGGCAGCGGGCGCGGCCGCCGCGGCCGGGACCGGGGCCGGAACCGGGACCGCCACGGCGGCAGGCAGCTTCGCCACGGACGACGTGGCTGGCGCGCGCGGCATGAAATGCCAGGCCAGCGCGGCCGTCACCACGGCGCCGGCCAGCACGCCGCCGGCCACGTGCGGCCAGCGCAGGCCGGCCGCCGGCACCCGGCTCCCCTCCTCGGCAAACACTTCGGCGGCGGCGCGGCGCAGGATAGGCCGCGTCACCTGCCGCTGGTTTTCCACGTAGGCGCCCAGCAGCGCGCGGTCGCACAGCAGGTTGATGCGGCGCGGCACGCCGTGGCTCAGCGCATGGATCTGCGCCATCAGGCGCGGCGCGAACGGCACCGGCGCCGTGCTGCCCGCCACGGCCAGGCGGTGGTGGATGTAGCTGGCCGTCTCGTCGGCCGACAGGGAACCGAGGTGGTAGCGGGCGATCACGCGCTGGGCCAGCTGTTCCAGTTCCGGGCGGGCCAGCATGGCGCGCAGTTCCGGCTGGCCGATGAGGATAATCTGCAGGAGCTTGCGCTCGCTCGTTTCCAGGTTCGTCAGCAAGCGCAGCTGCTCCAGCACGGCGGCGGACAGGTTTTGCGCCTCATCGATGATGAGCACATTGTTCTTGCCCTGGGCATGGCTGGCCAGCAGGTAGGCGTTGATGGCGTCCACATAGCCCTTCACGCTGGCCACGCCGGGCGCTAGGGCGATGCGGAATTCCTCGCAGATCGAATGCAGCAATTCCTCGACGGACAGTTTCGGATTGAAGATGTAGGCGAGCTGGCAATTGTCCGGGATCTGCTCCATGAAACAGCGGCACACGGTGGTCTTGCCGGCGCCGATCTCGCCCGTCAGCAGGACGAAGCCGCCGCCGCTGCCCACGCCATACAGCAGGTGCGCCAGCGCCTCGCGGTGGCGCTCGCTCATGTACAGGTAGCGGGGATCGGGGGCGATCGAGAACGGCGATTGCTTGAGCTGGAAATAATGCGTGTACATGGAAACCCTGCGGATGAAACGATCAAAATGCGTCCAGGCAAGCCGACACGCCGAGCCAATGACTCAGCGGGTTTGCGCGGGCGGCAATGGCTTGTATTTGGCGCAATAGACTTTAGCCTTGCTACGGAAGTAGACGATTTTACTGCCAGGCACGGAACCACGGACAGGAAAGGCGGAGGCATCGAGCGCATGGAAGCGCAGGCCCGAAGCGCTGCGGATGGCCGGCTCCAGCTTTTCCGGCGTCGTGTCCGCCACCACGCCCATGAAGACGAGGGAGCTGGTATCGTCGCTGACGATCACGTCGGTAATGGGCGCGCCCCACAAGGTCGCGTCCGTGCGGAACCAGTAGGCGCCCCCTTCATGCTTGTAGGCCGGGCCGAAGGCCGTCAGCAGATACGCATAAAAGGCCTTGTTGTCGATCTGGTCGATGCACAGCACGGCATTGCCCACCACTTGCCCGAACGTCGACGGCGGCGGCTTGGGCTGCGCCAGCGCGCCGGACACGGGCCAGCCCGTGGCCAGCAGGGCCAGCAGGGCCGCCGCGCGCCACGCATGCGGCAAGGAACGGCGCGCACGCATGATCAGCGCTTGCGCTCTTCTTTCTTGATCTTCTTGGCTTCCTTCTTTTCCTTCATGCTCTTGGCCGGTTCTTTCTTGGCTTCCTTCTTGCTGTCCTGTGCCTTGCTCATCATCTACTCCATGCCTGGGCGGGAATGCCGCAGCCATTATGACACCGCCCCATGAAAATGCCACGTCATTTCCCTGGCGCAATGCAGCGCCTCCGGCAAGCACGCGCGCGGCACGGGCTTATGCATAAAAAGACGTTTGCATTTTCATTTTATTATGTTTTAATACATGAAGTTTATAAAATTATATTATTCTGGCGCGGCAAGAGCAGCACCGGAAACATCCATGCAAACTGGGGACAGGACATGGCCGGCATACGGCGGGACCATGTGTGATGCACATACAGCCCTCGGCGGAAATACACGATACGATGAGAAAGATGATCTTGCTGGGCGCGCTCCTGTCGCTCTGGACCGCTGGCAACCTGCGCGCGGCCGACCTGCCGCGGCCGGTGCCGCAGTCCGCCTACCAGGGACCGCCGGCCGCGCTGGCCCTGCGCCTGGCCGGCTTCCCGCCGGACGCCAGCCTGCGCGTCCCCGCCCCGCAGGAACCGGACACGCAGTCGCTGCTGCTGGTCGCCATCGTGCTGCTTGGCCTGCGCATGCGCGCCCGCGTCCCCAGCGAAAAGTTCGGCACCTGACGTGAAAACGGCCGCACAGGGCGGCCGTTCCAGTCACGCGTCAGCGTCCCGTCAGTGCAGGCACAGGCGGCGGCGGGTCTTCTCGATCAGGGCCGCATCGTAGGGATACAGGTTTTCGATAAAGAACAATTCCGTTTCCGCCTCGTCTTCCAGGCACATCTCGATCATGACCGGACCATCGCTTTCGCGGCCCAGGAAATCCTTCGGCCAGCGGTTCTTGCGGTGCGTGCGCATCAATTCCATGCCCAGCGCGGCCAGCGGCGCCGACACGCCGGCGGCCAGCGCCTCTTGCTGCCAGTCGTCCCAGTACGCGCTCTTTGCTGCCTTGTCGTTCATCATGCTCTTCCAACTCAGGTGTAAAAGGCGGACTCTACTCTTGATGGCCCGCCTTGCCAAGCATGCGAGGAAGCAACACTACCGCGCGCAGCGCAGACCACTCGCGAAAAATTGGCATTGAACAAGGCCAATTTCAATACCATTCACGAATAACAAAAATCCCTTTATTAACAATCATTTGCAATCACACGCTCGGACTGGGCGTGTCAAGCGCAACACTATTTTACAATACCACTTAAATACCTCTTGACTAGCCATCGAGGCAACAATATAGTGCCTTCAGCTTTTTCGCCGCCCGACAAAAAAAACGAGACAGGCGCAATCAACCATAAGCCGGACTGCAAACACATGATCGAATACATAATCGGCGTCGACGGAGGGGGCAGTGGCACCCGTGTACGCCTGGCGCGCCTCGACGGCCAGGAACTGGCGCAGGGACAGAGCGGGCCTTCCGGCTTGGCGCACGGCATCGAGCGCGCGTGGACTTCCGTGGCGCATGCCGTCACCCTGGCCTTCCGCGCCGCCGACCTGGAGCAGCCGGCCCTGCAGCGCATGGCCATCGGCCTGGGCCTGGCCGGCGTGCATAACAAGCAGTGGGCCGCCAGCTTCATCGAACACAATCCCGGCTATGCCCGCGTGGCGCTCGAATCGGATGCCTTGACCACCCTGCTCGGCGCCCATGCGGGCGAACCGGGCGCCATCGTCGCCATCGGCACCGGCAGCGTGGGCGAGGTGCTGCATGCGGACGGCAGCCGCCACGAAGTGGGCGGCTGGGGCTTTCCTTCCGGCGACGAGGCGGGCGGCGCCTGGATCGGCATGCGCGCCATCAACCATGCGCAGCAGGTGGTCGACGGCCGCGTGCCCGGCAGCGCCTTCGCCACGGCCATCGTGCACGCCTGCGGCGGCCAGCGCGACGCCATGCAGGTGTGGCTGGCAGCGGCCAGCCAGACCACCTTCGCGCAGCTGGCGCGCCTGGTGCTCGAACACGCCCCCAGCAACGCCGTGGCGCGCGCCATCCTCGTCGAGGCGGGCCAGCAGATCGCCCTCATCGCCAGGGCGCTGGACCCGGCCGGCACCTTGCCCGTGGCCCTGTGCGGCGGCCTGGCGGCGCCCTTGTCGGCCTACCTGCCGGCGGAACTGTTGCAACTGGTCGTGCCGGCACAGGGCGACTCGGCCGCAGGCGGCCTGCGCCTGATACGCAAGCACTTGCGGGAGCACTGACATGCTGGCCAAACTATCCGCCTTCAAACCCAATCCCGCCAGCGACACGCCGCTCTACATGCAGCTGGCGAACATGCTGTCGGACGGCATCGCCAGCGGCGACTGGCGCGCCAACCAGGCCCTGCCCTCCGAGCGCGTGCTGTCGGACCTCCTGGAAATCTCGCGCGTCACGGCGCGCAAGGCCATCGACATGCTGTGCGACCGGGGCATGCTGACGCGCAAACGCGGCTCCGGCACCTACATCACGCCGAAGCTGGAGCAGCCGCTGTCGCGCCTGACGAGCTTTTCGGAAGAATTGCGCCAGCGGGGCTTCACGGCCGGCTCGCGCTGGCTGCAGCGCGATATCGGCGCGGCCGCGCCGCTGGAACTGCTGTCGCTGGGCCTGTCGCCGCACATGCCGGTGGCGCGCCTGCGCCGCCTGCGCACGGCCGACGAAGTAGTGATGGCCATCGAGACCACCACCATCCCCGCCCTGTACATGCCGGACCCGCAGCAGGTCACCGATTCGCTGTACGGCTACCTGGAGTCGCGCGGCACCATCCCGATGCGCGCGCTGCAGCATATCCGCGCCGTCAACGCCACGGCGGAACAGGCCAAGCTGGCCAGCATCAAGACGGGTGAAGCCATGCTGCACATCACCCGTGTCAGTTATCTCGAGAACGGCGCGGCGGTGGAACTGACCCACTCGTATTGCCGCAGTGATTATTATGAATTCGTAGCGGAGTCGCGCAGATGAGCAGCACTATCAAAGGCAATATCCTTACCCCCGGCGGCTGGATCCACGGCGCCATCGCCTTCGGCGAGCGGGTCGACAGCATCACGGGCGATTCCCTCCACCCGTCGGGCAACAGCGACGACTACATCCTGCCCGGCTTCATCGACCTGCACGTGCATGGCGGCGCCGGCAAGGACATCATGGAAGGCGGCGACGCCGTCTACGCCATCGCGGCCATCCACGCGCGCCACGGCACCACCAGCCTGCTGGCCACCACCATGACGGCGCCGCCCGAGGACATCGACATGGCCCTGACGGCCATCGGCGCGGCCGCCAACAACCGCCGCCCGAACACGGCGCGCGTGCTGGGCGCCCACCTGGAAGGCCCGTACATCAATTCCGGCAAGCTCGGTGCGCAGCCCAACTATGCGCGCGCCGCCACCCTGGCCGAGATCGAACGCCTGCAAACCCTGGCCAGGCTGCGCGTCATCACCGTGGCGCCGGAAATCGCCGGCCACCTGGAGCTGGTGCGCGCCCTGGCCGACGCCGGCGTGCGCGTGCAGATCGGCCACACGCTCGGTTCCTATGAAGACGGCGTGGCCGCGCTGGAGCACGGCGCCATGGGCTTCACGCACCTGTTCAACGCCATGAGCGGACTGCACCACCGCGAGCCGGGCATGGTCGGCGCCGCCCTGGCGCACGCCGAATACGCGGAACTGATTCCCGACCTGCTGCACGTGCATCCGGGCGCCATCAAGGTGGCCCTGCGCGCCATCCCGCGCCTGTACTGCGTCACCGATTCGACCGCCGCCACCGGCATGCCGGACGGCGAATACATGCTGGGCCGCCACGCCGTGCAGAAATGCATGGGCGGCGTGCGCCTGCCCGACGGCACCCTGGCGGGCAGCACCCTGACCCTGGACCAGGCGCTGCGCAACCTGGTGGGACTGGGACTGGACCTGGCCGACGCGTCCAAGCGCGTGTCGACCAACGCCGCCGATTACCTGGGCCTGGAAGAACGCGGCCGGCTGGCCCCCGGTACTTACGCCGATCTGGTGGTACTCGATCGCGACCTCAAACTCAAAGCTGTGTATATAGAAGGAGAAATCTGTGACCTCAATGATGCTTAAAGAAGCCATTTCCGCCGCCGAATGCGTCGCCCTGCAACTGGCCAGCGACACGGAACGCTACGCGGAACTGGGCCGCAAATTGAGGAGCACCTCGTTCTCGACCGCGCTGACCATCGCGCGCGGCAGCTCCGACCATGCCTGCAACTACGTCGCCTACCTGATCATGGCGCGCCTGGGCCGCGTCGTGGCATCCTTGCCGATGTCGCTGGTGACCCTGAACAAATCGCCGCTGGTGACGCGCGACACCCTGGCCATCTCGATCTCGCAATCGGGCCAGAGCCCCGACGTGGTCGAGCCGATCCGCTACTTCCGCGACGGCGGCGCCACCACCGTGGCCCTCGTCAACGACATCGAGTCGCCGCTGGCGCACGCCGCCGAGTGGGCCATGCCCCTGCGCGCCGGCAAGGAACAGAGCGTCGCCGCGACGAAAAGCTTTATTACCAGCCTGGTCGCCGGCGCGCGCATGGTGGCGCAGTGGCAGAACGACCCCGAGTTGCTGGGCGGCCTGGAAGCGCTGCCCGAAGCGCTGCTCGAAGCGACCCGCGTCGACTGGTCGCCCGCCATCGACGTGCTGGCGCCGGCGCGCAACATCATGGTCGTCGGACGCGGCATCAGCTTCCCCGTGGCGCTGGAATCGGCCCTAAAATTCAAGGAAACCTCGGCCCTGCAGGCAGAAGCGTTCAGCGGCGCGGAAATCAAGCACGGCCCGATGGCCCTGATCGAAGACGGCTACCCGCTGCTCATTTTCGCCACGCGCGGCCCGACCCAGGCCGGCCTGCTGCAGCTGGCCAGCGAAATGCGCGGCCGCGGCGCCAAGGTCCTGCTGGCGGCGCCGGCGGACGTGGCCGAACGCGACCTGACCCTGCCCGTGGCGGCCACGCCGGACCTCGACCCGATCGTCGCCATCCAGTCCTTCTACGTGATGGCGGCCAAGCTGTCGGCCGCGCGCGGCATGGACCCGGATGCGCCGCGTCACCTGAGCAAGGTCACGAAGACAAATTAAGCATTACGCGGCAGCGCCGCCCCCGTCACGGGGCGGCGCTGCTGCCAGCACCCGAATATAAGCGACGGCAAGGGCATGTACCCGCGCTGCGGATTCATATAAACGTGGGGCCTGCCGCCCCAGGATAAAAATGACCATCAAGAGACTGTTGGCGGTGTTTGCCTGCGCGAGCCTGTTCGCGCCGCAGGCGGGCGCTGTCGAGAAAATCGAATTCTGGACCTTCAGCATGAAGCCGAAGTTCACGCCGTATTTCAATGCGGTGGTGGCGCGCTATGAGGCGCAGAATCCCGACGTCAAGATCGAATGGATCGACTTCCCGTGGGACGTCATCCAGACCAAGCTGGTGACACGCATCGTAGCCGGCACCCCGCCCGCGCTGGTCAGCCTGAACGTGCCCTGGGCCGATGAATACGCGCGCGACGGCTTGCTCACACAAGTCGATGGCTTGATCGCGCCTGCGCGCGCCAGCTACCTTCCCAGCGCCCTGGAAGACCTGCGCTTCAAGGGCCGCACGTATGGCTTCCCCATGTACAGCAATGTCGCGGTGATCGCCTTCAATACCGCCATTTTCAAGCAGGCGGGCCTCGCGCGCGGCCCCGCCAGCCTCGACGAACAGCTGGCGTTCGCGCGCCAGATCGCGCAACGCACGGGCAAGGCCGGCATCGCCCCCGCGCTGTCGAAAATCGACGGCCTGTTCATGCAGCAGGGCCTGGCCGTCATCACCGACAACCGCGCCGTCTTCAATTCGCCGCAGCACGTGGCGCTGGTGCAGAAGCTGGCCGACACCTACAAGGTCGGCGGCCTGCTGAAGGAAAGCCTGTTCGCCGAAGATAACTTCCCGGCCGTGATCGACGCCTACAAGGGCGGCCGCCTGGGCATGCTGCTGGCGCCGCCGACGGCCATGCAGCGCATCCGCAGCGACGCCAAAGACATCTACGCCATCACCGACGTGGCACCCGCGCCGCTGGGCCCGACAGGCATCGCCGACGGCGGCTGGCTCGTGCACTTCGCCATTCCGAAAGGCGTGGCCATGCAGCTGCTGCCGTCGGTGGGCAAGTTCGCGCGCTACCTGACGAACGACGCCAACCAGCTGGCATTCGCCAAACAGGCCAGCGTCTTCCCCACCACCGTCAAGGCGGCGGCCGACCCGTTTTTTCTGTCCACGCCACAGAACGCGGGTGCGGCCGAAAAAGCCGTGGCCGCCGGCGCCCTGTCGATGGGCCACTCGCGCACCCTGTACGTGGCCGGCATCGACGACTACGACGAATTGCGCCGCTCGCTGGTAAAAGCCGTCGAGGCGGGCGTGACGGGCAAGCAGGACGTGAAGCAGGCGCTGGACCAGGCCGTCGCCATCTGGAACCGCAAGCTGGCCACCCTGCCGCGCCATTAAGGCCAACAAGGACACCATGAAACTCGCCCACCGCCACACCCTGCAAGCCTGGCTGTTCCTCGCCCCGGCCCTGCTGCTGCTGGCCGCCTTTTCCTTCTGGCCCGTCGGCTACGGCTCCGTGCTGGCCTTCACGGATTACAGCCTGATACGCGAGACGCGCTTCGTCGGCCTGGATAACTTCCGCTACATCTTCAACAACGAGATGTTCGTCTCGGGCTTGAAGAACTCGCTGATGTTTTTGCTGATGGTGCCCTTCGTCCAGGTGGGCGCCATCACCCTGGCCGTGCTGGTGAACAACCGCCTGCCCGGCATCCGTTTGTTCCGCGCCGCCTTCTACGTGCCCGTGGTGACCACCGTTTCCGTGGTCGGCATCATGTGGGGCTTCATGTTCCACGAACAGGGCGCGCTGAACTACGTGATGATGACCTTAAAGCTGGTGAACGCGCCCGTGGGCTGGCTGTCGGACGACAGCCTGGCCCTGTTCGCCGTCATGTTCGTCACCCTGTGGCGGGGCCTGGGCTGGTACATGGTGATGTACCTGGCGGCGCTGCAATCGATTCCGTCGGACATGCAGGAAGCGGCCATGCTCGATGGCGCCAGCCGCTGGCAGCGTTTCTGGAAGATCACCGTGCCCATGCTGCGCCCGACCATCATGCTGTGCTCCATCCTGTCCGTGCTGGCGGCCCTGAAGGCGTACCAGGAAGTCGACGTGCTGACCCAGGGCGGCCCCATGAATTCCACCTTCACGGCGCTGTACTACGCCTACGACCAGGGCCTCAAGCACCTCAAATTGCCGCGCGCGCTGGCCGCCAGCTTCGTCGTGTCCCTATTCTGCATCGGCATCGCCCTGCTGTGCCTGCGCTACCTCAAACCCAAGCACCGCTGAGCGGGACAAGACCATGCAAAAACGTTCCCGCCCCCTGAAAACGCGCCTGCAGCGCCTTGGCCAATCTGCCGGCCACTATGCCGTGCTGTGCGCGATCGCCGTCGTCTGCGTCTTCCCGTTCTGGTGGACGCTGGTGACGGCCATTTCCACGGAGGGCAATATCTTCGCCTTCCCGCCCACCTTCTGGCCGAAGGCGCCGTCCTTCGACAACTTCATCGAAGTGTTCAATGCGATTCCCATCTGGTCGTTCTTCAAGAACTCCGTGCTGATCGCCGCGTTCACCGTCTTCTGGAAACTGCTGCTGTGCTCATTGGCCGCGTATCCGCTGGCGCGCCTGAAATTCCGCGGCCGCAAGCTCGTGTTCGGCCTGATCCTCGCCACCCTGGTGCTGCCGTCGGAAGTGAACTTCCTCGTCAACTTCATCACCATCACGCAAATGAGCCTGGTCGACACCTACACGGGCGTGATCCTGCCCAACGTGGTGACGGCCGTGGCCATCCTGCTGCTCAAGCAGGCCTTCGAGGAAGTGCCGCAGGACCTGATCGACGCGGCGCGTGTCGATGGCGCCTCCGAATGGGTCATCTTCAGCCGCATCATGCTGCCCCTGATCACGCCGTGGCTGGCCACGGTCGGCATCCTGACGGCCGTCGAATCGTGGAATGAATACATCTGGCCGTCCATCGTCATGAGCAAGCCCGATGAATTCCCCCTGTCGGTGGGCGTGCTGTATTTGCGCGGCACCTTCGGCAGCAGCACCCGCGTGATCGCCGCCGGCACCCTGATCACCATCGTGCCGACCCTGCTGGCATTCCTGTTCACCCAGCGCTTCTTCATGCGCGGCATGGACGGCGCCGTCAAATGAGCGCCGCCATCGCCACCGACCTGCGCCTGCTGGCCGGCCAGCTGCTGATGACGGGCGTGCCCGGCACCGAGCTCGATGCGGCCACGGCGCAGTGGCTGCAGCGCAGCGGCATCCGCGCCGTCTGCCTGCGCGCGGAAAACATCGCCGACAAGGCGCAGTTGGCGCGCCTGACGTCGGCCCTGCAGCGCGTGCTGGGGCCGCAGGCGCTGATCGCCATCGACGCGGCCGGCGCGGCATCCAGCTACCCGGCCTGGCTGCCCCAGCCGCCCACGGCCGCGGCCCTGTGCGCCGAAGGCGACGCCAGCCTGGCCTATGGCACGAGCGCCTGCGTGGCGCGCGCCCTGCGTTCGCTGGGCATCAACTGGCACCTGGCGCCGCTGCTGGACCTGGCCCCCGCCGGCGCCGTCCCGGCCGCGCCGGGCGCCGAACACGCGTTTGGCGGCGATCCCACGCATGCGTCCGCGATGGCGATGGCGTGGATGGCCGGCAGCCAGTCCGAAGGCGTGGCCTGCTGCGCCAGGCTGTTCATGCCCGGCGCGACCGCGCCCCAGGCCGGCCTGCCGACGGTCGCCAAGAGCCTGTCGCAACTGGAAGAATACGATTTCGTGCCGTTTCGCCAGGCCACCGCGCAGGCGGCGTCGATGATGAGCGCCCATGTGCGGTACCCGGCCCTCGACGACGCGCTGCCCGCCAGCCTGTCGCCGCGCGTGCTGCAGGACCTCGTGCGCGGGCAGTGGCTCTACGAGGGCGTGATCATCAGCGACGGCCTGGACACGGCCTGCGTGCGCGAAGGCCACGCGCGCGGCGAGATTGCGCTGCGCAGCGTGGCCGCCGGCAGCGACATGGCCATGGTGCTGGAGCATCCCGCCGCCGTGGCCGCGCTCGACGCCGTGGCGGGCGCGCTGGCCTCGGGCGACCTGCCCTTGCAGGCCGCCGGCACGCGCCTGGCGCGCCTGGCCGTGCATGCGCGGCGCTACCCTGCCAAGGCGGAAACGCCTGCGCAGCACTACGTGCAGGAGGCCGCCGACCGCATCATCCTGGCCGAGGGCTGGCGCCGCTGCAGGGCGGCGCTGGCGCGGCGGCAGCCATAGCATGCAGCAGCACGCAATACCGACAGCAGTAACTTCGCCATCGCCGGATGGTGCCATCACCGAGGAAGTGTTCATGAACGACAAGAGCAGCAATACCAGCCAGCGCGCCCGCAGCCCCATCACCTGGGTACCCACGCTGTATTTCGCCCAGGGCCTGCCGTTTTATGCCGTGGCCCTGGTGGCCGGCCTGATGTTCAAGAGCATGGGCGTGCCGAACGACCAGATCGCCCGCTGGACGGCCCTGATCGGCTTTGCCTGGGTCTTCAAGTCGCTGTGGAGTCCTTTCCTGGAACTGGCGTCGAGCAAGAAGACCATGGTGGTGCTGTTCCAGTTCGTGGGCGGCCTGAGCCTGGGCCTGATCGCGCTGGCGCTGCAGACGCCGCTGTGGTTCGCCGCCTGCATCGCCGTGCTGTTCGTCGCCGCGCTGGCCTCGTCGACGCACGACATCGTCTGCGACGGCCTGTACATCGCCAGCCTGTCCGACAAGCAGCAGGCGGCCTACGCGGGCTGGCAGGGCGCCTTCTTCAACGCGGGCAAGTTCATCTCGCTGGGCGGCCTGGTGATCCTGGCCGGCTACCTGGAAAAGCATATCGGCGTCAAGCCTGCCTGGTCGGTGATCTTCCTGATCATCGGCGCCATGATGCTGTCGCTGGCCGCCTACCACCTGTGGGCGCTGCCGCAGGTGCGCAACGCGGCCGTGGCCGACAAGAGCGTGGCGGGCATCAGCCGCACCCTGGGGGACGTGCTGGTGGACTTCCTGAAAAAGCCCGGCATCTGGGGCATGATCGCCTTTATCATCCTGTTCCGCGCCGGCGAGGCGCAGGTGCAGACCATCGGCCCGCTGTTCCTGCGCGAAGCGCGCGCACTGGGGGGACTCGGCCTGTCGACGACGGAAGTGGGCGCCGTGTACGGCACGGCCGGCACCGTGGCCTTTTTGCTGGGCAGCATAGGCGGCGGCTACTTCACGTCCTGGCTGGGCCTGAAACGCGCCATGCCCTTCCTGATCCTGGCCATGAACCTGCCCAACCTCGTGTTCTATTACCTGAGCCACAGCATGCCCACCGACCTGGCCCTGATCACGGGCGCGCTCAGCGTGGAAATGTTCGGCTACGGCTTCGGCTTCGTCGGCCTGATCCTGTTCATGATGCAGGTAGTTTCCGTCGGCAAATACCAGACGGCACACTATGCGTTCGCCACCGGCGTGATGCAGCTGGGCTTCGTGCTGTTCAAGATGATCAGCGGCGACATCCAGATGGCGCTGGGCTACAAGACCTTTTTCCTGTGGGTGCTGGTATCGGCCGTGCCCGTATTGATCCTGTCGCGCTTCATGCGCATCGGCGCCAAGGAAGCCGCCCACCAACCCGACCAGGCCCAGGCCGAGTCGCCACCGGCGCCAGCGCGCGCCAGCTAGGATAGAAGCACTTCATGGCCCATATCGCCTTAAAGAATATCGTCAAGCTGTACGACGACAAGCACCCCGTCATCCACGGCATCGACCTCGACATCCGCGACGGCGAATTCGTCGTCTTCGTGGGGCCTTCGGGTTGCGGTAAATCAACCCTGCTGCGCATGATCGCCGGCCTGGAAGACATCACGGACGGCGAGCTGCACATCGGCGGCCAGCTGGCCAACGACATCGCGCCGGCCGAACGGGGCCTGGCCATGGTCTTCCAGAGCTACGCCCTGTATCCGCACATGACGGTGTACGAGAACATGGCCTTCGCCCTCACCCTGGCCGGGCACAAGAAAGCCGAGGTGCGCGCCGCCGTCGAGCGCGCGGCCGAGATCCTGCAGATCACGCCACTGTTGAAACGCAAGCCGAAGGACCTGTCGGGCGGCCAGCGCCAGCGCGTGGCCATCGGCCGCGCCATCGTGCGCAAGCCCAAGGTCTTCCTGTTCGACGAGCCGCTGTCGAATCTGGACGCCTCGCTGCGCGTGCAGATGCGCGTGGAAATCTCGCGCCTGCACCAGGAACTGAAGACCACCATGATCTACGTCACGCACGACCAGGTCGAGGCGATGACCCTGGGCGAGCGCATCGTCGTCTTCAACGGCGGGCGCATCGAGCAGGTGGGCAGCCCGCACGCGCTGTACAACAATCCCGGCAACCTGTTCGTGGCCGGCTTCCTGGGCGCGCCGAAGATGAACTTCATCGCCTGCGTCGCCGTCGCCAGCGGTCCCGGCACGGTGGCCGTGCGCCTGCCCGGCGGCGCCGTCATCGAGGCCGCGGCGCAGGGCGGGACGGTGGCGCCCGGCGACCAGCTGACCCTGGGCGTGCGCGCCGAGCATGTCAGCCTGCGCAGCGATAGCAACGCGGGCGAGAATGTGGTCGACGCGGCCGTCAGCCATGTCGAATACCTGGGCGACGTGGCCATCGTCTACGCCGGCATGCCGGGCGCGACCGACATGCTGGCCGTCAAGTTGCCGGCCGAGCATGGCCTGCGCCAGCCGGGCGACGCCATGCGCCTGCACCTGCCGCCGCAGCACTGCCTGCTGTTCGATGCGGCGGGACAAGCCCTGGCACGCACATCAGGCGCCCCGGCCCAGCCGTTTATGTGACAATAGCCGCTGTTTACCATGCTGCCTCTCTTTGACTTATGCAGGCAGAATGGCAGAATGTCTGTTTTTTTGAGCTTCCTTGCCTGCCTGGCAATGCCGCAGCGGCAGCCAGGGCCAGTGCATATTTTTGTTATTGATTGAAGGATAACCCATGTCCCAATTCCGTCTTGCCCGCCTTAGCCTGCTCCTGGCCGCCATCGGCCTGAATGTCCTGCCTGCCCTGTCGCACGCGCAAGATGCCCAACCTGCGGCCCCGGCTGCCGGTGCGCCTGCCGCCGCGCCCGCCGATACGGTGCGCCCTGAAATCTTCAAGCTGCTCGACCCGGCCGTCGTGAAGGCGTCGATGGATGCCAAGAACTATGCCGACGTGCAAAGCCGCATCGACCAGGCAGCCGCCATTCCCGCCCTGACGCCCTACGAATTGTTCGTGCTGAACCGCCTGCGCGTGGCGCTCGCCTCCACCACCAACAATCCGGCCATGGCCATGACGGCGCTGGAAGCGGTGATCGAATCGGGCAAGCTGGACAAGAAATCGCAGGGCGACTTCA
Source organism: Janthinobacterium sp. GW821-FHT03C08 (assembly GCF_059420905.1). Lineage (NCBI taxonomy): Bacteria > Pseudomonadati > Pseudomonadota > Betaproteobacteria > Burkholderiales > Oxalobacteraceae > Janthinobacterium > Janthinobacterium sp. GW821-FHT03C08. Next base: position 341,525 of record NZ_JBWKUP010000005.1, on the reverse strand, counting down.
TCCAGGCCCTGGCCAACTACCACTACAACGCCAAGGATTATCCGAACGCCATCAAGTGGTTCACCCGTTACCAGACAGAAACTGGCGACGTGGCCACCGTGCGCCCGTACATCATCCGCGCCTACTACTTCAACAACGATTTCGCGCGCGCCAAGCAGGAACTGATGGCCGACCTGACGGCCAAGCAGCAAGCGGGCAAGACGCCGACCATCGAAGAGCTGCAATTGCTGGCCAACACGGGCTCGAAGAGCAAGGACCCGGCCACCTACCTGATCGCCATGGAAAACCTGGTGCGCTACTACCCGTCGGACGACTACTGGAGCGACCTGCTGGGCCGCCTGCAGAGCAAGGCCGGCTACTCGGACCGCTTCGCGCTGGACGTGCTGCGCCTGCAGTTCAAGGCCGTCGGCACCATGCCGCCGCAGGACTACAGCGACATGGCGGAAATCGCCCTGGTCAATGCTTTCCCGACAGAAGCGAAAAAAGTCCTCGACGCCGGCTTTGCCAAGGGCTTGCTGGGCACGGGCGCGAATGCCGCCAAGCACAAGAAAATGCGCGACCAGGCCAACAAGGCAGCCGCCGACGATGCGAAGAACATCGCCAGCGGCGAAGCGTCGGCCATGAAGAGCAAGGATGGCACGGGCTTGATCAACCTGGGCTACGCCTACGTCACGATGGACCAGTTCGACAAAGGTATCGACCTGATCGAAAAAGGCATCGCCAAGGGCGGCCTGAAGCGTCCTGAAGATGCCAAGCTGCGCCTGGGTTATTCCTACGCCATGGCTGGCAAGAAAGATGAAGCCATCAAAGTGCTGGAAACCGTCAAGGGCGGCGACGGCGTGGGCGACCTGGCCCGCTACTGGATCTTTTGGCTGAACCGTCCTGCCACGGCAGCGGCGGCGCCGGCAGCAGCGGCACAGTAATTCCTGCCTGCGCAAGCATAGCAAAGCGGTTCCCGGCCAATGCCGGGGCCGCTTTTTTTTCAACCTTTTCCCTCCGACCATGCCGCCAGCCACCGCCGCCACCGAACGCCTGATCAGCCTGGATGCCTTCCGCGGCTGCGTGATCATCGCCATGATCTGGGTCAATTACCTGGCCGGCATGCCCGGCATCCCGTGGTGGCTGGAACATGCGGGCCCCCGCGCCGACGGCATCACCGTGCCCGACCTGGTCTTTCCCGGCTTTCTGTTCATGGTGGGCATGGCCATCCCGCTGGCCATGCAGCGCCACTGCGGCCACGTCACGCCCGCCCTGCTGGGACGCCTGCTGTGGCGCTCCGCCAGCCTGATGCTGGCCGGCGTGGTGCTGGCCAATGCCTACCGCTACGATGCGCAGGCGGCGCTGCTGCCGCGCGCCCCATATTTCCTGCTGTTTTACGGGGCCATGCTCCTGCTGTGGCGCCAGGGCGCGGGCAGGCGGGAACTGGCTGCGGGCGGCGCGCTGATGCTGTTCCTGCTGGCGACGTTTCGCGGGGAATTGAACGGCGAGTTTTCCAGCACCTGGCTGCAGCCGTCCTGGTGGGGCATCCTCGGCATGATAGGCTGGGCCTACCTGCTGTGCAGCCTGCTGTACCTGGCGTGCCGGGGCAAGGGCACGGCGCTGATGGGCATGCTTGCCATGCTGATCGTGCTGTACATGGGCGGCACGGCGGGCAGCCTGGATTTCTTGCCGGCCAGCATCAACGCCGTCGTCAACGTGCCGCAGGTGCTGGGGTCGACGGCGGCCAACGTGCTGGCCGGCACCCTCGTGGGCCGGCTCTTCCTGCGCGACGCCGCCATGACGCCGCGCCAGCGGATACGCTGCATGGCGTGGTTTGCGCTGGGCCTGTTTGCCGCCGGCATGCTGCTGCGGCCGTATCACCACATCAACAAGATCGCGGCGACGGAATCCTATACCCTCGTGTGCAGCGCCCTCATCCTCGCCCTCTTCCTCGTGTTTTACATCGTCATCGACGTGTGGCGCTGGCGCGCCTGGACGGTGGTGCTGCTGCCCGCCGGTACCAATGCCCTGTTCGCCTACATCGTGCCCGACCTGTGGCAGCAGCTGGCGGCCGTGCTGCACCTGCCGCCCGTCTGGTGGCCCTACCTGGAAACGGGCGGCGCGGCCGGCCTGTGGAACGCGGCGGCCGTCACGGCCCTGATGATGGCCTTCACCGCGCTGGCCACGCGGCATGGCTTGACATTGAAACTCTAGACCTTGATATAGATCCTGCGCTTGTCCATGGCATACGCGATCAGCCAGCACAGCAGCATGAAGCTGACGGCAAACAGCAGCGAACCCACGCGCGCCGGTGCCCAGCCCGTGAACCCCTGCTGGTACAGCCACTGGTACAGGTTGACGCCGCCGATGCGCACGGTAAACGCGATGATCACCAGCACTTCCGACACCAGGTAGATGAACAGGGTGTTCTTGCCGAACACTTCAAAGAAGTAGGTCCAGCCTGTCATTTGACGCACGTCAATGATGAACATCAGCAGCGCCAGCAGCAGCAAGTCCAGGCCGATGCCCAGCATGGCATAGGAACTGGTCCACAGCTTCTTATTGATCGGAAACACCTCGTTCCAGCACAGGGCCACGGCCACGCAGATGGCGCCGGCCACGGCCAGCCGAACCAGGCTGGCGCGCAGCCGTGCCGGCGCCGCCTGGCGCACGAAACTGCCCGCCAGGTAGCCGGCGATGACGTTGACGATGGCCGGCAAGGTGCCGAGGATGCCTTCCGGGTCGAAGGCGATGCCTTCGCCGTGGTACAAATGGCTGTCGCCCAGCAGGATCAGGTCGAGCCTGGCCGGCGCATTGCCGTGCAGCGTGTAGTCGCCGAAGCATGCCAGGATGGCCCAGTAGCCGAGCAAGGCGCAGGCGCTGAAGACGAGGGCGCCGCGCGTCTTGCCGTAGTGCAGGATCAGGGCGGCGGCCAGGTAGCACACGGCAATGCGCTGCAACACGCCGGGAATGCGCGTGTGCGACAGGGGCGACCAGGCGAACTGGCCCGCATCGTCGATCTTGAAGAAGGGGAACCAGTACAGCAAAAATCCCAATAGAAAGATCAGCGCGCTGCGCTTGCACAGCCTGGCCAGCACGGCGCCATGCCCCAGGTGCTCATACTTGCCCAGCGCAAAAGCCAGCGCATTGCCGACGACAAACAAAAAGCTGGGAAATACCAGGTCCGTAAGGGTGAAGCCATGCCATTCGGCATGCAGGAATGGCGCATACACGCTGCCCCAGTCGCCCGGGGTATTGACGACGATCATGAGGGCGACCGTCAGGCCGCGCAGGACGTCGAGGGCGAGGTAGCGTTGAGAAGCAATAGTCATGGTAAAACAGTTCCAAAAGATAAAAACCGGCTGCCCTTGTGGCAGGCAGCCGGAAAAAAACAATGACGCCTGGCGAAACCGGCTGCGTGCCGCTTTCGCCAGCGGTCACTACAGCTTGGCCCGCAGGCCAAAGTAATACTGGCGGCCGTTCGCATACAGGGCCGTCGGCTGGTCCTGGTTGGCGCCATAGTACTTGAGCACGGGGTTGTTCAGGTTCAGCACGTCGAAGGTCAGCGAATAGCGCTCGTTGATCTTGTAGTTGAGCGACGCGGCCAGGTTGCCCACGCCATGCACGTACTGGGGCGAGCTGCTGAACAGGCCGGCCAGAAAGCTGGAGCGGTAGGTATAGGCCAGGCGGGCACTCAGGCGCTCATCCTCGTAATAGCCTTCCAGGTTGTAGGTGCCGCGCGAGCTGCCGACCACGGCGGCGCCATCGTCGGCCTTGCCATTCGTATAGGTGTAATTGCCCACCACGCCGAAGCCGCCCCACAAGCCCTGCTGGTAGCTCAGTTCCACGCCCTTGTTCCTGGCGCCGATATTCGTCGGCGACTGGATCACATAGGTGTTGAATTTCTTGAAGGTATTATTGTAATAGGTTACGGACGCCGTACCGAAGGTCACGTACGATTGCATGTCCATGAAAAACGCGCCCACGGACAGCATGGCCTTCGGCGCGAAATACCATTCCAGGGTGGCATCGTAGTTGGTCGAGCGTATCGGCTTCAGGTCGGGATTGCCGCCCGTGCCCGTCAGCAGCTGGTCGTTCAGGTTGACGGCGCCCACCAGCGCGCTGTAGTCGGCGCGCGCCATGGTCTTCGCCACGGCCGCCCGGGCCACCAGGTCCTTACTCAGGTCAAACTTGACGTTGGCGCTGGGCAGCACGTCCGTGTAGCTGTGCTTGACGACGGTGGGCGTATAGGTGCCGAAGATATTTTCCTGGCCGATCGGGTTTTCGCCGCCGGGCACGTTCGTCACCGTCGTCTGCTGCGTGCGCACGACGCGCACGCCCACGTTGCCGCGCCACTTGTTGCCCGACAGATTGGCCATGAGGTAGGCGGCGCTGTCCTTTTCCTTCACGTCCAGCTCGGCCGGCCAGTTGCGCGAGTTCGGTCCGCCCGAATTGTCGTACTTGTTCGCCCACGCCACCAGGTCGGCCGGATCGAGCTGCCAGTAGCGGCCTTGCGCATTGCCGCCCAGTCCCTTGCCATAGTCGCCGGGATACGTGCCGCCATTCCACTTTGGCAAGGGCGCGTTCGTCGTGCCGTCGCACACGGCGCAGCTGCGGTTTTCCGGCCACGCCACATTGCGGTGGTGCTCCGCGTAGCGGGCGCCGAACTTCAACGATTCCAGCACGCCATAGTCCATGCTCAGCTCGCCATCGGCCTGGCCGTATTTTTCCGTGTCCAGGGTTTCCACGTGGGAACCCCAGGCCGATGCCGTCACCACGTTGGTAAATTTGGAGATGTCGAGGCCAGGGAAATTCAGCCTGGCCGGCGACAGGCCATTCAACTGGTAGGACACGCCCACGCCCGTCAAGCCCGCCTCATAGCCGAGGTCGACGGGCGTCTCGCCGATGCCGCGCGTATAGCCCAGGCTGCCCGAGATGCGCAGGCGGTCGCTGGCGCGGTAGCTGCCGTTGACATCGACATAGGCCGTGGAGGAATTCGAGCCGGGGCGGTAGATCTGGTCGACCAGGGCCGGATACAGCTGGCCGTTGTAGGGCGTGGTGGCATTGGCGGCAGGAAATTGCGACGCGGGGAAATCCGCCGCCACGAGGGTGTTGTTCTTCACCGTAAACGCGCTGGGAATCACGCCCACATGCTTGCCGTCATTGTCGACGGCATTCAGGTTGGCGCCGGGCTGGTTGTAAAAGCTGCGGTTGTAATTGGCCGCGTCCAGTTTCGAATAAAAACCGTTGACGTCGAGCATCAGATCCGGCGTGGGCTTGAACTGCACGTCGACGCTGCCGCCCTGGCGCTTGCGCACCTGCTCGAACAGGGCCGAGTTGATGCCCAACGGCGCCAGCACGCCCGCCAGTTCCGGATATTTCTGCGCGGCGGGGCTGTTCGCATCGATGGCGCCATAGCCGAAGAATTCCTGGCCATCGCGGCGCTCGTGGCGCTTCTCGGAAAACACCTGGAACAGCACGCCCATGGTCTTGGCCTCGTTCTTCCAGTTGAACAGGGCATTCATTTGCGGGTCCGTCTTGCCCGGCAAGTCCGCGTAGATGGCTTGCACGGCCAGTTCCGCCGTGAACGGGTTCTTGAAGCTGAGCGGCTTGCGCGTTTCGATATTGATGGAGCCGGCCACGCCGCCCTCCACCAGGTCCGCCTGGGCGCTCTTTTGCACGGTGACGCGGCTGACGATTTCCGACGGCAGCAGGGAAAAACTCACGCTGCGCCCCACGGTGCCCACCTGGTCCGTGACGAACCAGTCGCCCGTGCCGACGGCGTGGCCGTTGATCAGCGTTTGCGTCAGGCTGGGGCTGGTGCCGCGGATGCTGACCCGGTCATTCTCGGAAAATCCCCCCTCGCCGCCCGCCGACGAGGAAATATTCACGCCCGGCACGCGCTGCACGGCATCGGCCACGTTCTTGTCGGGCAGCTTGCCGATGTCTTCCGCGCTGACGACATCGATCACGGAATCGCTGTTGCGCTTCTGGCTCAGCGACTGTTCCAGCGCCGCGCGGATGCCGGTGACGACCACTTCCTGCATGGGGGCCTGCTGTGCCTGGGCCGCCATATTGATGGACAACAAGGCGGCAGCGGCGGCGATGGGGTGTAATACGGGATGCAAACGACTGTTCATAGACTCCTCGTTATGGATGCCCGCCACGGTGGCGGGACGGTTTTATGGATGAGTACAGACGGCAAACGACGGGGTGCAGCGAAAAAGATGGGATAGCGGCGGGAACGCCGAAAAAAAAGGCAAGCCCCTGGAACAGGAACTTGCCTTGAAAAGACCGAGGAAGACCCGGCACGGCGCGGTGGCGCCAGGCCGGATCGTCTTGCTTACAGTTTGGCGCGCAGGCCCAGGTAGAAGGTACGGCCGTTGCTGTAGAAAGCGCGTGGCTGATCCTTGTTTTCCGCGTACATCTTGATGGTGGTGTTCGTCAAGTTAAGCGCATCGAACGTGACCGTGAAGTGTTCGTTGATCTTGTAGTTGATCGAACCGGCCAGGCCGCCAGCGCCTTCCACGTGCTGGCTGGCGCCACGATCCACGCCCGCCTTGTACGACGAACGGTAGTTGTAGGCCAGGCGCGCGCTGAGGGCATTGGCTTCGTAGAAGGCCGTCAGGTTGTACGTGTTGCGCGATGCGTTGACCAGCTCGTCACCGTTATCCAGCTTGCCGTCGGCATAGGTGAAGTTGGCCAGGACGCCGAAGTCGCCGAACAGCGGCTGCTGGTAGCTGAATTCCGCGCCCTTGTTCTTGCCGCTGGTGTTGAATGGCGACGTGATCAGGTACACGGCATTGGCGTTGCGCTTGCTGTTGAAGTAGGTGGCGCTGGTGGTGCCGTTCGACACGACCGATTTCAGGTCCATGTAGAACAGGCCCACCGAGAAGGCCGACTTCGGCGCGAAGTACCATTCGGCGCTCACTTCGGCGTTATCCGACTTGACCGGGTTCAGGTTGACGTTGCCGCCTGCGCCGCTCAATGCATCGTCGTTCAGCGACACGGAGCCACCCAGCGCACTGTAGTCGGGACGGGCGATGGTGCGGGCAATGGCGCCACGCACGACCAGGTCGTTGCGCACGTCGAACTTGATGTTGGCGCTCGGCAGGAAGTCATTGTAGCTGCGCTCGTACAGGTGCTGCGAGTACGGACCCCAGTCGGAACCGGTGATCGGGCCGCCGGCCTGGTTGACCAGGGTCGACTGCTTGGTGTGCACGGCGCGCAGGCCGAAGTTGCCGCTCCAGTTGTCGCCCGTCAGGTTGGCCATGGCGTAGACAGCGGAGGTTTTTTCCTGCAGCTTGAATTCGTCGGTCCAGTTGTGGCGACGCACGTAGTCGAACAGGCGGTTGCCGGGAGCCGCGCCCCAGGCGCCCAGTGCCGCGCCGTCATACTTGAAGTAGTTGCTCGACAGGTTACCGCCCAGGTTGCTGGCGAAGTCGCTCGGGTACATCGTGCCATTCCATACGGGACCTGGATTGGAGAAGCCCAGCGCGCCCGGACGGGTTTCGAACGGATGCTCGGCATCGCGCTTGTGGTCGGTCATGCGGGCGCCGAACTTGACGGAATCCCAGACGCCGGACGACAGGCGCAGCTCGGCATCGATCTGGGCATATTTTTCCTGGTCGACGGAACGCGATTCGCCGCCGCCGGCCCATGCCGTCGAGCCGGGCTTGGTGGTGGTGCCGCCCGGATACGACACGTTGGCCGGGCTCATGCCGTTCAACTGATACACCATGCCGCCATCGACGTTGTTCTGGTAGTAGACGTCGTCGCGGTCATAGCCGACGCCGTGGGTCTTGCCCAGCTTGCCGGTCAGGGTCAGGTCCTTGGTGGCGCGGTACTTGAAATTGAAATCGAGGTAGTACGATTCGCCCCCGGCATCAGGACGGTAGATATTGTCGACCTCGCCCGAGTTGGTGGCGAAGGTGGCGCCCGTCAGGGTGCCGTTCTTGACCGTGTAGTTGGTCGGCACCTGGTTGGCGCTGTTGATCGAGTTCGCCGGCGCGGCCAGCCAGTTGGTATTCTGGTGCGGTGCCTTCAGCTGCGAATAGAAGCCGTTCACGTCCAGGGTCAGGTCCTTGCTGGGCTTGAACTCGACGTCGAACGCGCCGCCTTCGCGGGTTTTCTTTTGCTCGAACAGGCTGGCGCCGATAAAGGTCGGCACTTTCACGCCGGCCAGTTCAGGATGGGCCAGCGCTGCGGCGCTGTTGGCCAGGATCGGCGTGTAGCCGAGGATTTCCTGGCCATCGCGGCGCACGGTCGATTTTTGCGAGAAACCCTGCACCATGATGCCCAGGGTATTCGTGTCATTTTTCCAGTTCACCAGGCCGGAGAACTGCGGATCGGTCTTGCCGGCCAGGTCATTGTAGAAACCCTGCACCGATGCTTCGGCCGTGATCTGGTTCTTGAATTCCAGCGGACGGCGGGTGATCACGTCGATCACGCCCGAGACGCCGCCTTCAGGCAGGTCGGCCGTGGCGCTCTTATGCACGACGACGGAGCTCACCAGTTCCGATGGCAGCAGCGAGAAGCTGCTGCTGCGGCCGACGTTGCCGCCGAACTGGTTCAGCACGAACCAGTCGCCCGTGCTGATGGCGTGGCCATTGAACAGGGTTTGCTGGAAGCTGGGGCTGGTGCCGCGCAGGCTGACGCGGTCGTTTTCGCCGAAGCCGCCTTCGCCGCCGGCCGACGATTGGGTATTCACACCTGGCAGGCGCTGGATCGCGTCGGCCACGTTACGGTCCGGCATCTTGCCGATATCTTCAGCGGTCACCACTTCCACGACGGAGTCCGCATTGCGTTTTTGCTTCAGCGATTTTTCCAGCGATGCACGCACGCCCGTAACCGTGACGGTGGCCACATCGTCGGCGGGTGCTTCTTGCGCCTGCGCCGAAAAAGCCAGACCAGCGACCATCACGGCAACGGCCGCGGCGATCGGCGTGCGGTGACGCGATCCGGATTTCAATACGGCAGCTGCAGGTGTCAAATTGCGTTTCATGTACTCCCCCTTGATTTAAGCTCCAGGATTGGAACCTTTTCATTTTTAACGTAGATCTTCTTTACAGCCCGCCCGCTCTCGCCGGCTCGCTGCAGACCCTTCGGTACAACCACTTACAAAACCAATTCAACGCCAATATACTACTATCCAATACCAGAACACTACCAGTTGCAACTTTTTTTTTATAACGTTGTTTGAATCACACAGACCACTTCCGCTGAATCAATCCGTAGCCCGTATGGCCGGTGTAAATACCAGCGAGGCGAGGCATAAATTGCCGGCCTGATAATTCAAATTGGTTTTATAACGGTCTTTTTTGGTATTATCCAGCGACACAAAACAGATACAGAGCGCGTCTGCAACGCGCCGTAACGGAGACCCTCAGCGAATGACAACCCTGGCTCACATCATGCAAGGCCTGGGGCAGACGAGCAGCCTGCCCCTGTACCAGCAACTGCAGCGCGCGCTGCGCGAAGCGATCGACAAGCGCATCCTCGGCCCCGACGAAGCCCTGCCGGCGGAACGCCAGCTGGCCAGCGACCTGTCCGTCTCGCGCATCACCGTGCGCAAGGCCATCGACGGCCTCGTCAACGAAGGCTTGCTCGTGCGCCGCCCCGGCTCGGGCAATTTCATCAATACCCGCATCGAAAAGAATTTCGCCAAGCTGACCTCGTTTTCCGAGGACATGCGGGCGCGCGGACGCACGCCGCGCAGCGTGTGGCTCAAGCGTTCCGAGGGGACCGTCACGCCGGAAGAGGCCTTGCGCCTGCGGCTGTCGCCGGGTGCGCCCGTGTACCGCTTCCACCGCATCCGCTATGCGGACGAGGTGCCGATGTGCCTGGAGTACGCCACCATCGTGGCCAGCTGCCTGCCGGCACTCGATGCCGTCGACGTCTCCATGTACGACGCGCTGGAACAGGCGGGCAACCGCCCCGTGCGGGCCTTGCAACGGCTGAGCGCGCTGTTGCTGACGGGAGAGCAGGCCAGCCTGCTGCAGGCGGAGGAAGGCGACGCGGGGCTGTCGGTGGAAAGGCTGGGTTTTTTGCGCGATGGCCGCGCCGTGGAATTTTGCCGCTCCTACTTCCGCGGCGATATGTATGACTTCGTGGCCGAATTAAGTACCAATTAATACCGGATGCCCGATTTTCTCAATACCAGATAAAACCACTTATTGCGGTGCAATATATATGCCGGTGCCGCGCCGATATAGGCGAGGACATGGCGAATTAATCGGCGGCGATTATCTGGCCGCGCGCGGAGCATATAAAACAGGCCGCGCCATGCGGCATGGCGCATGGCAGCAAAGCGCGCCGCTGCCCGTCAGGCAGCAGGCGTGGCGCGGCGGCCCAGGCACAGGAAAATCGCGGCCAGCGCCACGCACAGCCAGCCGGACAGGGGCGCCAGCCATCCCGCCCGGGTGGAGACGGACGGCTGCGCCGGCAGGGGCGCCAGCAAGGTGCTGCCCGGCATGGCGCTGCTGGGGCGCTCCGCCAGCACGCGTCCATACGCATCGCTGACCGTCAGCACGCCCTCGCGCGCCGCGCGCAGCACGGCATAGCCGTTTTCCACGCCGCGCACGAGCGTCATGCGCGCCCCCATCCAGCCGTCGAGCTGGAAATCCCAGGCCGGCACCAGCATGGCCCGCGCCCCGGCCGCGCCATACGCCCGCCCCAGGGAAGCAAAATGCATGTCCTTGCAGATGGCCAGGCCCATGGCTTGCCCCGCCACCGGCTGTACGGCAAACGCGCCGCCAGCAAGAAAGTCGCGCTCGGGCGGCGCCAGATGATGTTTTTGATAGCTGGCGGGCGCGGCGCCATCGGGCGCGAACAACCAGGCCAGGTTGCGCCGGCCATCGGCGTCCTGCACGCCGATGCCCAGCGTGATCCAGGTAGCCGTGCGGCGCGCCAGCGCCTGGAAGCGTTGCTGCACGACAGCGGCCTGCGCGGGCGGCAGCACGGCTATCTTTTCCGGCAACAGCAGCAGCCGCGCGCCCTGCCCCGCCAGCGCTTCGACGTGGCGGACGTACTGGTCCCAGATGGCTTGCGCGCGGGCCGGCGGCGTGGCCGGACCGATGAAGTCATCGATGGCCACCAGTCCCGCCAGCGGCCCCGCCGGCGCCGGCGCCGCGTGCGTGCGCCAGCCGCCGCCCGCGAACGCGGCCACGAGCACCACGCCAGTGGCGAGCGCCGCCGGCGCATATGCGCGGCCGCCGGCCAGCAGCAAGGCCAGCGCGGAGGGTGCCAGGCACAGCAAGAACAGCAGGCCAGGCACGCCCGCCAGGGCCGCCACCTGCAGCACGGCAAGGTTATCCGCTTGAGAATACGCGAGGCTGCCCCAGTTGCCGTCCGGCAGCAGGGCCGCCATCAGGGTATCGATGGCCACCCACAGCACGGGATAGGCCAGCCCCGTCCAGCCAGCCCGGTAACGCAGCACGAGGCGGCGCGTGGCCAGCACCACCAGCAGCCACAGCAGTGCCTTGACGGCGATCGCGGCCAGCAAGGCCGGCAAGGGCATGAGCAGGCAGAAATACGCGACGTTCGAGGACAGGCCCAGCGTGGCGGCCAGCAAGGTCATCCAGGCGGCGGCGCGGCGGCCCGAGCGCAGGGCCAGCCACAGCACAGGCAGCGGCGCCAGCCAGGCCAGCCAGCCCAGCGGCTGCGGTCCCAGCACCCAGTACAGGGGCAGGCCGGCCGCCAGCGCGGCGGCAATTTGCGACAGGCGCCGGCGCAGCGCGCCATTGCCGGCAAACAGGGAGGGCGCAGCCAGGGTCGTCAACATGTTCATGCTTTCAGGGGCAGCCAGATTTCCACGCCGCCGGTGCCGCTGCCAGGGTCGAAATGGTGGTCATAGCGTTCGAAATCGGGCGCGTCGGCCACTTCCAGGCCGGAGCGGGGCAGCCAGTCGTTCCACAGCGCATGCCAGGTGGCGCGGATGGTGGAAATATGGCCACGGTGATGAAACACGGCATAGCGACGCGGGGCGATGCGCAGGCGCATCCAGCCTTCGGGCGCCTGGGAAAAGTCGGCCACGGGCATGGCGCACAGGTAATCGAAATTGCCCGCGTCGTCATTGTTGCAGCACACGCCATACAGCACCTGGCCCCGGGGGGCATGGGGCAGGAAGCGCTGCCACAGGGCGGGAATGCCGGCCGCCGTTTCCGCGCGATAGCGTTCCACCAGGCCCGCCAGCAGCAGGGCCTGCCCCTGCTCGAAACGCGGCGGCGCCAAAGGCTGCCCGGGCGCGGCATCGAGCCTGATGGCTTCCACCAGGGCAAGGTTGGCGACGTGGCCCTGGGCCCGCACCTTTTCCGGCGTGACATGGAACTATTCGCGGAAGGCGCGCGTAAAGGCTTCATGGGAGCCGTAGCCGGCCTGCAGCGCGACGGCAAGAATATCCTGCGCGCCCTGCGCCAGCGCGCGCGCCGCCACGCTGAGCCTGCGCGCCCGCATGTAGCGCATCACGGAGTGGCCCGTCGCCAGCCCGAACGCGCGCGTCAGGTGACAGGGCGAGGCGCCGCCCACGCGGGCGATGTCGTCGAGCGACAGCTTGTCCGCAGAATGCGATTCGATATACCACAGTGCCTTGGCCAGATAGTGCATGAGCGCTTCCCGTTGAACGAGCAGCGACTGTAGCATTTTCGGAAGGCGATGATTTGACCGGAATTGCGCAATGCGGGCAAGCGCTTCCTATTTGCGGGTGCGCTTTTCATGCGCCAGCTGGCCGCCGCTGATGCGCGCCAGCTCCGCCATTTCCGCCGCCATGAAGGCCAGCAGGTCGTCGATGCTGACGATGCCGAAAAGGCCGCCCAGGCTATTGACGACGGGCAAGCGGCGGATGCCGTTGACGCGCATGCGTTCGATGATGTCGTAGACGTCCTCGTCTTCGCTGGCGGTGAGCAGCTGTGCGCTCATGATGTCGCCCACCAGCAGGCTGGCAGGGTCGAGGCCGAGGGCGATGACGGAAATGACGATGTCGCGGTCGGTGAGGATGCCGACGGGCACGCGCTCGCCGTTGGGCTGCTCAGCCACGACCAGGTCGCCCACGTGGTGCTGGCGCATCAGCAGCGCCGCTTCCTGCACGCTGGTGTCACGTTGGCAATGGATGGTTTGCAGGGTGCAGATATCGCCGATACGCATGTCGCCACTCCCTCACGTGCAGAAGTGTCAACGCTACGCCTGCCCGCAGGCACAGGCTTTGCGCCAGATCAATTGAAGCAGGCTTTACTTTTCTTCCGGCGGTGGCAGGAAGCAGGCTTCGACGATCTGCAGGTCGTTGTCCTTGGCAAACTCGCGCACGAAGTGAAACGCCATCGGCTCGATTTCGCGCAGCTTGGTGTTGACCACCACGGATTTGACGCCATTGACGACGGTCGGGCGCACGTAGGGCGAATACTGGAGGTGCGCATTGCGCCCGCCGCCTTCGGGATTGAAACAGGACATCACTCCGCAAAGGCGCTCGGCCCAATCGCTGGGTCGGAATTGCTTGCCATTGCTGGTGAGACCAAGGATGAAGAACTCGTCTGAGAGTTCCCCTGTTTTTTGAGATAACTCGGCCATGTGGCTTGTCGGGACTGGATTGCGTGAATGGCCCCGGCGGGTAAGCCGGGCTGGTAGTCAACTACGTTTGCTGCGGTAAGCCAGTATTATATCTTATAGAAGACTTGGGTTCTACCTCGATCTGCCCCGCGGATGCAAACAGAGGCCGGCACGCCTTGCGCGCCAGCCCCTATTTTAACCTTGTTCCACGCGCCAGGCGCACGGAGAACGCGCATGCGCCCCCGTCAGCCGAGGAAAACGGCGCCCGACAGCAGCAGCAGGAGCAGCATCCACAGCAGCAAGGCGCGCCACACTAGGCCCACCGTGCTCTGCAAGGCGCGCGCGCCCGGCTCTTCGCCCGGCAGGATGTCGCCTTCGCTGTCGCTGTCGTCGACGGCCAGGTCCGGCGTCGTCAGCACGCGCGCCGCCGTTTCCGCCGGCGTGCCCAGGCGTACGCCCATGGCGCCGCCGCCGGCCGTCAGGATGATGCCGATGGCCTCGTCCTGCCAGCGCTGGGCGAAATTGCGCCAGGCATAGATGGCGTCCTCGAAATTGCCCACCACGGCGAAGGCCACGGCCGTCAGGCGCACGGGGATCCAGTCGATCCAGTAAAAGGCGCGCGCGGCGAACTGGCCGAACGCTTCATTGCGCATGTGTTCCGGCTCGTTCCAGGCGCGCGCCAGGTATTCGGCCACGCGGTACATCACGGCGCAGGCGGGCCCCAGCGGCATCAGGAACCAGAAGAAGACGCCGAATACATTGCGATGCGTGGTGATCAGGGCTTTTTCGACGGCGATGCGGGCAATTTCACTCGCTTCCATGCCTACCGTGTCGAGCTTGGTCCAATCGGCCAGCAAGGTGCGCGCGGACGCTTCGTCGCCGGCGCTCAGGGCTAGCTGGATGGACGTGAAGTAATGGCTGTAGTGGCGAAAACCCAGGGTCAGGTAGACGATGAGGATATTCCAGGCAAAGGCGACCAGGGTCAGCTGGTAATGCTGCAGGATCCAGTACACGGCCGCCGTCGGCACCATCAGCATGCCCAGCATGAGGAACCAGCCCATGCGGCCATGGCTGGCATGGCCGGCATTGAACCAGGTCTCCATGCGCATCGCCAGGCTCTTGATCTCGGCGTAGATGGGATTATCCGCGCGCAAAGGTTTGAGCTGCTCGATCAGCAATGCGCAAAGTATGGAGAGAAATGTCATCAAACGTCCTTTTTGTCTTTTTCAGCAATACCGCAATGCCCGCTACGATAGCGCAGTGCAGTGCTGGAATCAAACTTATTACGTGCGGGGCGCCATTTTACGCGCGCAAGAGGTGAAACAGGTTGCGCAGCATGCCGGCCGTGGCGCCCCAGATGTAAAAGCGTTCGTAGGGCATGGCGTAGAACGAGCGCCGTCCGCCGGGCAATTCCACCGACAGGCGCTGGTGGTTGACGCCATCCATGAGGAAGGCCAGGGGCACCTCGAAGATTTCCGCCACTTCGGACGGGTCGGCGCGCAGCGTGAACGGCGGCGCCACCAGGCCCACCACGGGCGTCACCCGGTAGCCGGTGCCCGTCACGTAATCGGGCAGGCTGCCCAGCACTTCGACATGCGCGCGCGCCAGGCCTACCTCTTCCTCCGTTTCGCGCAGGGCCGTGGCCACGGGCGAGGCATCGAAGGCTTCGCTGCGCCCGCCGGGAAAGCTGACCTGGCCCGCATGGCTGCTCAGGTGGTCCGTGCGCATGGTGAGCAAAATGGTCAAGCCCTGCGGCCGTTGCACGAGGGGAATGAGCACGGCGGCGCGCACGGGCACGGCGCGGGCGGAGAGGAAATCCTGGGTGATCTCGGGCTGCCAGTCCGGCGGCTCGGCCAGGCGCCGGCGCAGCCAGTCCGGCGTCAGGCGTTCGGCGTCCAGCGCCGCCTCGCCGGCGATCGAATCGATGGCGAGTTGTTTTGGATCAAATGCGATGGTGGCCATGCAGCTTGTCCCATTGGCAATTCAGAATGAAAAAAGGGCACCCTGAGGCGCCCTTTTTTTCCAACGCAGACGCTGATATTACGCGCTTGCTTTCGCCACAACGCGGCGATTTGGCAATTTTTCTTTGATACGCGCCGATTTACCCGAACGCTCACGCAGATAGTACAGCTTGGCGCGGCGAACATCACCACGGCGTTTCACTTCGATCGAAGCGATCAGCGGCGAGTACAGTTGGAACGTACGCTCGACGCCTTCGCCGGACGAGATCTTGCGAACGATGAAGTTCGAGTTCAGGCCACGGTTACGACGGGAGATAACGACGCCTTCGTACGCCTGGGCGCGCTTGCGCGTGCCTTCGACGACGTTGACGCTGACGATAACGGTATCGCCTGGTGCGAAGTCAGGAATCGATTTACCCAGACGGGCGATCTCTTCTTGCTCTAATTGTTGAATCAAGTCCATTTTTAACACTCCGAAAACCATCATGCCGGCGCACTGTGGATAGCGTGCTATCCGCCCGGTAGAGGATGGGTATTACCAATTTGGGCAACATGCCCGGCACTGCAAGGCCACCCTGCCGGCCGTCCGGAGACGACTTACAGGCTGGCCAGGAATTGTTCGTCGGTCTTGCTGAGCAAGCCGGCGGCGCGCGCACTGACCAGCAGGTCAGGCCGCTTTGTCGCGGTCGCTTCCAGCATGCGCTGGCGGCGCCACTTGACGATCTCGGCATGATTGCCCCCCATCAAGACGGGCGGCACGGCCATGCCTTCATATGTTTCCGGCCGCGTATAGTGCGGCGAATCGAGCAAGCCATTGACGAAGCTGTCCTCGATGGCCGACGCCTCCGTGTTCAAGACGCCCGGCAACAGGCGGATCACGGCATCCATCAGCGCCATGGCGGGCAATTCACCGCCCGACAGGACAAAATCGCCCATGCTGATCTCTTCGTCGACGCAGCGGTCCAGCAGACGCTGGTCCACGGCTTCGTAGCGGCCGCACAGGATGACGAGACCAGGCTCGGCTTTCAACTGCGTGACGCGCTCGTGTGTCAGCGGACGGCCTTGCGGCGACATGAACACCACGCGGGGCGCGGCCAGTCCCAGTTCGGTCTGGCGTTGCTTGGCGGCATTAATTGTCGCTTCGAGCGGACGGGCCATCATCACCATGCCGGGGCCGCCGCCATACGGGCGGTCATCCACGGTGCGGTGATTGTCGGTCGTGAAATCGCGGGGATTCCACAGCGACAGGCCACATTTGTTCTGTTCGAAGGCACGCCGGGTCACACCCGACTGCGTCAGCGCGGCAAACATTTCCGGGAACAGGGTCACGACATCAAATTGCATCGTTCACCATTCCGCAACGTTTGCCAGGCGCAAGATTAAGCGCAGGCGGTTTAATAATCGAGGCCCCAGTCGACCGTGATCTTGCCGGCAGCCTTGTCAACATTGATGACAAACTGGCCGACAAACGGAATCAGGCGCTCGGGCGCCTTTTCAACGGTCTCATCAGCATTGGCGACGGGGGTAATGCGCAAGATCGATTGCGGACCATTGCTCATCATGTCAGTCACCTTGCCGAGGCACTCGCCCTGCAAATTCTCAACTGTCAGTCCGATCAGATCGGACCAGTAAAACTCATCGGCCGACAGCGTCGGGAAATGGCTACGCGGAATTTGCACAGACACGCCTTTCAGCGCTTCTGCGGCATCCCGCCCGACCACACCCACCAGCTGGGCCACGACGTCGCCGCCGTGTAACTTCGCTTGCCTGACTTGCACTTCGTGCAAGGCGGGTTTATCAAACCACCAGGTCTTGACGCTTAATAATGCATCCGCGTCGTCGGAGAAAGGAGTGATCCTGACCCCGCCAGCAATGCCATAGGCACCGGAGACATAGCCTACCTGTACCAGGTCATCGGGGACTTTCACCCCGGATGCAGTCTTGACCGTCAAACCAGTGATCTAATTAAGCTGCTGCTTTGCCGTTGCTGGCAACCAGACGAGCAACGGTTGGCGACAATTGTGCGCCAACGCCTTGCCAGTAGGCCAGACGGTCTGCGGTGATACGCAGTGGAACTTCGCCACCTTGCGCCATCGGGTTGTAAAAACCGATACGCTCAATGAAGCGACCATCGCGGCGATTGCGCGAATCAGTAGCGACGATGTTGAAGAACGGGCGCTTCTTGGCGCCTCCACGAGCTAAACGAATAACGACCATAATATTTCCAAAAAGTGTGCTGAGGCGGAAAAAGCCGCAAATTATAGCGCGCTTTACCGCCAGGCAGCAAGCGTTATGATGACGGGCGTGTAATTTGGGCTAATCGAACATTATGACCAGACATCGCCGAAGACGCAATAGGCGCGTGCGCCTGTCGTGCCGGCAATGGCACGGCTTTGCCGTGCGATCACGCGATATCATCGCACAATGGCGCATGAAAGTGCTATCGCTGCACGCGACAATGCGCAATACTGAGCATCTTTACCGATGAGCAACTCTGGAGTCCCATGCACACCACGACTGTTTTGCAACAATCGCACAAGAACAAGGCGTTCACCAGCCTGCTGGCCTTCCTGCTGGGTACCCTGGGCGCGCACCGCTTTTATCTGCACAGCGCCAGGGATGCCTGGGGCTGGCTGCACCTGGCCGCCGTGCCGGCCGCCCTGCTGCTGCGCCAGCTCTTTCCCGAGGCCGACTGGTTTTACCAGATCCTGCCCCTGGTCCTGTCCGCCCTGGCCGGCTTCCTCGAAGCGCTGGTGCTGGGCCTGATGCCGGACGAGAAGTGGGATGCCCGCTACAACGGCGCCTCGGGCCGCCAGTCGGACACGGGCTGGCCCCTGGCCGTCGTCCTGGTTGCTACCTTGATGCTAGGCGCAGGCGTGCTCATTGCCACCATGGCGCGCCTGTTCGACTTGCTGTACACGGGCGGCGCCTACGGCTAATTTCTGCATGGAAATAACGCCCCAGCCAGCCCCGCACGCACATGTAAGTGTTGGTAAGCAATCATGATTTTCCTCTATACTGCATTCACAATGCCAACATTACTGGCATATTCAATACCCCCTAGGAGAAGATCATGATTCGTCGCCCATACCTCATCGCACTGGCCGTCACCACCCTGTTCAGCAGTTCCGCCTTCGCGCAAAACCTGTCGCCGAAGGCGCAATACGCCTACGACACGAAGCAAGCCAACACGCGCTATGCGGACGACAAGAAATTGTGCGCAGAAGAAACCAGCTCCAAAGCCCGCATGCAATGCCTGCGCGATGCCAAGGGCGAATACGACCAGGCCATCATCAACGCCAAGGCCGCGCAAAAAGCGGGCACCTCGACTATCGCCCAGCAAAACAAGCAGCCGCCGCACCAGATCTGCGCCGAATGCGGCAAGGTGCTGGCAGTCAACGTCAGTGAAAAAGCGGGTGAAGGCGGCGCCCTGGGCCTGATCGGCGGCGGCGTGGCCGGCGCCCTGCTGGGCCGTCAGGTGGGTGGCGGACGGGGCAAGGACCTGGCCACCCTGGCCGGCGCCGCCGGCGGCGCCTACGCGGGCAAGCAAGTCGAAGGCCACATGAAGAATGCCAAGACGTGGACCGTGACCGTGCAATACGAAACGGGTGCCAAGGCTGACTTCGCATTTGACCAGGACCCGGGCCTGGCCGCGGGCGACTTGGTACGCAATTCGGGCAACGGCATCGCCCGCCGTTAAGAACGCAGGGAAAGCGTCCATGGCGGCGTTGCCCGGGTCTGGCTGACATTGCCGTACTAGCGGCGGATGGCGACAAGGCGCCTTGCCCTGAACGCTTTCCCAAGCATTCTTGACAGAAATAAAAAAGCGCTGGAGAGCGATCTCCAGCGCTTTTTTGCATGCAGCCAGCTTGCGCTGGCCAAGTTTCAACTTAAAACTGCTCTTCCGACAGCGCCATCACGCCGGCGCTGCCGTCGATGATGGTGGCGCGCAAGCCCGGCGCTTGCGACAGGATGTGGTCGGCAAAGAAGCGCGCCGTGGCGATCTTCGCCTTGTAGAAGGCCGCGTCGCCGCTGCCCTCTCCCAGCTTTTGCTGCGCCACGATGGCCGCGCGCGCCATTTGCCAGCCGCCCAGCACGATGCCGGCCAGTTTCAGGTAGGGCACGCTGCCCGCGAAGACGGCCTTGATGTCCGACTTCATGTTCGCCACCACATACTCGACCACGGCTTCCAGCGCGGCGCTGCCTTCGGCCAGGTGGCGCTGCATGGCCTGGAAGTCGGCGCCGGACAGTTCGCCCAGCTGGGCTTCCGTGGCGCGCACCTGGGCGATGATGGCTTTCGCCACGGCGCCGCCGTCGCGCACCGTCTTGCGGCCCACGAGGTCGTTCGCCTGGATGGCCGTCGTGCCCTCGTAGATCGTCAGGATCTTGGCGTCGCGGTAATGCTGGGCCGCACCTGTTTCCTCAATGAAACCCATGCCGCCATGTACTTGCACGCCGTCGCGCGTGACATCCTGCGACATTTCCGTCGCCCACCCCTTGATCACCGGCACCAGGTATTCATATGTCGCCAGGCTTTCCGCCCGCACGTCCGCGTCCGGATGGTGGTGCGCCACGTCGCTGATGGCCGCGCCCACGTAGGCCAGCGCGCGCGCCGCCTCCGTCTGCGAGCGCATGGACATCAGCATGCGGCGCACGTCCGGGTGGTGGATGATGGAGACCGGACCGGCGGAACCGGCCAGGTCGCGCGACTGCACGCGGTCCTTGGCGAAGGCCACGGCCTGCTGATAGGCGCGCTCGGCCAGGCCGATGCCTTGCAAGCCCACGCCGAAGCGGGCCGCGTTCATCATGATGAACATGTATTCGAGACCGCGGTTTTCCTCGCCCACCAGGGTGCCGATGGCGCCGCCGTGGTCGCCGAACTGCAATACCGCCGTGGGGCTGGCCTTGATGCCCAGTTTATGTTCGATGGACACGCAGTGCGCGTCGTTGCGTTCCCCGAGGCTGCCATCCGCATTGACGAGGAACTTCGGCACGATGAACAGGGAAATGCCTTTCACGCCGGCGGGTGCGTCCGGCGTGCGGGCCAGCACCAGGTGGACGATGTTTTCCGCCATGTCGTGTTCGCCGTACGTGATGAAAATCTTCGTGCCGAAGACTTTATAGGTGCCGTCGCCCTGCGGCACGGCGCGCGTGCGCACGGCGGCCAGGTCGGACCCCGCCTGCGGCTCCGTCAGGTTCATGGTGCCCGTCCACTTGCCCGACACCAGGTTTTCCAGGTACGTGGCCTTCTGTTCGTCGCTGCCGGCCGTCAGCAGCGCTTCGATGGCGCCGTCCGACAGCAGGGCCACCAGGGCGAACGAGATGCTGGCCGAGTTGAGCATTTCAATGCATGGCGTGGCCAAGAGCTTGGGCAAGCCCTGGCCGCCGAACTGCGTCGGATGCTGCACGCCCTGCCAGCCCGCTTCGCCATACGCCTTGAAGGCTTCCTTGAAGCCCTTCGAGGTGGTCACTTGCCCGTCGTGCCAGAAGCTCGGTTCCTTGTCGCTGGGACCGTTCAAGGGGGCCACCACGCCGCCGCAGAACTTGGCGTTTTCTTCCAGCACGGCTTCGGCCGTGTCGGGCGTGGCGTCTTCGCAGCCAGGTAAAGTATGGATTTCGGCCAGGCCGGCCAGTTCGTTCATGACGAACAACATGTCTTTCAGCGGGGCTTGATAGCTCATCTTCTTTTCTCCAAGAAAAAAGCCACGCGCGGCTCGCCGTGTGGGGCGGGCCGGCGTGGCTTTGTCAGTAACAAAACCGGAAGGGGTGCGACTTAACCCAGTTCTTTGACCAGTTGCGGCACGATCTCGAACAGATCGCCCACGATGCCGTAGTCGGCCACGGCAAAGATCGGCGCTTCCGGATCCTTGTTGATGGCGACGATGGTCTTCGAGTCTTTCATGCCGGCCAGATGCTGGATCGCGCCGGAAATACCAACGGCGATGTACAGCGATGGCGCGACGATCTTGCCCGTCTGGCCCACTTGCCAGTCGTTCGGCACGAAGCCGGCGTCGACGGCGGCGCGCGAAGCACCCATGGCGGCGCCCAGCTTGTCGGCCAGCGGTTCCAGGATGTGGAAGTTCTCGGCCGAACCCATGCCACGGCCGCCCGACACGATGATTTTCGCGGCGGTCAGTTCAGGACGGTCGGACTTGGCCAGTTCGCGGCCCACGAAGGCCGATTTGCCATTGTCGGCAACGGCAGCGACGGTTTCCGTGGCAGCCGAACCGCCGGTGGCGGCAGCGGCGTCGAAACCGGTGGTGCGCACGGTGATGACCTTGACCTTGTCGCCAGATTGCACGGTGGCAATGGCGTTACCGGCGTAGATCGGGCGCTCGAAGGTGTCAGGCGAGTCGACCTTGGTGATTTCCGAGATTTGCGCTACGTCAAGCTTGGCAGCCACGCGCGGCAGGATGTTCTTGCCGTAGGCGGTGGCTGGCGCCAGGATGTGGCTGTAGTTGCCGGCGATGGCCAGCACTTGCTCGGCCACGTTTTCGGCTAGGCCGTCGGCAAAGTATGGCGCGTCGGCCACGATGACTTTCGTCACGCCGGCGATCTGCGCGGCGGCAGCGGCGGCAGCCGCAGCGTTCGAACCTGCGACCAGTACGTGCACGTCGCCGCCGCACTGGGCAGCCGCGGTCACGGTGTGGTGGGTGCTGCCCTTTAAGGTAGCGTTGTCGTGTTCAGCAATAACTAATGCGACCATGATATGTCCTGTAATTGTTCTGGGTAGACGGCAAAGCCGCTTAGATGACTTTGGCTTCGGTACGCAGCTTGGCGACCAGGGTGGCCACGTCCGGTACCTTGATGCCGGCCGAGCGCTTGGCTGGCTCGACGACTTTCAGGGTCTTCAGGCGTGGCGCGACGTCGACGCCCAGGTCTTCCGGCTTGACTGTCTCGAGCGGCTTTTTCTTTGCCTTCATGATGTTCGGCAAGGTCACATAGCGTGGCTCGTTCAGGCGCAAATCGGTGGTGATGATCGCTGGCAAGGTCAATGCCAGGGTTTCCAGGCCGCCGTCGACTTCGCGGGTGACGGTGACTTTGCCGTCTTCCAGCACGACTTTCGAGGCGAACGTGGCTTGCGGCCAACCCAGCAGGGCAGCGAGCATCTGGCCCGTCTGGTTGCTGTCGTCGTCGATCGCCTGTTTGCCCAGGATGATCAGTTGCGGCTGTTCTTTCTCGGCCAGGGACTTGACCAGCTTGGCCACGGCCAGCGGTTCCAGTTCGGTCGTCGTTTCCACCAGGATGCCGCGGTCGGCGCCGATGGCCATGGCCGTGCGCAGGGTTTCCTGGCACTGCGTCACGCCGCAGGAGATGGCAACCACTTCAGTGACCTTGCCGGCTTCTTTCAGGCGCATCGCTTCTTCCAGCGCGATTTCATCGAAAGGGTTCATCGACATTTTGACGTTGGCGGTATCGACGCCAGTGCCGTCACTCTTGACGCGGACTTTGACGTTATAGTCGACCACGCGTTTGACGGGTACCAAGACTTTCATAGCTATGCCTTTGGGAAATTATAAAAATGACGGATCAAGTGCTGATTGTGTGTTTGATTATAAGAGAAATTTGAATCCTGAACCGAATTTAAGCACGATCGTGCGATTTTTTGTTAGAGCAATCCATCTAAACTGCCAGGCTGCGAGGATTTCAGGGGAGTGTGCCGCTACGCTGCAGGGCAGCAAAAGCTGCGGGCGGGGGCGGAAAAACCAGGCCGCGCCACGGCGGCCCAGGCTGGCAGAATTACTTGCGCTGCATCAGGAAGACGAACTCGGTGCCCGTCTGCACGTGCGACAGCAGGGCATTGCCCGTTTGCTTGGCGAAAGCCTGGAAGTCGCGCACGGAACCGGGATCGGTTGCCATGATGCGCAGCACTTCGCCGCTTTGCAGCTCTGACAAAGCCTTTTTCGCCTTCAGAATCGGCAAGGGGCAATTCAAGCCCCGCGCGTCGAGTTCTTTGTGAAATTCCATAATCTCGGTATCAAGTAGTGTGTCGCTCATCATCAATATCCCACCATTTTTGTTGTACTGATTTTCGACATACTACTCTAAATCAGGGGCATTGACGCGCTGCACCAAAATAGTTCATCGGCTGTTGTGGTGTCACAACGGGATTCAAAAAGAAATAACGGCCCGCAAACAGGGTCTGCGGGCCGTTTTCAAGGGGCTGTGGGGCGAAAACCCCGCATGCCTGCTAGCTTACGCCTTATTTCGCGCGTTCGCCCACCCAGGCCGGCACGCCGGCCAGGGCGTTCGCCAGGCCGCTAGCATCGGTGCCGCCAGCTTGCGCCATATCGGGGCGTCCGCCGCCTTTTCCGCCCACTTGCTGTGCAACGAAGTTCACCAGCTCGCCCGCCTTGACCTTGCCAGTTGCATCCGCCGTCACGCCGGCGATCAGGCTGACCTTGCCGTCCGCCACGCTGGCCAGCACGATGGCGGCCGTCTTCAGCTTGTCCTTCAGCTTGTCCATGGTTTCGCGCAGGCGGGCCACGTCGGCGCCGTCCAGCACGGCCGCCAGCACCTTGATGCCATTGACATCGACGGCTTGCGTGACCAGTTCATCGCCCTGGCCCGACGCCAGTTTCGATTTCAGCGCGGCCAGTTCCTTCTCCAGCGCCTTCACATGGTCTTGCACTTGAGCAATACGCGCCGTCAATTCTTCCGGCTGCGCCTTCAGGGCGTTGGCCGCTTCGACGAGGCGGCGGTTGATGGTTTGCACCAGCGCCAGCGCGCCTTCGCCCGTCACCGCTTCCACGCGGCGGATGCCGGCGGCCACGCCGCTTTCGCCGATGATCTTGAACAGGCCGATGTCGCCCGTGCGCTGCACGTGGACGCCGCCGCACAGCTCTTTCGAGCTGCCGATGTCGAGCACGCGCACTTCGTCGCCGTATTTCTCGCCGAACAGGGCCATCGCGCCATGCTTGACGGCATCGTCAAACGACATCAAATGGGCTTGCGTGGCGCGGTTTTCCAGGATTTCCTTGTTGACAATCGTTTCCACGGCGGCGATCTGCTCGGCCGTCATCGGCGCATTGTGGCTGAAGTCGAAACGGGTCTTGTCCGGGTCGACGAGCGAGCCCTTTTGCGCCACGTGGCTGCCCAGCACTTCGCGCAAGGCCTTGTGCATCAAGTGCGTAGCCGAGTGGTTGCGGATGGTGCGCGCACGCTTGGCCGTGTCCACTTGCGCCGAGACGGCGTCGCCCACCTTCAGCACGCCGGACTCCAGCACGCCGTGGTGACCGAAGACGTCGGCCTGGATTTTCAGGGTATCGCTGACGGCAAAGCTGCCCGCGCCCGAGGCGATCACGCCCTGGTCGCCCACCTGGCCGCCCGATTCCGCGTAGAACGGCGTGGTGTCGAGCACGACGATGCCAGCTTCACCGGCTTTCAGTTCCGTGACAGGCGTGCCGGCCGCGTACAGCGCGACGACCTTGCTGCTGAACGTCAATTGATCGTAGCCGACGAATTTGTTTTTCTCGCCCGTGTACTCGACCTTGCTGTCCTTGTGCGTCTTGCCGCCCTTGCGCGACAGTTCCTGACTTTCCTTCAGGGCCGCGTCGTAGCCGGCCTGGTCGAACGTAATATTGCGTTCGCGGCAGATGTCGGCCGTCAGGTCCGGCGGGAAGCCGTAGGTTTCGTACAAGGTAAACGCGGTGGCGCCGTCGATGCCCGTGGCATCCTTGGCCAGCTGCGCTTCCAGCACTTTCATGCCCGTTTCCAGGGTTTCGCCGAAACGCTCTTCCTCGGCTTTCAGCATGCTGGCGACGTTGTCCTTGGCTTCTTCCAGCTCCGGATAGGCGCCGCCCATCTCGATGGCGAGGTCCGCCACCAGCTTGTAGAAGAACGGTTTCGTCTGGCCCAGCTTGTGGCCATGGCGCAGGGCGCGGCGGATGATGCGGCGCAACACATAGGCGCGGCCTTCGCTGCCCGGAATGATGCCGTCGACGATCATGAAGGCGGCGGCGCGGATGTGGTCGGCGATCACGCGCAGCGACTTGTTTTCCAGGTCCGTGGCGCCCGTTTCGCGTGCGGCAGCCTTGATCAAGTGCTGGAACAGGTCGATTTCATAGTTCGAATGCACGTGCTGCAGCACGGCAGCCAGGCGCTCCATGCCCATGCCCGTGTCCACGCACGGCTTCGGCAGCTTGTGCATGACGCCCGCTTCGTCGCGGTTGAACTGCATGAACACGAGGTTCCAGATTTCAATGAAGCGGTCGCCGTCTTCGTCAGGCGAGCCCGGCGGGCCGCCAGGGATCTCGGCGCCGTGGTCGTAGAAGATTTCCGTGCACGGACCGCATGGGCCCGTGTCCGCCATCTGCCAGAAATTGTCCGACGCGTAACGCGAACCCTTGTTGTCGCCGATGCGGATGATGCGCTCGACAGGCACGCCGATTTCCTTGGCCCAGATGTCGTACGCTTCGTCATCCTCGATGTAGACGGTGACGGTCAGCTTTTCCGCCGGCAAGCCATATACCTTGGTCAGCAGTTCCCACGCGTACTGGATCGCGTCGCGCTTGAAATAGTCGCCGAAGCTGAAGTTGCCCAGCATTTCAAAGAAGGTGTGGTGGCGCGCCGTGTAGCCGACGTTTTCCAGGTCGTTGTGCTTGCCGCCGGCGCGCACGCAGCGCTGCACGGAGGTGGCGCGCGTGTACGGACGGCTGTCCGTGCCCGTGAACACGTCCTTGAACTGCACCATGCCGCTGTTCGTCAACAGCAAGGTCGGATCATTGCCTGGCACCAGGGAGCTGGAACGGACGATGGAATGGCCCTTGGACTCGAAAAATTTGAGGAACTTGTCGCGGATTTCAGATGATTTCATGTTTTTTTGGCAAAGAGTGGCGGCAGCTTTAAAGGAAAGATTATACGTGATATGGCTACGGGAATTGGCGCCGGGCAGGGAGCATTGTTGCAAGCCTGCCCACGGATGCCGCCCTGCCCGTTCAGGCCGGGTCGTGGTGGCTGGCGCAGGCGTGCGGTGTAGCTACGGCCGCGGGCGCCGCGGCGCCGGCGGCCGCATTGCAGTCGGCGCAGCGGCCGTACAGGGTCAGTTCGTGGCGCTCGACGACAAAGCCTTGCGGCGCCATGCGCTTCAAGTCGCCCGGGCAATCATGCACGTCGAACACGCGCTGGCACGTGGTGCACTGGAAATGGTGGTGGTGGTGGTTGGCGGCCGTGTTCGACTCGTAGCGCGGGTTTTCGCCCGGCAAGGTCACCACGTGCACCTTTTCTTCCAGCACCAAGGACTTCAAGTTGCGGTAGACGGTGGCGATGCCCAGCTGCGTCACCTGCAAGCTGGCCTGTTCGAGGATTTCCTGCGCCGACAGGGGGCGCTGGGCCGACTCGATGGCGGCTTGAATAGCGGTTTTTTGACGTGTTGTGCGTTCCATAGCCAACAGAATACACCATCCGCCTGCATCTACCGCCCGGAAAAACTGTCACACAGTAATGATAATGGGTTATCATTATCATCTTCTGGCAGCCACCCCATCCGGCAATGGCCTGCCCCAGCCCCGCAAACACCGATAGCGAATAAGGAATTCCTGCCCATGTCCGTCCGTCTTCAACAACCGACTCCCCTCGCGCTGGCCATCATGCTGGCCTTCGCCGCCCCTGCCAGCGCGCTGGCGCAGCAGGCGGCAACCCTGCCCGCCGTCACCGTCTCGGCCAGTGCCCTGGCCCTGGGCAGCGACGATATGAGCACGCCCGTCACCGTACTGGAAGGCGAGGAACTGGTGCGCGCCCGCGAAGCGACCCTCGGTGAAACCCTGGCCGGCCAGCCCGGCATCACGTCCAGCCACTTCGGCGCCGGCGCCAGCCGCCCCATCATCCGCGGCATGGATGGCCCCCGCGTGAAAATCCTCTCCGACGGCGCCGAGGTGCAGGATGCCTCGACCATCAGCCCCGACCATGCCGTCGCGGCCGAACCGATGCTGTCGGAACAGATCGAAGTGCTGCGCGGCCCGTCCGCGCTGGCGTATGGCGGCGGCGCCGTGGGCGGCGTCGTCAACGTGATCGACAAGAAAATCCCCACGCGCGTGCCGGCGAAAGGCTTCGAAGGCAGCGCGGAAGTGCGCGCCAACTCGGCTGCGCGCGAGAAGGCGGGCGCCTTTGAAGTGACTGGCGGCTCCGGCAACATCGCCTTCCACGCGGAAGGCGTCAAGCGCGATGCGAAGGAATACAAGGTCGGCAGCGGCTGGGAAGGCGGCTCGACCGTCGCCGGCAGCTACAACAAGACGGACACGGGCAGCGTGGGCGTGTCGTGGGTGGGACAGCGCGGCTTCCTGGGCCTGGCCTTCACGAGCCAGCATGCGGAATACGGCTTGCCCGGCCACAACCACGAATTCGAAAGCTGCCACCCGCACGGCACGCACCTGCATTGCGGCGGCCACGAAGGCCACGACCATGGCGGTGAAGACGAACACGATCACGACCACGAAGACGGCGCCGTGCCCTACGTGAAACTAAAAAGCGAGCGCTGGGACGTGCGCGGCGAATTGCGCGACCCCGTGCCCGGCTTCGCCAAGCTGCGCCTGCGCGCCTCGTTCACCGACTACAAGCACGATGAAATCGAAGGCACGACTATCGCCACCACGTTCAAGAACAAGGGTCACGATGCGCGCCTGGAAATGGAGCACCATCCCGTCTTCGGCTGGCGCGGCGTCGTCGGCCTGCAGACGTCGAAGCGCGATTTCTCCGCCCTGGGCGAGGAAGCGTACGTGGCGCCGACAGTCACGAAGAAACACGCCGCCTTCCTGGTGGAAGAGTACAAGCTGGACCAATGGCGCTTCGAAGCGGGCTTGCGCCACGAATGGCAGGACATCACGGTTGACAGCGCCACCCTGCAGGACCGCAGCGCCAAGGGCACGTCGGTCTCGCTGGGCGCCGTGTGGAAATTCGCGCCCCAGTATTCGCTCGGTTCGACCATTTCGCGCACGCACCGTTTGCCCAGCGCCGAGGAACTGTATGCGCACGGCGTGCACATGGCCACGGCCACGTATGAACTGGGCAATGAAAACCTGGGCAAGGAAACGTCGAACAATATCGACTTGACCTTGCGCAAATATGCGGGCGCCACGACCTTCTCGGCCAGCGCCTACCGCAACAAGGTGGACAATTACATCTTCGGCTCCACCCTGGACAGCCACGAAGGCTTCCAGCTGATCCAGTACGCCCAGCGCGACGCCACGTTTACGGGCGTGGAAGGCCAGATCCGCCAGCAACTGAACCCCATGTTCGGTGCCAGCGTCTTCGGCGACTACGTGCGGGCCAAGCTGGCCGACGGCGGCGCGGATGGCAACAATAACTTGCCGCGCATCCCGGCCCAGCGCCTGGGCGTGAAGTTCGACGCCAGCTGGCAGGCGTGGAGCGGCGTGGCCGAGTTCTACCGCGTGAGCAAGCAGGATAAAGTGGCGGCGTTCGAGACGGCCACCCCGGGCTACAACATGCTCAACCTGTCCGCCAACTACGACATGCGCATCGGCACGACGCCAGCCCAGTTCTACATCAAGGCGAACAACCTGACGAATGAACTGGCATACAGCCACACCTCCTTCATCAAGAATGCGGCGCCTTTGATGGGGCGCAATGTGACCGTCGGCATGCGCGTGACTTTCTAAGGACAGCGGTAGGTCGGGTTAGCGCAAAGCGCGTAACCCGACATTACCACGCAACAATGTTGTCGGATTACACGCTTGCGCGCCTCGGCGGCCACGCTAATCCGACCTACGCCATGGATGGAATAATATCTATCCTGTCTGTGCAAAACCCGGCCACGCCACAGGCCAGTGTGAGAATGCGCATAACGTTTTTAAACGCTGAACCCAACAGTAAGGCTGGGGTCGTACCCTGCAGGGTACGACCCCAGTTTTTTCAGGGTTCGGTTTAACCAGCCTTGATCAAATCTATCCGATCCGTACAAAACCCATCCACGCCCCAGACCAGCAGTTCGCTGGCCCGCTCGGGCGTGTTGACGGTGTAGCAGAACAGCCCGTATCCCGCCTCCTTTATCTCTCGCGCCAATTCCGGCGTCAGTTGCTGGTGGTCGCAATGGAGCGCCACCACATCCAGTTCCTTCGCCGTCCGCGCCCAATCGTCCGGTATCCGTTCGACCAGCCAGCCGCGCGCCAGTTCCGGTGCCGCCTGGCGCGCCGCCTGCAGCGCGTCGATGCTGAAGGAAGACAAGAGCGGCAACAATTCCCCGGCTGCAATTTCCTTTGCGAAATAATCGCGCGTGGCCCGCGCCACCGTCTCGCCCGTAGACACGTCGCAGCCGGGCGCCGGCTTGATCTCGATATTCATCCAGATGCGCTGCGCCTTGCAATAGTCCACCACGGCCTCGAACGCGGGCACGCCTTCGCCCGCGAATTCGGGGCCGAACCAGGCGCCCGCTTCCATGCCGCCCAGCTCGTCGGCAGTGTAGTCGCTGACGTGGCCGCTGCCGGCCACCGTGCGCCCCAGTTCCGGGTCGTGCACGACGACGGGCACGCCGTCGGACGCCAGCATGACGTCGAATTCCACGGCGCGGTAGCCGTAGGCCAGGCCGCAGCGCAGGGCGGCCAGGGTGTTTTCAGGCGCCAGGGTGCCGCCGCCGCGGTGCGCCAGGATGCGTGGATAAGGCCACATGGGTAAGCTGCCATAAAAAGAGGGTGGAGCGTCGCACTATCGCCCGCGCGCGCGGGAAAGTAAAGGGCGGCGCATCCAGGGCGCGACGGCGCCGGCTGGCGGCTGGCACGGCACGACTGGCGCCGTGCCAGCCCCGTTTCGTCGCAACGGACTTGACCTGCCGCCCGCGACGGCCGAGGATAGCCATATGCTCAACCGACAAAAACTTCCCCCGCCAGCCACGCCGCCCGGCGCCTGCCACACCGTGCCGCTGTGGCGCCAGATGCTGCTCGATGCCCGCTACGCGCTGCTCATCAACCTCGTCTTCACGGCCCTGATCACCTATGTGTTCGATCCTGGCAGCGACTTGTGGCTGAACTTTATCGCCTCGATGTGCATCGGCAGCATCATTTATCTGCTGTTCAATGGCATACGCCTGACCTTATGGGGCCGGCAACGCCGGCTCAAGCTCTTGCACATGGTCGTGCTCATGCTGCTGATCGTGCCCGTGGCGCAAGTGGCGGGCCTGACGCTGTTCGGCTGGCTGACGGGCACGCCCGTCAACAGCATCGCCAGCCTGCTGCCCACCAAGATGATCAGCACCCTCACCTTCAGCCTCGTCGGCACTGCCGGCGCCGTCCTGTTCTTTTCCAGCCGCGAAAAGATCGCCCGCCTGGAAGCGCAGGCGGCGGAGGAACGCGCCCGCGCCGAATCCGTGGCCCGCCAGGCGATGCAGGCCCAGCTGCAACTGCTGCAGGCGCAGATCGAGCCGCACATGCTGTTCAATACCCTGGCCAACCTGCAGGGGCTGATCAGCTTTGACCCGGACCGCGCCCAGCTGCTGCTCGACCAGCTGATCCAGTATCTGCGCGCCACCCTGAGTTCCTCGCGCGCGGACACGACCACCCTGGGGCAGGAATTTTCCCTGATGGAAGCCTACCTGGGACTGATGTCCATCCGCATGGGCGCGCGCCTGCGCTATGCGCTGGACTTGCCCGAAGCCTTGCGCCAGCTCAAGGTGCCGCCCATGCTGCTGCAGCCGCTGGTGGAAAATGCCATCCAGCACGGCCTGGAACCGAAGATCGACGGCGGCCGCATCAAGGTCGAGGCCAGCAGCGACGGCGCGCAACTGACGCTGAGCGTGCAGGACGACGGCCTGGGACTGGGCCACCCGGGCCAGAGCAAGGGTACGCATCTGGGCGTGGCGAATATCCGCGAGCGCCTGCAAGCCATGCATGGCGCCACGGCCAGCCTGTCCCTGAGCAGCAACGCCACCGGCGGCGCCACTGCCCGCCTGACCCTGCCCCTCCCTTCCACCATAGCGAGCACCACACCATGACCAGCCCCACCCCGCGCGCCCTGATCGCCGAAGACGAACCCATCCTTGCCGCCGCCCTCGCCCATGCCTTGCGCCGGCTGTGGCCGGAACTCGACATCGTGGCCACCTGCGCCAATGGCGTGGAAGCCTTGCAGCAGGGCCTGGCCCTGCGGCCCGACATCCTGTTTCTTGACATCAAGATGCCGGGCAAGACGGGCCTGGAAGCGGCCGAGGAACTGGCAGAACAGTGGAGCGAAGGCGTGCCCTTCCCCCACATCGTGTTCGTCACCGCCTATGACGAATATGCGCTGGCCGCCTTCGAGCACGCGGCCGCCGACTACGTCTTAAAACCCGTCAACGATGCGCGCCTGGGCAAGACGGTGGAGCGTTTGCAGCAGCGCCTGCGCGACGGCAGCGGCGGCAGCGATGGCCGCAGCGGCAGCGCAGCGGCAACCCCGGCCACGCCGGCGGCGCCCGCCGGCGAGGACAACCTGGTCCGCCTGCTGGCCCAGCTGCAAGCGATGGTGCCGCCCGCCCCGCGCCTGCAGATGATACGGGCCGCCGTCGGCAACAGCGTGCGCATGATCGCCATGGCCGACGTCGTGTATTTCGAGGCCCTGGACAAATACATCAACGTCGTCTGCCGCGACAGCGAAGCGCTGATACGCACCAGCCTGAAGGAACTGCTGCCCCAGCTGGACCCGCAGCAATTCTGGCAAATCCACCGGGGCACCATCGTCAACGCCAGCGCCATCGCCACGGCTGTGCGCGACGAGGCCGGCAAGCTGTCGCTGACCCTGCGCCAGCATCCGGCGCAGCTGCGCGTCAGCCCCCTGTATGCCCATTTGTTCCGCCAGATGTAGGCGGCGCGAGTCCAGGCCGAATCCAGGCCTAGTGCAGCTGGTGCTTCAGGTCCGATAGCTCGTCATGGACTTTCTGCACGGCGCGCTGCATTTCCGGCGTCAGGCCGGCGGCCGTGCCGCAGGCCCGCTTGGCGCGGTCGCCCAGCGATTCCATCTGGTCGACGGCTTGGCGGATGCGCGCATCGTCATGCGTGTCGATGGCTTGCCGCACGGCTCTCTTCTGCTGGTCCAGCTGGTCGATGCAATCCTTCAAGTCCATGGGCATGCCCTGCTGCCTGCCGCACAGCTGGGCCGCCTGGCCGATCGCCTGCTCGATGGCGCCGAAGCGCCGTGCCACTTCCTTTGCCTGCATCATGATCTGTCCTCCCATGGTATCTGGAGTTGGATCGCCAGGCCGGCCCAAGGTTCCCCGCCAGCGGCCTGGGCATTGAAATTTCCTTGTGGCACTTTTTTGTAAGCACGTGTGACATTCTAGATAATTATCAAATACCTCAGATACATTGGCGTACCTGCACAGCCATGCCTGCCCATGACCACGTTTTCCATGCCATCCCGCCGCGCGCCCGGCTTGCTGCTGATCGCCGTCCTGCACCTGGGATTGCTTTATGCTTTTCTGCAGACGCGCCCCCATCCGGAGGAAGACCATGCGCCGCGCGGCCCGGCGATCCAGTGGCTGCGCTACGTGCCCCCGCCTGCGCCAGCCAAACCCAGGGCCGCGCCCCTTGCAATGCTCCCCGGCAAGCCCGTCGCCGCGCGCCAGGCCGCGCCCATCACCGTGCCCCCGCCCGCAACGCCCGCTCCTGTGGAAACGCCGGCCGCACCCGCCCCGGCAGCCGTGGCGGAAACATCGGCGCCGGCGGCGCCCAGCGCGGCCGACATCCTGGCCCAGGCCAGGCGCGACGTGGGCAGGATCGACAAGGAGTTGCGCAAGGAATTCCCGCAGCGCGGTGAACAAAAATTCGAGGACACGGCGTACAAGCGCATGCAGCAAGGCTTTGCCGAGGCCTACGCGGCCGTGCCGCCGAAATGGTACGAGGCATCCAAAATCGAGGAAGTGGGCGCGAACGAGGCCAGGGGCAGCCGCACGTACAAAATCACCAGCGCGCTGGGCACCTTGTGCGTGACGACGCGCGCGGGCAAGCAGGGGGAAACGATGATCGGCAACTGTCCCAAATAGCAGGACTCAGCCGACGGCCTCGCGCGCGCCCAGCGGCTGCAGGTGGCGCAGGCGCAGGGCGATCAGCACGCCGCCGCCCAGGCACAGACCCAGCATGGCGATGACGCCCGTCCAGCCGTCGAAGCCCCACATCATGCCCGAGGCGGAACCGATCAGGCTGGAACCGAGGTAATAGAACAGCAAGTAGAAGGCCGAGGCCAGCGCCTGCGGCGCGCGGGCGCGTCGGCTGACCCAGCTGCTGGCGATAGAGTGCGAGGCAAAGAAGCCGAAGGTGGCCAGCGCCATGCCGATGACGATCAGCGGCAGCGAATCGAACAGGGTCAATAATATGCCGGACAACATCACCGACAGCATGATCCACAGCACGCCCCGGCGCCCCAGCCGGTCCACCAGGCGGCCCGCCCAGACGGAACTGAAGATGCCGATCAAATACAGGAAGGCCAGCAGGCCGACCGTGCTCTGGCGCAAGCCGAAGGGCGCAGCCAGCAAACGGTAGCCGATGTAGTTGTACAGGCTGACGAAACAGCCCATCAGCACGAAGGCCAGGCAGAACAGCCACGGCAAGCCCCGGTCGGAAAAATGCTGCTTGACGGCATGCGGCAAGGCATTCCAGCCTTTGGTGCTGGGCACGAAATTCTTCGACGCGGGCAGGCTGCGCCAGAATTCCGCCGCCGCCAGCACGCCGGCCACGCCCAGCACGCCCAGGGCCCAGCGCCACGACAGGAAATCGCTGAGCATGGACGCCACCAGCCGTCCCGACATGCCGCCGAACGCGCTGCCGGCAATGTACAAGCCCATCGACAGGCCCAAGGACGGGCCTTCGATTTCCTCGCCCAGGTAAGCCATGGCCACGGCCGGCATGCCGCCCAAGGCTACCCCCAGCGCGGCGCGGATGGCCAGCAGTTGCGCATAATCCTGGGCGAAGGCGGACAAGATCGTCAATATCGCGGCGGAAAACATCGACGCCACCATCAGCGGCTTGCGTCCCACCCGGTCCGAGACGGCGCTCAGCAACACCAGCGAGATGGCCAGCAAGCCGCTCGACACGGAAAGGGACCAGCTGCTCTGCGCGGGCGTCAGGTGAAACTGGTGCGACAGCAGCGGGAACAGGGGCTGGATGCAATACAGCAGGCTGAAGGTGGAAAAACCGCCGAAGAACAGGGCGCGGTTGCTGCGCTTGAATTCGGCAGTGCCCTTGGCGATGGCCGCGCGGGGCGCGGGGGCAGCGGGAGCAACCGGGATGGCGGATGACGTGGCGGGGGCCAAGGCAAGCGATGAATCAGACATGGCCGTGTTTCGGAAAGGAAGCGAGTCTTCATCTTAGGATTGCCAACTCATATCGTCCAATATATATTTAAGGCCCAACTCATACTTTAAAACGATTACTGGACGAATATGGAACTGCGCCACCTGCGTTATTTTGTCGCCGTCGCCGAAGAGCTGCACTTCACGCGCGCGGCCGAGCGCCTGCACATCGGCCAGCCGCCGCTGAGCCAGCAGATCCAGGCGCTGGAAGGGGAGCTGGGGGCGCAGTTGTTCGAGCGCAACAAGCGCTCCGTGCGCCTGACGCAGGCCGGCCGCCTCTTCCTCGACGATGCGCGGCGCATCCTGGCCCTGTCGGAGCAGGCGGCCGTGACGGCACGCCGGGCCCAGCGGGGCGAAGCGGGCGAGCTGCGCATCGGCTTTACGTTTTCCACGCCATTCACGCCCTATTTTGCCACCGTCATCAACCGCTACCGCCAGCAATTCCCGCACGTCACCTTGACCCTGCACGAGATGGCGACATTGCATCAGCTGGAAGCGATCTCGGGCAGGACGATGGACCTGGGCTTCGTGCGCCCGCCGGAAACGACGTATCCGGACGATATCCGCCTCACCGAGTTGCGCCAGGACCCGCTGTTCCTCGTGCTGCCCGTGGCCCACGCGCTGGCGCGCAAGGACAGCATCGCGATTACCGACATGGCGGGCGAAGGCTTCGTCATGTACCCGAAGGATGCGGGCACGGGGATCTATCCGCAGATTTTCCGCCTGTGCAAGGCGGCCGGCTTCGTGCCCCAGGTGGCGCAGGAAGCGGGCGAAGCGTCGACCATCATCGGCCTGGTGGCGGCTGGCTGCGGCATTTCCGTGCTGCCCGCCTCGTTCGACCGCATCCGCATGGATGGCGTGTGCTACCGCCCCATCGCCGACCCGCAGGCGACGACCAGTTTATTACTTGCACAAAGGGAAGAAGAGACGTCGCCGCTGGTGGCGGCGTTCGTCAAGCTGGCCGAAGAGGCGGCCATGGAAGGAAAGGCATAGGCCGGCGCGTGCCGGCCCACGGGAACCACGCTTACGAGTAGTCGGCGTCCAGCTCCGAACCCGCATAGTTTTCCAGGTCCTCGAACAGGCTCTTCATGCTGGCCCGCGTGAGGATTTTCTGCACCACGGTGCAGCTGCGGCGGTAGGACGCGATGCGGTCGAGCAGCACGGGATGGTGCTGCACGGGCACCTTGGCCACCAGGGCGGCCCAGCCTTCCTCGAAGTCGGGCTTGTTCTTGCGCACGGAACGCACGAAACGCTCGAACTCCTTCTGGCCCGTGCGCGCCACGATGCGCCCGCCGCCTTCGATGGCGAAGATGATGGCCAAGGCGATGACGCCCTCGGCATTCAAGTCGCTGTCGCTGACGGGGCCGTTGTCGTGGTGGCGGCGCAGCCAGCTGGCCAGGCGCACGACGGCTTGCACTTCCTTGCGCTGTTGCAACTGCAACGCATACTTTTCATAGCCGGCCCAGTTCTGGTTCGGGTCGGCCTGGCAAATATCGATGAACAGCTCGCGCAGGCGGCGCTGCAGATACACGGGGTCCTGGTCGTATTCGCCAACGAGGGCGTCCTCGGGCAACTGCGCCAGGTCCTTGATCAGGCGGAAACCCACCTGGAAGGCGTGCTCGGCGCCGTGCTCGACGAGGAAGTCGAGGGCGGCCTGGTCGCCTTCGTGCGTGACGGCCTGTTCCAGGCCCAAGGACACGCCGCCCACCGTCAGGTACAGCGCCTTCTGGATGCCGTCGGCCGTGCGCTCATTCGTGAACTTCTCGGCCACCATGGCCGTGATGCCCGTCAATTCGTCGGCCAGGTTCAGCGCCGCGTCCTCGCGCGGGTCGTTCGGCAACAGCTTGATGGCGCGCACGAGGCGCGGAAGATTCTCTACAACAATTGCTGGCAGCATTAGTGATTCCCTGCTTTCATCACGAGAAAATGCCCGTGCCCAGGCTGCGGCGCGTGCTGGAACGTGGCGCGCTGCGCGTGCTCGGTACTTGCTTGCGCAGGCGGTACAGCAATTCCTTGGTACTGCGCTGCAGCATGGTCGGCTCTTCGTCCGGGTCGTCCGAGTATTCCGCGTCGGCCAGGTCGGCGCTGTGGCGGAAGTCGGGGAACAGCTCGAACAGCGAGCGGTCCCAGCCGTCTTCATTGGCTTGCGCCAGTTCGATGGCCAGCGGCACGATGTCGTTGTCGGACGAAGTCACGCCCGTCACATACGGTCCCTTGATGACGATTTCGCCCGCCACTTCGAGGATTTCCTTCGGTGCCATCGAGAACAGGATGGCGAACGCCGTCGCGCCCCAGTCCGTGGCGGACGCCTCCAGCAGCAGCTCGCGGCGGCGCTCGGCGTCGTCGGTGGAAAACACGACGCCGTGGATGTGCGCGAACAGGGCCTCGGCGATGCGCTCGGGATCATCCTCGATCTGGTCGTCGCTCCAGGTGGCGGCGATGAAGGCCAGGCTGTCGGCCCACGCCTTCGGCGGCACCAGCAGGGTCGCCAGCGACATCTTGCCGCCGTCAAAGCCAGCCAGGTGCAGGGCCGTCACCTGCGGCGGGATGGCGCTCAATACTTCCACTACGGCAAGATCGCCATACTGGTCGGCCGCGTCGGCGAACGCCTGCTCGGCATGGCCCAGGGAACCGGACAGCACCAATTCCGTGACCTGTTTCGTCAGCGCGGGAAGATTGCTTTTTTGTTCATTATCGGCCATGGTCATCTCCATCCTGGTCAAACATCTGGGCGAAATCGTCGGTGGCTTCGTCTTCATCAATCTCGTCGTCGCCGTCGTCATTGGCGGCCAGTTGGTCGAGCGACTGGTCGTCGTCGT
This sequence comes from Janthinobacterium sp. GW821-FHT03C08, assembly GCF_059420905.1. Classification (NCBI taxonomy): domain Bacteria; kingdom Pseudomonadati; phylum Pseudomonadota; class Betaproteobacteria; order Burkholderiales; family Oxalobacteraceae; genus Janthinobacterium; species Janthinobacterium sp. GW821-FHT03C08. The sequence goes on along the minus strand of NZ_JBWKUP010000005.1, from coordinate 303,966 downwards.
CCCACAGGCGCGGGTTCTTGTGCAGGAAGGCCGTGATGATGGCCTGGCGCGCCAGGTCGGGGAAGCTCTCTTCGATGGCGGCGTACATCTTCGCCGCTTCCGGCGCGGCGCAGGCGGCCATGGCAAACACGCGCGCCGGGTCGCCGAACTCGTAGTCTTCGCTTTCCGCCAGCAAGCCCTTCGGGTCGCTGAAGCTGATGTGGTCGACCAGCGCGAAGGCCAGCATGTTCACGTCTTCGATGCCGCCGCCGCTGGCGTACTCGCCGACCAGCGCGTCGACCATGCTTTTATAATTCTTGCGGTTCGGCGGGTCGCCGAGGATGCCTTCGATCTGGCCTTCCAGCTCGCGCGACTGGTACGCGAATTCAGGGTGTACTCTTCTCATGCTGTGCTTTCCAATGTGATGCGCGGCGCTGTTACATTAAAAGCGCCGTTGTTGTTGTTTTAAATATCATTCAAGCCGCCCGGTGGCGGCTGCCGGCCGACTCAGTCCGCTGGAAGCGTGGTGCCGTGAAGGCGGAACACGCCGCACCACAGGGCATAGGCTTCCGCTTCCGGATCGATGATGATGCGGTGGTTCACGCTCTGGTCGTATTCGGCGCGCTTGGCCGGGTCGGCCAGGATTTCATACGCCTTGGTCACGCTCTTGAAGCGCGCCTCGGCGCCGGGGGCCTGGTTGCGGTCGGGGTGGAAGCGCATGGCCAGCGAACGGTAAACCTTCTTGATTTCATCGTCGCTGGCATTGGGCGCGACACCGAGGACGTTATACAAATTTTCCATAAATGGCTCCGGGGTCACGTTTTGTTTGCTAATTAAAGGCGAATTATCCTATAGAACGGCGCCCGCGTCCCTGGCATGCCGGGATATGGGGGCAAATACGTGCTTATAAAGCGCTTGCGGTACGGTAAAATGCTTTTTACTGTCACTCTTCCGCATTGATCAATGAGCAACGATAAACCGAATACCGCCGCGCCAGCGCTGGCGCCCAATTTCTTGCGTAACATCATCGAAGCCGACCTGGCTGCCGGCACCCACGTGCGTCCCGGCCTGCCCCAGGTGATCACGCGTTTCCCGCCGGAGCCGAACGGCTACCTGCACGTGGGCCACGCCAAGTCGATCTGCGTCAACTTCGGCCTGGCGCGCGACTACGCCGGCCAGTGCAACCTGCGCTTCGACGACACCAACCCGGCCAAGGAAGAGCAGGAATACGTCGACACCATCATGGACAGCGTGAAATGGCTGGGCTTTGACTGGGAACCGAAGCAGGCCGATGGCCAGAGCCACCTGCACTACGCGAGCGACTATTTCGACCAGCTGTATGCGATGGCCGAGTACCTGATCACGGCCGGCTTTGCCTACGTGGACAGCCAGAGCGCCGAAGACATGGCCGCCAACCGGGGCAATTTCGGCCAGGCCGGCAAGAATTCGCCGTTCCGCGACCGCCCGCGCGAGGAATCGCTGGCCCTGTTCCGCGCCATGAAGGCGGGCCAGTTCAAGGATGGCGAGCACATCCTGCGCGCGAAGATCAGCGAAGATGCCATGAGTTCGCCGAACATGAACTTGCGCGACCCGGCCATCTACCGCATCCGCCATGCGCATCACCACCGCACGGGCGACGCCTGGTGCATCTACCCGATGTACGATTACACGCACCCGATCTCGGACGCGCTGGAAAACATCACGCATTCGATCTGCACGCTGGAATTCCAGGACCACCGCCCGTTCTACGACTGGCTGCTGGAAACCCTGGCCGCCGGCGGCTTCTTCCAGCAACCGGTGCCGCACCAGTTCGAATTCTCGCGCCTGAACCTGACCTACATCGTCACCAGCAAGCGCAAGCTGCGCCAGCTGGTGGAAGAACAGATCGTCGACGGCTGGGACGACCCCCGCATGCCGACCCTGGTGGGCATGCGCCGCCGCGGCTACACGCCGGAAGCCATCCAGCTGATGTGCGAACGCACGGGCGTGACGAAATCGGACGGCTGGATCGACTACAGCGTGCTGGAAGGCTGTTTGCGCGAAGACCTGGACCCGAAGGCGCCGCGCACGGTGGCCGTGCTGCGTCCGTTGAAGTTGATCATCGATAACTTCCCGGAAAACGAAAGCGTGGAATGCACGGCACCGGTGCACCCGCACTTCCCGGAGCGGGGCTTGCGCACCTTCCCCATCTCGCGCGAGCTGTGGATCGAGGAAGACGACTTCATGGAAGTACCAAATAAAGGCTATTTCCGCCTGTATCCGCCGATCGACGACAAGCCGGGCAGCAAGGTCCGCCTGCGCTACGGCTACGTGATCGAGTGCACGGGCTTTGACAAGGATGCGGACGGCAAGGTCACCGCCGTGCATTGCAACTATTTCCCGGACAGCAAGTCGGGCACGGAAGGCAGCGCCAACTACAAGGTCAAGGGCAATATGCACTGGGTCAGCGCGCCGACGGCGATTGCCGCCGAAGTACGCCTGTACGACCGCCTGTTCACGGACCCGCAGCCGGACGCGGGCGGCAAGGACTTCAAGCTGGCCCTGAATCCGCTGGCCAAGGAAGTGGTGCAGGCGTGGCTGGAACCGGGCGCGGAACTGGCAGAACCTGAACAGCGCTTCCAGTTCGAGCGCCACGGCTACTTCGCGGCCGACCGCGTGGACAGCCAGCCGGGCAAGCCCGTCTTCAACCGCATCGTCACCCTGAAGGACAGCTGGCAGCCGGCCAAGTAAGCCGCCAGCTTGCCCACGAAAAAAAACCGCTACGGCGGTTTTTTTTATTTCAGCGACATATATCGCCAGGGAAATATTGCCTGTTGACTACATTGGCGATAGTTTTGTATATTGTGCAGCCATTGAGCAATTTGCAATTGACATAGCGTTTATATAAGCAGCACAGCCACCGCCCCCACTGGCGGCACCCGATTCCTCTTCCTGATGCGGATTGCGATGTCTTCTAATGCTGGCGAGCAACACCCCTCCCCTGAAAAAAGACCGCTGTGGCTGCTCGGCTTTACCCTGTCGCTGATGGTGGGCCTGCTGTTCTACATGGCCGTTTCGCTGTCCATCGAGAGCGATGCCAGCGACATGTTCAACAACCTGGCGCGCAATACCCGGCACAGCATCGAATCGCGCGTCCAGTCATATGCCAACCTGCTGCGCGGCGCGGCCAGCCTGTTCCGCGCCAACGAGCACGTGAGCCGCGAGCAATTCCACCGCTACGTGGCGAACATGGCATTGCAGCAAAACTATCCGGGCGTCATGAACCTGAACTACAGCCGGGACCTGGACGAAGCGCAGCGCCCCGCCTTCGAAGCGGCCATGCAGCGCGACTATCCGCCCGGACGCGACGGCTATCCCGCCTTTGCCATCCACCCCGCGCCGCCGCGCGCGCACTATTCCGTGCTGGTGTACATCGAACCCATCGCCAGCGCTGCGGACAAGTACGGCTACGACATCGCCTCGCGGCCCCTGGTCGCCGAGGCGCTGGCGCAGTCGCGCGATACCGGGCAGGTCAGCAATTCCGGCGTGCCCGTGCCGATGGAAGGCCGCCCCCAGGTGACGGGCATGGCCATGCGCCTGCCCGTATACCGGCTCGGCATGCCGACCGAGACCGTGGCACAGCGGCGCGCGGCCCACCTCGGCTCCGTCGGCATCGGCTACGACCTGGTGACGATGATGCGCAGCGCGCTGGCCGACATGCCGGTACGCAATGTCCGCCTGACCCTGTTCGATATCGGCCCGCAGGCGCGCGAGCCGCTGGACTTGCCGCACGACATGCGCCCCATCTTCGACAGCACGGCGGCAGGCCTGCACGCCCCCTGGTGGCAGCCCGGCAATTCGGGCAAATACCTGAGCAGCACCATGCTGATCGAGCACAATGGCCGCGTCTGGCAAGCGCTGTTCAGCGTGCGCAAGAGCGACCTGTACACGCGCTTCGATGCCTTTTTCCCATGGCTGGCCCTGCTGGCGGGATTTGCCGGGGCCATGCTGCTGTATATCCTGTTCCACACACTGTCATCCTCGCGCTGGCGCGCCATCCAGATGGCGAAGGGCATGACGGAAGAACTGCGGGCCAGCCAGATCCGCTTGCAGCTGTCGCACCAGAAACTGCGCCGCCTGGCGGCACACGCGGACCAGATCAAGGAAGAGGAACGCAAGCGCATCGCGCGCGAAATCCACGACGACCTGGGGCAGAACCTGCTGGTGCTGCGCATCGACGCCGACATGCTGGCCTCGCGCACGCAGCGGCGCCATCCGCGCCTGAACGCCCGCGCCCGCTCCACCCTGGAGCAGATCGACGCCACCATCAAGAGCGTGCGGCAGATCATCAACGACTTGCGCCCCACCGTGCTCGACCTGGGCGTGAACGCGGCCGTCGACTGGCAGGTGGCGCAATTCCGCCTGCGCACGGGCATCGCCTGCGAAATCAGCGAAAGCCATGACGACATCTGCCTGAGCGACCAGTGCGCGACGGCCCTGTTCCGCATCCTGCAGGAATCCTTGAGCAATATTTCCCAGCATGCCAATGCCAGCCGCGTGCAGGTAAAGCTGGAAAAGTGCCGCGACACGGTCTCGATGAGCATCAGCGACAACGGCGTGGGCGCCGCCATCGACGGGCGCAACAAGCTGGGCTCGTTTGGCCTGGTGGGCATCGAGGAGCGCATCAAGTTGCTAGGTGGCACGTTTTATATCGAAAGCAGTCCCGGCGCGGGCATGACAGTGCACGTCAGCGTGCCCCTGGGCGCCGACGCCACCCGCTTCCCCTACCAGGAAGACAGCCGCGCCAGCGCCTGAGGGCGGCCACGTCCAGAAGCGAGCGGAGCTTGCGTATTTTGTGATTAGATGCAATATTGATGTAGAACAATTAGCCTGGCAGTCACGGCCCAGGCGCCCTTCCACCTGCCAGGAGTTCCCGCCACCAGCCAGCCATTCTTCGCCGTTTTTTCCTCACGCAGCGCTTTTACGATACCCAAGACTAAAGGACACTCATGGACACCAACGACAGTTTCAAGGCAATTGCCGATTTGAATTTGGACGCGATCAAGGTCAAGCTGATGCACCGGGAATCCGGCGAGGGATGGAGCCTGGAGAAGGCCAATGCGGTGGAATTCGAGTACCGCCGCTTCCTCATCCTGATGAAGCAGTTTCCCCAGGAAGAAACGGCGCCGCTGATGGATGTCGATACCTTCTGGCACTATCACATCCTCGACACCCTGAAATATGCGGCCGACTGCGAACAGGTCTTCGGCTACTTCCTGCACCATTTCCCCTACATCGGCCTGCGCGGCGAAGACGACGCAGCGGCGCACGTGCGCGTGGGCGAGCGCATGAAGGAACTCTACGAGCAGACGTTCGGGGAAGCTTATATCCGCGCAGAAACAGCGTATTCGGGACGGGCCGTGCAGGCCGCGTATTCGGGACGCGCGGTGCAGGCTGCCTATTCTGGGCGGGCCGTGCAGGCGGCTTATTCGGGTCGTGCCGTACAGGCCGCAGCGTCGAATGCCACGGCGACGGCGTACTCGGGACGCGCCGTGCAGGCGACCGCCTATTCGGGCCGGGCCGTGCAGGCGGCCTATTCGGGCCGGGCGGTACAGGCGGCGTTTTCCAGCGCGGCGGTGCAGGCGACGGCGTACTCGGGCCGTGCGACCGGCGCTGCCAGCACCGCATTTTCCAGCGCGCCCGGCACACTGGCCGCGGCGGTGGTCGAGTCGTCCTCGACTGCCCTGGAAACGGGGCGCTTCTATCTCGATCGTCCGGCACTGAGCCCGGAATCGGCATAGAACAGCGGAACGCAGATTTGGCTGCCGCACGCGGCAAGCCTGACATACCCAGACGGCACCTCTCAGTTTGCCGTCTGTCAGGCGCTCTTAGGCAGCCATCAGTTCGCGCAGTTCACGAATGCTGAAATCGCTGATTTCATGCATGCGGATGAGGATCGTGGCGCCGATCGGCAAGGTATTGTGGCGAATCTTGCTGATGACAGGCGGCGCCACTTCCAGTGCACGCGACAGGGCGGCATCGTTTTTCAGCTGCAGCTTGTCGATGATCGCATCGAGGACGCGATTCGGGTTGTAGGTAGGCAAAGAGGTAATTTGTTTGAGAGACATGATCAAAATCCGTACTTGTTGTATTACTGCACAAAGAAACCGAATGTCTCCTTTGCAATAATTCAGGGTAAACACACTAAAAAGCGCCATCACTTATGCGGCGTTTCGGCCACAAACAATATAATACACGCTATTGTTGATTTTTGCGTAACTTAAAGCAAAATTGTGATAATTGAAGAGAATTGACGCACTTGGAATGTGCTAGAGGATAACCCAATTTGAAAAAATTTGCTGCAAGTCATCAATTTTTACGTTGAGGAACACTGCTGTGCATCAGCCAGGCGAGGGCCATGAGGGTGCCCAGGCGGGCCATTTCCGCTGACAAATGCCAGCCTTGCGCGGCCACGCTGGCCGGCGTGGCGTGCATGCCGGCATCAACGCCGCCGCGGATGCGGCACCAGGCCAGCTGGCGCCGGATTTCCGCCGGTGGCGGCGGCGGCAGCAGCGCATGTTCGCGGCGGCGCATGTAGGCACGCACCTGCTCCTTGCTGGGATGACTGATGGGATGCATCGCTTGCTCCTGCCGGCCGGACACATCGTCGCGTGCTTGGCTGTCCAGCCCGCCACAAAGAGATGAAACGCGTGACGACTTTGCTCACCATATCGCCCGCCCGCCACGATGCGTTTGCGCTGCATCAATGGCAATGCCCCGGTGTTGCGCCGGGGCCCGCATGCTGCCATGACGGCGGCACCCGGGCCGCCGTCCGCATCACTTTTTCTGCTGGCGCACGCGCTGCTGCTGCTTTTCCTGCGTCTGCTGGCGGTTCTGCTTGCGCTCGAACAGGGTCACCGCGTCCTTCTTGGCCTGCTCGACGGTGCGCATGGCCTCGTGCGCGTCGTGCGGCACGAAGAATTCGGCATCCTGGGCCGCCACCACCAGCTTGATGGCGGCGTCGTCGTCGAGGTCGTACAGTTCGGTCAGGACGGTGGTGACCTCGTCCAGGTATGCTTCATAAGTGAGGGTGGTCATGCTGTCTTCCTTTAGTGTATGGGGCGCCGCACCATCGCCGTGCCGTGGATAGTGCGGAGAGAACCGGCCATTTTACCCGATGCGGGCCCCGCCGGCTGCCATGGCCTGCAAGGCATCGGCCACGCGCCGGTAGCGCAGGCGCACGCCCAGCTCGCGCCGGATGCGCGTATTGTCCAGGCGGCGCGACTCGGACATGAACGACAGCAGCATCGGCGTGACCGCTTGCCGCAGCTGTTCGCGGGGCAGGCGCGGCGGGCGCGGCAGGCTGAAGGCGTCGGCCACGGCATCGAAATACTCGGCCATTTTCAGCTCGCTGTCGTCGCTGGCGTGATACACGCGGCCTGGCCGGCCCCGCCAGATGGCCCGCTCGATGATGCGCGCCAGGTCATCGGCATGGATGTGGTTGGTGTACACATCGTCGCCGGCGGCCAGCGCCGGCGTGCCTTCGCGCAGGCGCTTCAGGGGCAGGCGGTCCTCCGCGTAAATGCCGGGCACGCGCAGGATGGCCACAGAGGCGCCGCGGCGCGCGCCCCAGCCACGCAAGACCCGTTCCGCATCCACGCGCCGCTTGGCGCGCGCATTGGCGGGCGCCACGGGCCGCGTTTCGGCCACCACGGCGCCGCCGCAATCGCCATATACGCCGCTGGTGCTGACATACACCAGGCGCCCATGCTCGGGTAAAATGGCGGCCAGATTGCGCGTGCGCCGGTCCAGCAAGCCCGAGGACAGGGGCGGCGCCAGGTGCACGACGGTGGCCGCCAGGCCCGCCAGCCGGCGCAGGCTGGCAGGCTCGTCCAGATTGGCCACGATGGGCACGGCGCCGGCCGCCCGCAGCTGCGCGCAGCGCGCCGGCTGGCTGGTGACGGCAAAGACGCGGAAGCGCCCGCGCAGCAGGGGCAGCAGCCGCATGCCGACGTCGCCGCAACCGAGGATCAACAGGCGCGGCAGGCCTGCCCGCTTGCGCAATGATGGCATTAATATATTTTTCATCTCAAGGATTGTATGACTTTTCAAGTTACTGTTCAGCCCAGCGGCCACCAGTTCAGCTGCGAAGCGGACGAAACCGTGCTGGCGGCGGCGATACGCGCCGGCGTGGGCTTGCCCTACGGTTGCAAAAACGGCGCCTGCGGCTCCTGCAAGGGCAAGGTCGTCTCCGGCAGCGTACAGCACAAGGCGCACCAGCAGCGCGCCCTGACGCCGGAAGAGGAAGCGGCGGGCTTTTCCCTGTTCTGCTGCGCCACGGCAAGCGCCGACCTCGTCATCGAAGCGCGCGAAGTGGCCGGCAGCAGCGACTATCCGATCAAGAAAATGCCATCGCGCGTGACGACGATAGAAAAAGTCGCCCCCGACGTCGTCGTGCTGACCCTGCAGCTGCCCGCCAGCGAGCGCCTCAACTACCGCGCCGGACAGTATATCGAATTCATGCTGCGCGACAACAAGCGCCGCAGCTACAGCATGGCCAGCGCGCCCGCCGACGGCGGCCCCGTGACCCTGCACATCCGCCACATCCCGGGCGGCCTGTTCACCGACCAGGTATTTACGACGCTGAAGGAACGCGACATCCTGCGCTTCGAAGGCCCGATGGGCACCTTCTTCCTGCGCGAGGACAGCGACAAGCCCGTCGTGCTGCTGGCCTCGGGCACGGGTTTCGCCCCCCTGAAAGCCATCGTCGAGCACATGATCAACGAAGGCTCCACGCGCCCGATCACCCTGTACTGGGGCGGCCGCCGCCCGCAGGACCTGTACCTGGACGCCCTGTGCCGCCAGTGGGCCGCCGACCTGCCGCAGTTCACCTATGTGCCCGTCGTGTCGGACGCCCTGCCGGAAGACGCGTGGAGCGGCCGCACGGGCTTCGTGCACCAGGCCGTCATCGCCGACCTGCCCGACCTGTCCGCCCACCAGGTGTATGCCTGCGGCGCGCCCGTGATGGTCGAATCGGCCAAGCGCGACTTCGTGCAGCAATGCGCGCTGCCGGAAGACGAGTTCTACGCCGACGCCTTCACCACCGAAGCCGACCTGGCCAAGTAAGCGCCACCCTCCGGACAGCGGGGCGCGGCCGGTGCGGCGCCCGCTGCCGCCACCGCCCTGCCCCGCTGTTTCCTGGAAATCCCATGTCTCTCGCCTCCGCCGGCAACGGCTTCAGTATCTTGCGTCACCGCAACTTCGCCTGCTATCTTTCCGCCCGCGTGCTGGGCACGCTGGCGGTGCAGATGCAAAGCGTGGCCATCGGCTGGCAGGTGTACCAGATCACGGGCAGCCTGTTCGACCTGGGCCTCATCGGCCTGGCGCAGTTCGCTCCCTTCCTCGTCTTGATCTTGCCGGCCGGCCACGTGGCCGACCGCTACAACCGCCGCAACATCATCGCCTGGTGCCTGGCGGCGCAGCTCGCTTGCGCGCTGGCCCTGCTGGCATTCACGCTCAGCGGGCTGTCCATCGTCTGGCCCGTGTTTGCCGTGCTGCTGCTGTTCGGCAGCGCGCGCGCCTTCATGATGCCGGCCACGCAGGCCGTGCTGGTGAACATGGTGCCGACGGAACACTTCAGCCGCGCCGTGGCGCTCAGTTCGTCGAGCTCGCACGTCGCCATCATCCTCGGCCCCACCCTGGGCGGCCTGCTGTACTACTTCGGCCCCAAGGTGGTGTATCTGATCTCGTCGGCCTTGCTGGTGCTGTCCGTGCTGCTGATGCGCGCCACCACGCCGGCGCCGCAGGTGGTGAAACGCGAACCCGTCAGCTGGCACACCCTGCTCGAAGGCTTGCATTTCGTCTGGTCGAAGCCCATCGTGCTGGGCGCCATCTCGCTGGACCTGTTTGCCGTGCTGTTCGGCGGCGCCACGGCCCTGCTGCCGGCGCTGGCGCACGACGTGCTGCACACGGGTCCCGGCGGCCTGGGCCTGCTGCGCACGGCGCCGGGCGCCGGCGCCGCCGTCTGCTCGATCGTGCTGGCCATCTTCCCCATCACGCGCCGGGTGGGTGCCTGGATGTTCGGCGGCGTGGCCGTCTTCGGCCTGGGCACCCTGGTGCTGGGCAGCACCAGCCATTTCCCCCTGGCCCTGGCGGCCCTGTTCCTCATGGGCGCCGGCGACATGGTCAGCGTCTACATCCGCCACCTGCTGGTGCAATTCGAGACGCCCGACGAGATCCGCGGCCGGGTCAGCGCCGTCAATGCCGTCTTCATCGGCGCGTCGAACGAGCTGGGCGAATTCGAATCGGGCTTGACGGCCGGCTGGTTCGGCCTCGTGCGCGCCGTGCTCTTCGGCGGCGCCGCCACCCTGGCCGTGACGGGCCTGTGGGCCGTGCTGTTCCCCGTGCTGTCGCGCATGGACCGCTTTCCCCACCATGCCAAGGAGACGGCGGCCAGGGAGGCCACCACCGCCGCAAGTTAAGGGATAAGATGCGCTATCCCAACTGATGCATCCAGGCACCATGAAAATCACGCTCCCCCTCCGCAGCTTCATCCGCAGCCGTCCCCACCTGAGCCTGGCCACGGCCATCGGCGTGGCGGCCGGCCTGCTGCTGCCCTCGTCCTGGCAACAGCTGACGCGTTTGCTGACGGCGTGGAACGTGGCCGTCTGGTTTTACCTGGCCACCATGGCCTGGATGATGATGCGCGCCAACCACCACCGGGTGAAGGCGATCGCGGCGCGCCAGGATGAACGGGCGGCCACGGTGCTGTCGGCCCTGTCCGTGGCGTCCGTGATGAGCCTGGTCGCCATCGTCTCGCAGCTGTCGGCCATGAAGGACATGACGCCGGACGCGCGCGCCCTGCACTACGGCCTGACCATCCTCACGCTGGTCGGTTCCTGGTTCCTCGTCGGCACCCTGTTCTGCTTTCACTACGCCCACCTGTACTACCAGGCCGGCGCCGGCCCGCGCCCCCTGAAGTTTCCCGACGACGAGCAAAACCCCGATTACTGGGATTTCCTGTATTTCTCGTTCACCATCGCCGTGGCCGTGCAGACGTCGGACGTGACCGTGCAGACGCGGCTGATGCGGCAAATCGTGCTGGGGCAATCCGTGCTGAGCTTTTTCTTCAACCTGGTGGTGCTGGGACTGTCGATCAATATTGCGGCCGGTCTCATCAATGGCTAAAAGCCGGCCAAGAAATTTCATCAGGGAAACTTGACCTGGATGCAGGGTTAAGCGCATCTTAATCGTGCAGACCCCTTGAAATTGTGGAAACTGGAGTAAGATGGGTTACGTAAGACAGGCCATGTACAGGGGGCAAGTACATGAGGCAAGAACCAGGCGCCGACGCGCCCCGGCAGCGGGTTTCGCCACTGCCATGCAAGGTGCCTGAGATGGGTTTTTTTTGAATTGACAGGAGTAAGCATATGCAAATCAATATTCATACCGACAGCACCATCGCCAACACCGCTGGACTGAACGAACATGTGCAATCCGTACTTGAAAGCGCACTGAGCCGCTTCCGCGACAACCTGACCCGCATCGAAGTCCACCTCAGCGACACCAACGGCCCGAAAGGCGGCGCCGACGATATCCGCTGCGTCATGGAAGCCCGTGTTGCCGGTTATCAACCAATCGCCGTCACCGAGCAAAACGCCACCGTGCACCAGTCCGTGGCAGGCGCCACCGACAAACTGAAACGCGCCATCGATAGCGCCCTGGGCCGCCTGCACGACAGCAAGCGCCACGCCACCGGCAAGAATGCCGTGATCGATGCGACGGAAGCGGAAGAAACCGCCGAGTAATTCCCACCTGCAACATCAGCCAGAGACGAGGCAGCCGTTCAAGGCTGCCTTTGCGCATCTGGCCCCCGCGTATCTGGCGCCACGCTTGTGCCTTCCCCTCGCGACAACATCCATATAAAAACAGCAAGCATTTCAGCTTGCTAACGCGACAAGGAAATAATTGTCGTATTTCCCATAGAAAGTGATCGCAAGCAAGCCTTTGCCGTTACGGTCAAGGCCGCTTTAAGCTATCATGAAGCTACCGTCGCGCCGCATGCGCGGCACCGGCTTTTGGAAAGTGTGATTGTGGAACAGATCGGCAACTTCGGCGCTTCAGGCTGCAACATCGGCGATTTACAGCTATTTCGCGATGGGGCGGATAGCCGGACGGCCGCCATGCTGGCGCCCTGCCCCGTCATGCGCCTGGAAGCGGGCGACGCCATCACCGACACGCGCGGCGCCAGCCTGTACATCGTCCTGCGCGGCTCGCTGGCCGTGGCCGCCGACACCCACACGGGCATGGATGACGGCACCGTCAGCAAGGTCTTGCCCGGCGAAAGCGTGGGCGAACAGTCCGTCCTCGACGAAGCGAGCAACCTGGCCGCCATTTCCGCCCTGGAAGAAACGGACTTGCTGGTGATCGACGCGGCCATCGTGTGGGAATTGATCGAGCAGTCGAACGGCCTGGCGCGCAACCTGCTGCGGCTGCTGTCCTTCCGCATCCGCGCCGCCAATGCCCTGCTGCGCCGGCGCCAGAAGCTGGGCGAGTTCTACCGCCAGCTGTCGATGGTCGACAGCCTGACGGGCTTGTACAACCGCGCCTGGCTCACCGACTTGCTGCCAAACATGATCATCACGGCCCACGCCAGCGCCGCGCCGCTGTCGCTGGTGATGATAGACCTCGACCATTTCAAGCGCTTCAACGACACGCACGGTCACCAGGCGGGCGACCAGGCCCTGCGCATCGCCGCGCAAGTGCTGGGCGCGGCCCTGCGCCCCACGGACTTTGCCGTGCGCTATGGCGGCGAGGAATTGATGGTGATCTTGCCGGACACCAACGAAAAAGTGGCCCTGCTGGTGGCCGAACGCTTGTGCGAGCGCATGCAGCAAGCCGTCATCTTCGGCGACATGCGCAGCGCGCTGCCGCACATCACGGGCTCGTTTGGCGTGGCCAGCCTGGCGCCGGAACAGGACGACCATGGCTTGATCGCCGCAGCAGACGCGGCGCTCTACAGGGCAAAAGCCTCGGGTCGCAACCGGGTCATGCTGTAGCTCAGGCAGCCTTGCTGTCGGCAGGCTTGGCGGCGTCATCCTTCTTGCCGCCGTGCGCGGCGACGAAGTCCGCATAGCCCTTCTGCACCAGCGCATACGTCTTGTCGATATTGCTGGCGATATCGCCGCCCAGCACCTTCAAGCCGCCGAGGATGTCGCGCGCCTCCTTGAAACCTTTTTCCATGCCGCCGCTGATGGTATCCATGAACTTCGTCAGGGCCGTATCATCGTCCAGGCCGGGATTCTGCTTCTTGTAGGCGTCGAAAAATCCCGTCGACAACGAGACGATGCGGTTCGCCGTCGCTTCGGCGCTGTTGTCCTGCGAGGCCGCGTTCTGGATGGCATCGTCGCCGTACTGGCCCTTCAGCGCTTCATTGATGTTGGTGATGGCCGTCTTGTACAGCAGCGCCAGCGGCTCGTTTTCCGAGCCGATGGACACGTTCAGCGACGCCTGCATGATGGACGCGTTCAACTGCAGCCTGCTGCGGTCATTCACGCTCATTTCCGTGGTGCTGGCATCCTTTTGCTGGACTTTATCATCCTTGCCGGCAACAGCCGTACTGACGGAAGTCACGGAAGGGGCGGAATTGGCGCCTGTGGCGATGGGAATTGACACGATAAGCCTCCTTGAACGGGCAATATATGCCACCATGCGGGAAACGCCATGATGACCATCCTCTCGTGTAGTATCGGCAGGTTTTCAGAAAACTGAAGCGGCCCGGATAACCAAGATAACAATTAAGCAAGCAACGACCATCAATGACTACCCAGACTTTCCTTTGGCACGACTACGAAACCTTTGGCGCCCAGCCGCGCCGCGATCGCCCGGCCCAGTTCGCCGCCATCCGCACGGATGCCGACCTCAACGAGATCGGCGAACCCATCATGCTGTATTGCCAGCCTGCCAATGATTTCCTGCCCGACCCGCAGTCGTGCCTGATCACGGGCATCACGCCGCAGCAATGTCTGCAGCTGGGCGTGCCCGAACACCAGTTCGCCGCCACCATCGAGGCGGCCTTCTCGGAACCGGGCACCATCGGCGTGGGCTACAACACCATCCGCTTCGACGATGAAGTGACGCGTTTCCTGTTCTGGCGCAACCTGATCGATCCGTATGCGCGCGAATGGAAGAACCATTGCGGCCGCTGGGACATCCTCGACGTCGTGCGCATGACGCACGCGCTGCGCCCGGACGGCATTCAATGGCCGAAGCGCGACGATGGCCAGACCAGCTTCAAGCTGGAACATTTGAGCAAGGCCAATGGCCTGGCCCACGAAGCGGCGCACGATGCGCTGTCCGACGTGCGCGCCACCATCGCCCTGGCCCGCCTGATCAAGCAAAAGCAGCCGAAGCTGTTCGAATTCTGCCTCGCCCTGCACAAGAAGGACCGGGTCGCCAGCGAAATGGGCATGCACCTGGCTGCCGGCGAGCGCCAGCCTTTCCTGCACGTGTCCGGCATGTTCCCCGCCGAACGGGGCTGCCTGGGCGTCGTCTGGCCGCTGGCCACGCACCCGGGCAATAAAAATGAGATCCTCGTCTGGGATTGCGCCTACGACCCGCGCGAACTGTTCGAACTGGACGCCGACACCATCCGCACGCGTTTATTTACGCGCAAGGAGGCCATGCCGGAAGGCATGACGCGCCTGCCCGTGAAGAGCGTACATTTGAACAAGTCGCCCATGCTGGTGGGTAATTTAAAGACCCTGTCGCCCGCCATGGCGGCGCAATGGGGCATCGATCTGGACGCCGCGAAGGTCAACGCGCAATTCGCCGCCGCAGCGCCGAACATGGACGCCATCTGGGCCGAAGTCTTCCAGCGCCCGGGCGCCAGTACCTCCCTGGACGTGGATGAAGACTTGTACAACGGTTTCGTCAGCAACGACGACCGCCGCCTGCTCGAATCGCTGCGCCGCGACACGCCGGCCAAGCTGGCCACGGCCCGTCCCTCGTTTGCCGACGAGCGCCTGCAGGAATTGCTGTTCCGCTACCGCGCCCGCAATTTCCCGCAAACCCTGAGCGAAGCGGAAAGCCTGCGCTGGGAGCAGCACCGCGCCGCCCGCCTGTTCGACGGCGACGGCGGCGCCCGCACCATCGAAATGCTGTTCACGGAAATCGACGTGCTGTCGGAATCGGTGGATGAGCGGGGAGAGGAAATCCTGGGAGAACTGTACGACTATGCGGAGATGGTCGCCCCGCAAAGGGACTGAATGCAAAATGCCGGGCTAGCCCGGCATTTTTTATGCATGCAACTTAAACCGAACGATGTTGATTGATCGCATCGCGCGTTTCAATGGCCACGCGGCGGGCCGCGTCGGCGAAGTCTTCGCCCGCCTGCGGCGTGGCGTAGATGATGGCGCGCGAGGAGCTGATCATCATGCCCATGCCGTTCGCCGTCTGGCCCGCGCCGACGGTGGCGGCAATATCGCCGCCCTGGGCGCCGATGCCGGGCACCAGCAGCGGCATGTCGCCGACGATGGCGCGCACCTGCGCCAGTTCTTCAGGGAAGGTGGCGCCGACGACGAGCGCGCACTGGCCATTCTTGTTCCATTTCTCGGCCACCAGGCGCGCCACGCGCTGGTACAGGGGCACGCCGTCCGTGTCGAGGAATTGCAGGTCCGAGCCGCCCGGGTTCGAGGTGCGGCACAGGATGATCACGCCGCGGTCCGCCCACGCCAGGTAGGGGTCGAGCGAATCCTCGCCCATGTAGGGATTGACGGTGACGGCGTCGGCGCCGTAGCGCTCGAACGCTTCGCGCGCGTACTGCGTGGCCGTGGCGCCGATGTCGCCCCGTTTCGCGTCGAGGATCAGGGGGATGTGCGGATAGTTCTCGCGCACGTAGCGGCAGATGTCTTCCAGCTGCTGTTCCGCGCCCAGCGCGCCGAAATAGGCGATCTGCGGCTTGAAGGCGCAGGCCAGGTCGGCCGTGGCATCGATGATGCGCGTGCAAAAGGTGGTGATTCCATCGGGCGCGTCGCGCAGTTCCGCCGGCAGTTTCGCCAGGTCCGGATCCAGGCCCACGCACAGCAGGGAATTATTGGCCGTCCACGCGGCGGATAATTTATTGATGAAATTCACGGCACACCTTCTCTATATTCAGTTGCAAACCCCGTATTGTAACGCGGCGCGGGTGCGCCACGACAGCGCCGCGCTGCCTTGCAGGCCAGCGCGGCGCGGTGAGCGGGCGCTTACGCCCGTGCGGACCTAGTTGCCGTTGCCGGGCCCGGTGTTGCCATATTCAAACAGGCGGTTCGCCGGCAAGGTGCCCGACGGCACGGAACTGTAGGGACGCGTGGCCGTCGATTCGCCCCACGGGTCGGCCTTGCGGATATGCTCGCCCAGCACCGAGTTGCGGATGACCACCTGGCCATTCGGCGAGGTGGCGCCATACGCGGCCAGGCTGGAGACGCCCTCGTCCCAGGCGCGGCCCAGGTAGATCTGGCCAACCGGCGTGCCCGTTTCCGCCGTGAAACGGCTATTCGTGATGAGGAAGCCGTAGCTGTTGCGGTAATCCGTGCTGGCCGCCGTGACATAGCCATTGCCATTGCCCGTGTTCAGGGTATGGATGGTGCAGTTGTCCAGCACGGCCGTGCCGCGCCCGAAGATGAAGTCCACGTCGCCCTCGATGTAGCTGTCCTTGACGTAGATGCGCGAGACCTGGTCGACGTTGCCGCTCTTCATGTAGAACGTGTCCTGGTGTCCCAGCAGGCGCACGTTTTCCAGCACGATCTTGTCGCCCTGCGTCATCAGGGCCACGGCCGACTGGTTGCTGCCGGCAAAGCTGCCCTTCACGTAGTCATTCGCAAACGTGATGTTTTTCGCCTGGAAGTCGGCCGCATTGACGGCGAAGGTGGCGCTGCCGCTGGTGCCGATGGGGTTGGCGGGCGAACTGTTGCACTTGTTGCCATTGGTCTTGGACGCATCGACGGTCGGGTTGCCGTTGTTAAACACGATCACCGTGTGCGAGGCGTCGCTGTCGAGGCTATACAAGCGGATGGCCGGCGTGCCGCTGCTGGGCAGGCACACGGTTTCGCGGTAGGTGCCCGGCTTGACGCGGATAAACACGGGCGGCACTTTATTGCCCAGCGCAATGGCCGCGTCCATGGCCGCCTGCACCGTGACAAAATTGCTGGCGTCGCTCTTGCCGGCCGCATCCACGGTGAATTGCGCCGTGAAGGTGCTGACGTCGCCGACGCCGGCCGTCGGGTCCCAGTTATCCACCGGCAGGGAGCTCATGGGCAGACTCTTGCCCCCTTGCGCCAGGTATTTCACGGGCGTCAGCGGGGCTGCCGCCGCCGCGTCGAGCTGCGGCCGCGTGGCCGTCGACGCGACCACGGGCGACGCCACCACGGTGGTGCTGGTGCAGTCGGCGGCGCTGGCGCAGCTGGCGCCGGCGCCCGGCGTCACGGTGTTGACCAGGCTGCCCGCGGCGCTCGCCACGGCGGCGATGCGCACGCTGGCCGTGGCGCCCACGGCCAGGCCGGCCGGCACGCTGCAGCTGATGCTGGCGCCCGGCGCGCCGCAGGTGGCGCCCGCCGGCGTCACCGTCACGCCGCTGGCACTGCCCGCCAGGCTGCCGCTCAGGGTCAGGGCGGCCGTCGTCGGCCCCGTGCCGCTGTTGACGGCCTTGATGGTCCAGGTGACGGTATCGCCCACGTTGGCCGTGGCCTTGTCGGCCGTGCTGGTGACGAGCACCTTGGGCGCGACGGACGCCGTCACGCTGGTGCTGGCCGTGCACACGGCGGGCGTGGCGCAGCTGGCGCTGGCGCCGCCCGGCACGACGGACGCGACGAGGCTGCCCGCCGCCGCCGCATTCGCCGTCACGAGCACGCTGGCGCTGGCGTTCGGCGCCAGGCCGGCGGCGATGCTGCAGTTCAGGCTGGTGCCACTGATGGGAGCGCAACTGGCGCCCGTGGCCGTCACGCTGGCGCCGCTGATGCCCGCTGGCAAAGTGGCTACCAGGGTGACGACGCCCGTCGTGGCGGCATTGCCGCTATTGGCGGCCTTGATGGTCCAGCTCAGCTTGTCGCCGACGATGGCGCTGGCCTTGTCCACGCTGGCCGTCACGCCGACGTTCGGCAGGGCTGCCACCGTCACGTCCGTGGCCGTGGCGCAGGCGGCCGGCGAGGCGCAGGCGGGCGCGTCCGGGCCGCTGGCGACGACGCTGCTGGCCAGCCTGGCCACGTCCGTGGCCGTGGCGGACAGCACCACGCTGGCGCTGGCGCCGGCGGCCAGGCCTTCGGGCACGGTGCAGGTGAGCGTGCTGACGGCCGGGCCGCAGCTGGCGCCCGTGGCCGTCACGCTGATGCCGCTGATATTGGCCGGCACGCCGGACACGAGGGTCACGGCGCCCGTGGTGGCGCCCGGCCCCTTGTTGCTGGCGGTCATGGTCCAGGTGACCCTGTCGCCTACCGACGCGGCGGGGCGGTCGACGCTCTGGCTCACCTGCACGGCAGCCAGGAGGGCGGCCGGCGCGGCGCCGTCGCTGCTGCCGCCGCCACAGGCGGACAGCGCCAGCAAGGCGGGCATGGATGACAGGATCGCCGCCATGCGGGATTTCTTGATATCTGCAAACACTCTGATCTCCTTATTTATGATGGTCTTGCTCGGTACAACATCCGGCGTCTGCGCGCCGTTGCGGATGCGTTGCTGCCGGCCCGCTTACGGCATGGACATGGGGGCATTGCTGGCAGGAAAATCGACGAAGGCGGCGCTGCAGTCATGGGGGGCGGCCTGGACACTGCGCCGGTCCGTCACGCTGAACTGGTTCACGCCTGCGGCAGCGGTCAGCACGCTGGCAAACGAGACTGGCCCCGGGCCCATGGCCAGCGCCGCATTCGACGGCACGGCCAGGCCGATCTTCGTCGCGACCCAGCCCGGCAGGCTGTCGAAGACGACGTTGTCGAAAGTCAGGTTGTAGAGGGGATTCGTCTGCGTGGCCGACTGGTAGCCGCGCAACAGCAGCAGGGCCTTGTTGCCGTTGAAGCGGGAGCCGGGCGTGTCCAGGTAGCGGAAATTGCGCACGGTGATGTCGTGCAGGTTCGGCAGCAGGGGCGTCTTGGCATCGGCCGCGTCGCCGTAATAGCTGTCGATGGCGATGGGCTGCTGCACGCGGCGCGCGCACATGCCGTCGACGGTGACGTTTTTCACTTCGCCGCCGCGGCTGTCGTCCGTCTTGATGCGGAACCCGCTGGTGGCGCCGATGTCAAACCCATCGATGGCCAGGTCGCGGATGCTGACGCCGTCGACATGGCTGTCCGTCTCGCTGCCGATCGACATACCGTGCGTAAAGTACATGCGGTTGTGCCAGATGCGCAGGTTCGCCGCGGGGCCGATCTTGCTCGTGTGCGATTTGACGGCGATGCCGTCGTCGCCCACGCTGATGTGGTTGAAGGCGATCAGCACGTTCTTCGACTGGCCCGGGTCGATGCCATCCGTATTCTTCACCGTTTCGGGCGTGAAACAGGTGCTGGGCGTGCTGACATTGGGCGTGCCGGAGACCACGGGCATGCTGGCGGCGGGACAGGCATAGCCCGGCACGGAATATTCGAGCGAAGGCGACAGCACCTTCGCATCCCACACGGTCAGGCCATCGACGCCGCTGGAAACGAGATGGAATTTCGGCCCGTTTTGCAGGCTCAGCCGGTAGACGGTGAAATTGCTGCCATTGTTCACCTGCACCAGGCGGGGATTGTTCTGGCTGGACATGGCGCTGCCGCCCGTCTTCGTCAGCGCACCCACGTCCCACCAGCTGAGCTTGCCCGCATAGGCGCCTGACGTCAGCACGGCGCCGCCCCGCCCGTCGACCACGCCCTCGCCATACAGGCCGTTGCCGTTCGGCGTGGTGGTCAGCAAGGCCAGGCAACCATTGTCGCTCGCCGACGCCTCGCCGCAGGCATTCTTGCCGGCGATCTGGTAATCGGCGGGGCGGCGCGACGCGAACAGGGTGACGCCGCCATCGATCCACAGGCTGACGGACGACGGCAGGGTCAGGGGGCCGGACAGGAAGGCATTCTGTCCCTGCGCGCCGGCCACCAGCCTGACGGCCTGGCCGGCCGGGCACGCCGTCATGGCCGCCTGCAGGCGCGCCGCGTCGGGCTGCGAGGCGTCCGCCGCCGCATCGATTGCCGCGTCCAGCAAGCCGGCCGCATTTTTGGCCAGGGCGGCCGGCACGCTGGCGCACACCTTGGCAGGCATGGCCGGCTCCAGTCCCGCCAGGGCCGCATCGGCGCGCGCGGCGGCCGGCCACAGGGATGCGGGTGTCGGCACGGGCGTGGGCGTCGGCGTGGGGGTAGGTGTGGGTGTCGGCGTCGGGTCTGGCGCCGGGGTGGGCGTCGGCGTGGGGACCGGGGTCGGCGTGGGCGTCGGTACCGGCGTGGGCGTGGGGGCCACGGCCACGGGCGCCTGCGTCACGGCTGCGCTGCCGCCGCCGCAGGCGGCCAGCACGGCGCCTGCGGCCAGGCTGGCCAAGACGATCGAGGGCATGGCGCGGCGCGGGCGCCGCGGCGTCAGGGGTGTCTGCATGGGTGTCTCCAACCTTGATTTGTTGATATGTTTTTACCTAATATATCACAATGACATATCTGATATATCAATTATTTCTATGTGGTAATTTCCCCACGCAAACGCCGCGCCAGCTGGCAGGACGGGAAACGGGATGGGGATGGCGGCGCGGCAAAAGCAGCGGGCGGGCTTATGAAACCGACATCTGCGGCCGTTTCAGGTATATTTGCCTCACCTCCCTCACTCTGCACGGAACCCATCATGCAAATCACCACTCAATTCACCAAATGGCTGCGCCTGGCGCTGAGCGTCACCGTCCTGGCCGGCATCCTGACGGGCTGCGGCTACAACGATTTCCAGAGCAAGGACGAGGCCACCAAGGCCGCATGGGGCGAAGTGGTCAACCAGTACCAGCGCCGCGCCGACCTGATCCCCAACCTGGTGAATACGGTGAAGGGCTATGCCGCGCATGAAAAGGAAACACTGGAAGCGGTGACCAAGGCGCGCGCCGCCGCCACCAGTTTCCAGATCACGCCCGAGGTGCTGAACGACCCGGCCGCGTTTGCCAAGTTCCAGCAAGTGCAGGGGCAGCTGTCGTCGGCCCTGTCGCGCCTGATGGTGGTGTCCGAGAAATATCCCGACCTGAAGGCCGACACCAGCTTCCGCGACCTGCAGTCGCAGCTGGAAGGCACGGAAAACCGCATCACCGTGGCGCGCCAGCGCTACATCGCCGCCGTGCAGGATTACAACGTGCATGCGCGCAGTTTCCCGAACAACATCACGGCCATGATCTTCGGCTACAAGGTCAAGCCCTCGTTCACGGTGGAGAATGAAAAATCCATCTCGACCGCGCCAACCGTCGACTTCGGCAAATAAGATGAAAGCCTGGTCCTCCCTCGCGGCGCTGTGCACGGCATTGCTGCTGTGGACAGCCTTGCCCACCGGCGCCCAGGATCTCGTCCCCGTGCCGCCGCTGGCGGCGCGCGTGACGGACGACGCCGGCATGCTCGACGCGCAGCAGAAAGCGGCGCTGGAAGGCGTGCTGGCCGACTACGAAGCCAAGACGGGCAGCCAGATCGCCGTGCTGCTCGTCAAGAGTACGGCGCCCGAGGCGATCGAGCAGTACAGCATCCGCGTGACGGATGACTGGAAGCTGGGCCGCAAGGGCGTCGACGACGGCGTGCTGCTGATGGTGGCGAAAGACAATCCTCCGGCCCTGCGCCGCCTGCGCATCGAGGCGGGCCGCGGCGTGCAGGGCGTGCTGACGGATGCCCAGTCGAAACGCATCCTGCAGGACGTCATCGCCCCGCATTTCAAGCAGAACGATTTCTATGGCGGCCTGGTCGCTGGCGTGGGGGCGATTGCCACCCTGCTCAACCAGGAGCAATTTCCCGCCCCGGCGCAGAAACAGGCGCCGGCCACCGTGGAAGCGGGCGGCCTGACCTTCTGGCTGCCGCTGCTGTTCTTCGGCTTTCTCGTCGTGCTGACCCTGTTCCGCTCGCGCGGCGGACCTAACCGCCTGCAGCGCGGCAGCAACTGGTCCAGCGGCGCCACGGGCGTCGTGCTGGGCAGCATCCTGAACCAGGCGCTGAACAACCGCGGCGGTGGCGGCTTCGGCGGTGGCGGCGGCTTTGGCGGCGGTGGCGGTGGCGGCGGTTTCGGTGGCGGTGGCGGCGGTTTTGACGGCGGCGGCGCCTCGGGGGATTGGTAATGACGAAACAACTAACATTCGGACAACGCTGCGGACGCGCTTTAAAGCATTTGCGGGGCACGCCGGCCACGGCGCGCCAGGCCTTTCCCGAACGCACCCTGAAAGCCATCGAGGCGGCCATCGCCGACGGTGAAGCCATGCACCGGGCGGAAGTGCGCCTGATCGTCGAGGCGGCCCTCACGCCGGGCATGGCCTACCAGGGCGTGAGCAACCGCGAGCGGGCACGCGAACTGTTCGCCCAGTACGGCGTGTGGGATACGGAAGACAACGTTGGCGTGCTGATCTACATCAACCTGGCCGAGCACCAGGTCGACATCGTGGCCGACCGCCACGTGGGCCGGCGCGTCACGCCGGAACAGTGGCAAGCCGTGTGCCGCACCATGACCCGGGGTTTCAAGGACGGCAACTACCATGACAGCACGCTCGCGGCCTTGCAGCAACTCAATACCTTGCTGCAAAGCCACTTCCCCGCCGACGGTCCGCGCGGCAACCAGCTGCCGAACGAACCCATCCTCCTCTGATCCCCGCGCAGGGATTAAAATCAGCCATTGCCGCGCACAATGACTGCGCATCCCTGCCACTGAGGAGAACACATGAAACTAGTCAACAAGACCGCCATCGTCACGGGCGCCACGCAAGGCATCGGCCTGGCCTGCGCCAGCCGCCTGATCGCCGAGGGCGCGCAGGTGATGCTGGTCGACATCAAGGAAGAAGGCGCGCAGGCGGCGGCCGCGCTGGGCCCGCAGGCGCGCTTCTTTTGCGCCGACGTCAGCCAGAAGGCGGACGTGGACGCCATGCTGAAGGAAACCCTGGCCCAGTTCGGCCACATCGACATCCTCGTCAACAATGCGGGCGTGACGCACGCGGCCGATTTCCTCGACGTGTGCGAAGACGATTTCGACCGCGTCATGCGCATCAACCTGAAATCCATGTTCCTGTGCGGCCAGGCCGTGGCGCGCGAGATGGTCAAGCGCAGCAGCGGCTGCATCATCAACATGTCCAGCGTGAATGCGGAACTGGCCATCCCGAACCAGGTGCCGTACGTGGTGTCGAAAGGCGCCATCAACCAGCTGACCAAGGTCATGGCCCTGAACCTGGCGCCGCACGGCGTGCGCGTCAACGGCATCGGCCCCGGCACCATCCTGACGGAACTGGCCAAGCAGGCGGTGCTGTCGAGCCCGCAAGCGCGCCACACCATCCTGTCGCGCACGCCGCTGGGCCGCTGCGGCGAACCGGAGGAAGTGGCCGGCATCGCCGCCTTCCTGGCCAGCGACGACGCCACCTACATGACGGGCCAGACCATCTATGTCGATGGCGGACGCATGGCCCTGAACTACACGGTGGCCGTGAAGGAATGAACGGCGCCCGGCTCAGTTATACCAAAAAACAATAATGGATATCTGAAAATACCATTAGACACATATCGTGCGACGCAGCATAATGCACCTGTCTCCACTATTCTCCTCCAAGAAAATAGTTTTAAGCCCGCTTTCACCAGCGGGCTTTTTTTTGCTGTCACTCCTGAAACATGGTCATTCTTGCCATGACATCCCTTTTTCCCGCTGATTTGGCGAGTCGCAAAAAAATGTTGCGTCGTGTCATAGGCCGGTCATGTTCGGCCCCTATACTTGCTTCATCTGCTGTACAGGCAACCGATATGCCTGACTACGGACAGGTGTGCCGCCATGGCACACCACTCCCCTTTCATGACCGTGGCGCGCGCCGAAGGCAGGCGACATGGTGAGTACCGAGCAACTCTCAACTCTTGACCCTTTTCATTTGGGTTTTTGGCCCGCGCCCCCGCGGGCCTTTTTTTTGCCCACGGGCGAGGCACTTGCGCAAAAACAGGGCCGTCCGCCGCGCCCATGCTATTGTTCGGCCTTTCCCCCTTTCGCCCAGCACCATGCCCGCGCCACTGCTCCAGCTCTGTTTTGCCGACCAATACCAACGCCTGCGCTACCGCACGGCCATTGTCCTGTACCTGCTGGTGATCCTGATCGGCGACATCCCCGGCATGCGCGCCGACGTGGGCCAGTATGCGTCGGGCGGCGTGCTGCACTCGTTCGGCTACGGCGTGCTGGCCATGATCCTGTTCAGCGGCACGGGGGGCAGCATGCTGCGCCGCGCGCTGCTGGCCGTGCTGATGGTGGCGGCGATGGGCGCACTGGACGAATTCATCCAGAGTTTCCTGCCCTACCGCCACGGCGCCGTGAGCGACTGGCTGGTCGATATCACGGCGGCGGCCGTCGTCTCCCTGTTCATGATTGTCCTCTGGCCCCGCCTGTCGGCGGCCGCCTTGCGCAGGCGCGCCCCTTTGTCCGACGCCTGAGCGGGCGGCGGCCGGGTGTCAAGCCCGGTTCGCCTCGCCATCGGGCAGGTTGAGCGCCAGCTGTTCTTGTCCATGCACGCCATGCGCGCCCAGGCGCCGCATCAGAGCACGCGTCTCGCGCCGGCTGCCGGCGCCCATGGCGCGCGCCACGTCGCGCTGCATCTCCAGCAACTGTTCCGACCGGGCCAGCCGCACCAGGCCATGCAGGGCCTGGGCCAGCACATGGCGCGCACGCGCATCGTGCGTTGCTCCACAGAGGGAAAACACCAGCTCATCGATCAGCTTTACGGTAGGGCCTGATGACATTTTGTCTCCTGGTTGAACAGCGAGGAAGCGTGCCCGTGCACGCATTGGGTGTCGCGACCACCATTTATACCAAGCACAACAGTTGAACGCTTGATCTAGCTCAATCGCCTACGACAGCCATCGAACATCTCCCCTGCGCCGCGCTCTTACATGCAGCAATCGCTGCGATCCGCGTCACTGCGGGTGCCGATCCCTGGAGTTCGACCATGAGGAGACCAAGATGAGATCGAAAAAAACCCTGCTGCTCACTGGCGTGGCCTGTGCCCTGCTGGCCGCCTGCAATCCCACGGACAGGCCCAGCCTGGCGCGCAGCAACAGCGGCGAAACCTACCCCACGCCGGCCGGCACGACGCCGCAAACCACCATGCCAGCGGGCAGCACGACCAATGCCACGGCCGGCACCACCACCGACACCATGAACGGCAGCGGCGATACGGGGCAGGCGGGCCTCAATATCAGTTCGGCCACCGTGCAATCGATCGACACCGTGCCGCGCGGCATGGATCAATCGGGCGGTGACATGCAAACGGGCACGTCAGGCACGGCCGGCAGCACCTCTGGCGCCGGCGGCAGCAACATGATGTACCGCGTCACCCTGCGCCTGGACGATGGCACGACGCGCACCTTCGTGCAAAATACCCAGCCCGCCTTCCAGATCGGCGACCGGGTCAGCGTGCAGCGGGGCGTGATGCAGCGCTATTGACGCGTGCCGGCCAGGCCACGGCCGTTGCTGCCGTTGCTGCCGTTGTTTCCGCCATGCAGCCGGATGGCGGGGACCTGCCCGCGCGGCAGACGCTGGCGCCAGGCCATCCATGGGACCCGGTCCCGGGACCCAGCCATGGAGTCAGGTCTGTCCATGGGGCAGGCCATGAGGTCAGGCCACGGGGTCAAGCCGGAACCAGGCCGGCGCCACTGTCATGGGCCGGGCCGGGCGGGTTCATAGGACGGAGCGGTGGGCAGGGGCGGGCAAGGGAATGCCATCGCCAGGTCCTTCCTGGTCGTGACAGGTCGTGACAAGTCGGGGCAAGTCGGGCAAGTCGTGGCCTGCCGTGGCAGGCCGTGGCAGGCCGGGCCAGATTGTGGCGGGCATGGCAGAGGTCACGGCCGGCTGCCGCGCGCGCATGGAGGTGCGACCCGGAGGCTGGGGCTGGGACTGGCTAAGGCTAAGGCGCTAAGGCGGCTAAGCTAAGGCTAAGCCAGCGCCAGCGTCAGCGGCCGGCGCCGGCCTTGGACCATGGCCGATGGCCAGGCGGGGTCGTGCGTCAGGTTGTGCAACTGGCCGCCGTCGAGCAGGAAGGTATCTTCCACCGTGCTGCCGGGCAAGCTGGGGTGGAAGGCCAGCGCCATGCCGCGCTTGAGGATGATTTCCGTGTGCGCGCCGGCCGCCACCTCCGGCGCCAGGTAGCCGTGGATGCCGCCCTGGCGGCTGGTGCGCACCGTGTCGGGCTGGCCCGCATAGGCATAGGCGCTATCGAGCGCGTGATACACCATGCTCAGCGCATGGCCTGTTTCGCAGGCGTCCAGCGCCACGGCTTCCAGCGCCAGCATGGCCGCATCGGCATCGCCCATGGCCGCCGCCGTGCCATCGGCGCGACGCTGTTCCGGGCCGAAGTGGCGTTGACGGCTCAGGCTGGCGCACAGGCCAAAACGCCGGGCGCACAGGGCCAGCACGGCCTGCGTGCCGAGCTCGACGTCGGCGGGTGGCGCGCGGCGGTAGCGTTGCTGGCGCTCGAGGCCGCTGGCCAGCACATGCACGGCTTGCAGGCCGCGCAGCCACAGGGCGCGCACGCAGGTGGCGGCCAGTTCCTGCTCGCTCCAGTCGGGACGGGCCTGGCGCAGCGCGTCGGCCGCGGCACTGGCGGCCAGTTGCCCCACTTGCCGGTAGCGCAATTGCTCCGACTCCAGCAGCACGAGCCGCTCTTCGCGCAGGCACACGGGCAGGCTGCGCTCGCGCACGCCTGGCCGGTCGGACAGCACGGCCGCGCCGCCGGCCGCATGCTGCACGAAGTGTTCGCGTAACTCGGCCAGCTGCGGCTGCATCCACGGCGCCACCTGCCACGTCCACGGTCCCCGTACCTCTTCCGCGCGCATGCGCGGGGCCTCGGCTTCGTCCGTCAGGATGTAGGCGGCGTCCCGCGTGACCAGCACTTCCGCGCAGCCGCACTCGGCCGTATGGCAATGGCTGTTCGACGCTCCCGCCGTGGCCCAGGCAAACCAGTCCACGCCGCGCAGGCGCACGGCGCCCGCGTGCTCCTGCTCCAGCCAGCCCCGCATCTGCGCCAGCTTGTGAGCCACTTCCAGTTCCAGCGGCCAATTCATGACACTGCTCCCGCCAGTTCCTTTTGCCCCTTTGCAAGCGACCGCGCCCGCGACAACACCATGTGCTTGTGATGCATGACTGCCCCCTTGCGTCCATGGAGACGTAAGACCCGCGCCCGCCAAAAAAGTTCGGCGATTCCGTTTCGTCCCAGGCTTGCAGTCTATGACGTCCTTCCACTTTTTCAAGGCTGGCAAGGCCTGGCGCCAGCCTTGGTCCCCCATGCCGGGCGGCGCCGCCGAACGCCCTGCGCGGACGACTCAACAGCGGCGGAGGTCCCGGCCGCTCGCCAGCCAGTGCCCCGGGCGCGCGACGGGCAGCCGCCGCCGTCGCCCCCGGCGGGGCAGGCTCTTATTGCGCCAGCTCAATCAGCACGGCCGTGTACATCTGCAAGTTCAGCAGCAATTGTTTTTCCGTGATGAATTCATGTTCCGAATGCCCCGTGTACACCGTGTGGGGCATGGCCGGGCCAAAGCTGACGGCGTTCGGGAACAGCCGCGAATTGGTGCCGCCGCCGATGGCCACCGGTTGCGGATTCTCCGTGCCCGTGTAGTGCTCGAAGACGGACAGCAAGGTGGGGATCTGCGGCGCACTCGTCTGCAGCCACGGTTCGCCGATCTGCGCCTGCAAGGTGGCCGGCACCTGGCGGCGCGCCTTCCAGCCCTCGAAGGCGGCCATCACCTGCTGCTGCAGCACGGCCGCCGTCTTGCCTTGCGGACGGCGCAGGTTGATATTCAGTTCCAGCGCGCCGCCATTCTGCTTGAGCACGGTGGGCGCCACCGTCATCGGCCCCATGAAGCCGTCGCGGTAGGCAATCTGGCCGAAGCGCTCGCCGTAGATGCCCGTGCCCACCAGTTCATTCAGGAACGACAGCATGTCGGCCGCCTGCGTGCCGTGCCACGGCTGCACGGCCAGCGCGTCGGCCAGCATGCTGATGGCGTTGACGCCGTCTTCCGGCTTCGACGAGTGGGCCGACACGCCCAGCGCCGTCACCGTCAGGGTGTCGCCATCGCGCGCATAGCTGTAGCGCATGCCCTGCTGCTCCTGCGCGCGGGCGCGGAAGGCCGCTTCCAGCGCTGCCGGCGCGCGGTCGATGACGGCTTGCGCATCTTCCGGGATCTGGCTGCCGAAAAAACCGCCCGTCAGGCGCTGCAGCACGGGGCCGCCGCTGGCCGGCAGGGCCGTGCGCGGCGGCAAGGTCAGCTTGATGGAACCGTAGCCCTTCTCGGCCGTCACCACCGGGTATTCCGCATCGATGGTGATGTTGACCTGCGGCGGCGTGTGCGTCTGGAGGAATTGCTTCAGCGGTTCCCAGTCCGATTCCTCCGCCATGTAGACGTACAGCTCGATGCGTTTCTTCAACGGCACCTGCTTGTCCTGGATGGCCTTCATCGCGTACAGGGCCGTGGCGATGGGCCCCTTGTCATCTTCCGTGCCTCGTCCCAGCAACTTGCCCGGTTCGCTGCTGCGGTCCAGCTCGAAGGGCGAGCGGGCCCATTTGGCGGGATTGACGGGCTGCACGTCGCCATGCGTGATCACGCCCACGCGCTCGCTGCCCTGCCCCATGCCGATCACCACCACGTGGCCGTGGTCGTGGAAATCGAAGCCGAGGCGCTGCGCCTCGGCCGCCAGGTAGCGCTTGAAGCCCGTGTGCTGGGGATTGTCGGCAAACGGCACGGCCGAGTCGGCCACCGTGTTGAAACTGATCATCTTCGCCAGGCTGGCGATCAATGGTTCGGGATAGGTGGCCAGCGCGTAGCGGGCCGTGTCCTGCGCCTGCGGGCTGACGGGGGCGGCGTGAACGGACAAAGCGGATTGCAGCAGCAAGCCGCTCAGGGTCAGCAGGACGGGTTTCTTGAACATGGCGAGGCGTAGGGGACAGGGGTGGCCACTCTAGCATTGCCGGGGCCGATTTCCAATCGCTACGGGTTTTTTACCGATCAGTACGCAAATTCCCGATTCGCATTATCATGTGTCCAGCCTGTCTTCCCCGCCATGCTGCCAGCCAGCCGACCCTGCTGGCGTCAGGGGATAGACAAATCGTCCATTGTGATTTTCCACCACGTCCCGATATCGCTATCATGATTCCATTTTCCATACTCGACCTGGCCCCCATCGCCGAAGGCAGCAACGCCAGCCAGTCGTTCAAGAACACGCTGGACCTGGCGCAGCACGGCGAACGCTGGGGCTACAACCGCTACTGGCTGGCCGAACACCACGGCATGCCCGGCATCGCCAGCGCCGCCACGGCAGTCGTGATCGCCCACGTGGCGGCCGGCACCAAGACCATCCGCGTGGGCGCGGGCGGCGTGATGCTGCCGAACCACTCGCCGCTCGTCATCGCGGAACAGTTCGGCACCCTGGAAGCGCTGCATCCGGGCCGCATCGACCTGGGCCTGGGCCGCGCGCCCGGTTCCGACCAGACGACGGCGCGCGCCCTGCGCCGCGACCTGCAGTCCGACGCGGAACAGTTTCCGCAGGACGTGCTGGAATTGATGGACTATATGTCCGACGAGCCGCGCCAGCGCGTGCTGGCCGTGCCCGGCAAGGGCGCGAAAGTGCCCGTATGGATACTCGGATCGAGCCTGTTCGGCGCCCAGCTGGCGGCCCACCTGGGCTTGCCATATGCATTTGCCTCGCACTTCGCGCCGCAGATGATGCTGCAAGCCGTGGCGTATTACCGCGAGCATTTCAAGCCGTCGAAGCAGCTGGCGAAACCATACGTGATGCTGGGCTTTAACGTCTTTGCGGCCGACACGGATGCCGAGGCGCACCTGCGCGCCACGTCGATGCAGCAGGCCTTCGTGAACCTGCGCACGGGCCGCCCGTCGCGCCTGCAACCGCCCGTGCCCGGCTATCTGGAGCAATTGGGTCCGCAGGAACGCGCCATGCTCGACTCCGTCCTGTCATGCACGGCCATCGGCGCGCCGGACACCGTCAAGGCGAAGATGGCTGCCTTCATCGCCGAGACGGGCGCCGACGAACTGATGATCACTTCGCAGATCTTCGAGCACCAGCACCGCCTGCGCTCGTATGAAATCACGGCGCAGGTGCACGCAGAGCTTGCCCGGCAACAGTAACTGACTGTTTTCCTCCCTCGGTATTTCCCCAAATACCCTTTTCCCGGCCGTCGGCAACGATCGCCGGGATTTTTTTGCCTACCATTTTGCGTACACGGTTTACTTGCCCCCCGCCGCAAAATCAGCCGCGTCCGGCAGGAAATGCGCTACCCCGCTATCATGCTCGTCCAAAAGCGTCATTCCAAGAAAGTTGTATCGCATGAAATCTGCACCATCCAGTATCGACGCCAGCACCCTGCTGACCTCCACCCGCATCCTGCTGTTTGCCCTGTCGGCCGGCGTGCTCGTTGCCAGCTTGTACTACGTGCAGCCGCTTACATCGATGCTGGCCGCCTCGTTCTTCGTGAGCGTGCCGCAAGCGGGCTATCTGGTGACGGCCACGCAGATCGGCTATGTGCTGGGCATCGTCTTCCTCGTGCCCCTCAGTGACGTGCTGAACCGCCGCCACCTGCTGACGTGGATGCTCGTCGCCAAGATCGGCGCCCTGCTGCTGGCGGCCACCAGCCAGAATATTATCGTCTTTGCCATCGCCAGCGTCTTGATGGGGATCACGGCCAGCGCCTTGATGGTCGTCACGGCCATGGTGGCGTCCTATGCGCCCGATCACAGCCGGGGCCGCATGGTGGGCACCGTCATGACAGGCTTGCTGTTGGGTATCTTGCTGGCGCGTACCGTCTCCGGCACGGTGGCGCAGATCAGCGGCGGCTGGCGCACCGTCTACGTGCTGGCGGCCATCGTCGTGGCCGCCCTCCTCGTCATGCTGCGCCGCATCCTGCCCAACGAGGCACCGCGGGGCAAGCTGCAGTACGGCAAGCTGATGGCTTCGCTGGCCGACATCATCCGCCAGGAACCGCTGCTGCGCCAGCGCGCCCTGTTCTCGGGCCTGGGCCTGGGCACCTTCAGCGTGTTCTGGACGGGCCTGACCTTTTTGCTCAGCGGCGCGCCGTATCACTATTCGGAAATGCAGATCGGCCTGTTCGGCCTGGCCGGCGCGACGGGCGCCTTTGCCGCCAACACGGCGGGCCGCATGGCCGACCGCGGCTATGCGCGCCAGGCCACGTGGCTGCTGGCCGTCGCCTCGATTGCGGGCTGGGCCCTGATCGGCTTCGGCGCCCACTCGCTGGTGCTGCTGTTGATCGGCATCGTCCTGCTGGACATGGGCGTGATGGGCCTGCAAGTGACGCACCAGTCCATCATCTATAAACTGGCGCCGCATGCGCGGGCGCGGGTCACCACCGTCTTCATCGCGGGCGGCTTCATCGGCGCCTCGGCGGGTTCGGCCCTGGCCAGCGCCAGCTTTGCGGCCGGCGGCTGGCCAGCCCTGTGCATGGTGGGCGGCGCCATGCCGCTGTTGATGCTGCTGGTGTGGAGCAAGTACCGCCACGCGCAGCGCCGCCTGGAACGGGCACCTTAAGCAAGTCGAACGAAGCCCAAAAAAAACCGCTCAAACGAGCGGTTTTTTCATGCCATCAAGACTTATTTCGCAGCCTGTTTCACCTGCTCGCGCACCTTGCCGAAGGCATCGCCCGCCTTCCACGCCGGCATCTTCGCGCCGTTCGCCACGGCCTGGCCCAGGTTCAGGGTGAATTGCGCCTGCTGCGTCATGCCGGACAGATCCCAGCTGGCATCATATTCATCGCTCACCTGGTGGTAGCGGGGGCCGTACGCGGCCGCCTTGGCTTTCGACGCTGCCACGTCCTTGATGTACTCGCGGCCGCCATTGATGGAAAACGCGGGCACGCCCGCCTTGGCAAAGCTGAAATGGTCGCTGCGGAAATAACCGCCGGCCAGGTCGGGACGCGCAGCCGCAATGTGCATGCCCATGGCTTTGGCGGTTGCCGCCGCCATGGCTCCCAGCTCCGTGCGCTCGCTGCCCTGGGCGCCGATGTCGTGCGTGGCGCCGACAAAGTTCAGGCTGTCCAGGTTCAGGGCGGCCGCCGTCTTGTCCAGCGGCCACAGCGGATCGGCCGCGTAGGCGGCGCTGCCCAATAAACCCTGCTCTTCGGCCGCCACCCACAGGAAGATCTGCGTGCGCTTCGCCGGTTTCTTGACGGCTTCCTGCGCCATGGCCAGCAAGCCCGCCGTGCCCGAGGCGTTGTCGACGGCGCCGTTGTAGATGATGTCGGCGCCAGGCTTGTCGCCGGCCGCGGCCTGCTTGCCCAGGTGGTCCCAATGGCCGCTGTAGATGACGGCTTCATCCTTGAGTTTCGGGTCCGTGCCCGGCACCATGCCGGCGATATTGAACTGCTCCACCTTGCGCACGGCCGATTTCATGTCGCCCGACAGCTTGGCGTCCAGCGCGACGGCCTTGAAGTCCTTGCTTTCCGCCTGGGTACGCAAGGCGTCCAGGTCCTGCCCGCCGGCCGCAAACAGGCGGCGCGCCGCCTCTTCCGTGATCCAGCCCTGCAGCGGCGTGCCGGCCGTGCGGTCGGCCAGCTGGAAGCGCTCGCTGCCGCTCCAGCTGTTCTGCACCACGCTCCAGTCGTACGAGGCGGATGGCTTCGTGTGGATCAACAACACGCCGGCCGCGCCCTGGCGCTTGGCTTCCTCGAATTTATACGTCCAGCGGCCGTAATAGGTGAGCGCCTTACCGGCGAAGCGGTTCGGCTCCAGCGCGGTCGGCTGCGGGTCGTTGACCATCATGACAACGATCTTGCCTTTGACATCGCTGCCCTTGAAATCGTTCCAGCCTTCTTCCGGCGCCGTGATGCCGTAGCCGACGAACACCAAGGGCGCGTCGAAGGTATGCGCCGCCACGGAGTCGCCCGTGGCCCACACCCAGTCCGGGCCGAATGCCAGGGGCACGGGCTTGCCGCCCGCCACGGCATGCAGGCTGCTCTCGGCCGGCAACGACTTCACGCCGGCGATCTGCACGCTCTGGCGGTAGCTGTTGCCGCGCACGGGTTTCAATCCAGCCATCTGCGCCTGGGTTTCCAGGTAGGCCACCGTCAGGTCGGCGCCGCGCTGGCCCGTGCCCCGGCCTTCCAGCAAATCGTTGGACAGGAAGGCCAGGTGGGCGCGCAGCGGCGCTTCCTGCACGGTGGGCAAGTCGTTCGCGGCATGCGCAGCGGCGTGCGCAGGAAACGCCAGCGCCAGGCTGGCAGCGAGGGCAGTGGCGGCCACGGTAGAAAACAGCTTCTGCATAAAATCCTTTGGGTAAGAGGAGGAAAGCGGTCCGGCGGATAGCCGAGCGGGCGATTGTATGCCATAGGGCAAGATGCATCAAAATGCGGACGAAAAAAATCCCCGCGGCAAGGGCGGGGATGGGCAATGGCAGGACGTCAGACCAGCAAGGCGGCCGCCAGCGATTCGATCTCCTCGGCCGATTCCTCGAGGATAGTGTGCAGGGTGCTGCCGCCGATGCCGAAGTCGATCTTCGCCGCCGCCTGGCGCCGCGCGGCGCTTTCCGGCGGGTGCAGGGGCGAGCCGACGGGCGACAGATCGTTGGCCAGCACCAGGGTCGCGCCCAAGGTGCGGGGCGGGAACGGGCTGCCGCCATGCCACATGCCTTCCACGGCCTGCAAGACCATGTCAGGCACCTGCAGTTGGCGCAGCACGCCGCGGCCGATCAGCTTTTCGCCGTATTCGATCCAGTCTTCGGTGTTGTTATCGAGCAAGCCCGGATATTCCTCGGCGCGCGACAGCAGGTAGAAGCCGCCCACCTCATGCACGATGGCGGCGAACATGGCCGTTTCCACGTCCACGTGCGTGACTTTGCGGGCGATGACCTGGCTCAGCGCGGCCACATGGGCCGTGTGTTCCCACAGCCTGGCCGCCTTGGCGCGCAATTGCGGGTCCGTGATCTGGCTGCCCAGCTGGCGCACGATGACGGACGCTACCATTGACTTTAACGTGGCAAAGCCCAGGCGCGAGACGGCCGCGCGCACGTTGGCGATTTCATTGCCGGAACGGTTATAGGCGGCGGAGTTGGCCAAGGCCACGACCCGCGCCGACAGCAGGGGCTCGGCCATGACCATGCGGGCGGCCGCTTCGATGTGGCAATCGGGGTCGTCCAGCGCCTCCTGCAGCTTCAAGGTGGCCTTGACGTTGGCGGGGAACGTCAGCTCGCCCTTGCTCGCTTGCAGCGCGATAATCTTGAATACTTCCAGTCTGTCCATGGGTCGATCTCCGGTACGGGCCTGTGCAGGCTCTGCTATGTGGATGGGCCGGGAACGCGCATGTATCCCCGGCCTGGCTCCCGTTTCCGGCAATATTACAGCAAGTTGCGGCGCCTCCCCATTACTTTCCGGAAACTTTTCCCGCCACGCCTTCGACAAAATAATCCATCTTCGTCAGCGCCGCATCGTCCAGCACGCCCTTCTCCAGGCGCACCTTGCCATCGTTGTCCTTGATGGGCGCGCTGAAAGGATTGAGCTTGCCAGCAACCAAGTCTTTCTCACGCGCCAATACAAACTGTTTCACGTCGGCGGGCACGGCAGCGTTGATGCCTTCCAGCTTGACCATGCCATCCTTGATGCCGCCCCAGGTGCTGCTGGACTTCCACGTGCCGTCCAGCACGGCCTGCGCCTGCTTCGTGTAGTACTCGCCCCAGTGGTGGGTGACGGCGGCCAGCTGGGCCTTCGGCCCGTATTTCTTCATGTCGGAGTGGTAGGCGATCGCATACTTGCCCTTCTCTTCCGCCGCCTGCACCACGGCCGTGGAATCCGTGTGGTGCGTGACCACGTCGGCGCCCTGGCCGATCAGGGTGATGGCCGCGTCGCGTTCCTTGCCCGGGTCGAACCAGCTGTTCACCCACACCACTTTCACTTCCGCCTTCGGGTCCACGCTGCGCATGCCCCGCGTGAAGGCGTTAACGCCCTGCAACACTTCCGGAATGGGAAAGGCCGCCACGTAGCCGGCCACGTGGGTCTTGCTCATCTTGCCTGCCAGCACGCCGGCCAGGTAGCGGCCCTCGTAGAAACGGGCATTCGTGTTGGCCACGTTGACGGCCGTCTTGTAGCCGGTCAAATGAATGAACTTCACATCAGGAAATTGCTTCGCCACTTTCAAGGTGGGATTCATGTAGCCGAACGAAGTCGTGATGACGAGCTTGCTGCCCGTTTGCGCCAGGTCGCGGATCACCCGTTCCGCATCGGCGCTTTCCGGCACGTTTTCCACGTAGCGGGTGGTGATCTTGTTGCCCAGCGCCTTTTCCATCTCCTTGCGGGCCAGATCGTGCTGCGTGGTCCAGCCCGCGTCGCCGATGGGGCTGATATACACGAAACCGATGTTCAGCGGAACGGTGGCCGGTGCGGCGGCCATGGCAGGCATCAGGATGGCACTGCAGACGGCGGCGCACAGTAATTTCTTGGACATGGTTTTCCTTGTGGTGAGTGATTAATTTCCTGGATTGAAATTTTTCCCCAACGAAGCGGGCATGTTGAGCTTGATGTAATTGGCATTGCTGGAAATCAAAACGAGCACGACGATGGCAGCCACGTACGGCAGCATCGACAGCAGCTGCGAAGCGACGGGCACGCCCAGCGCCTGCGCGTGGAAGGTCAATATCGTGATGCCGCCGAACAGATAGGCGCCGCCCACCACGCGCGCCGGGCGCCAGGTGGCAAACGTGGTGAGCGCCAGCGCGATCCATCCGCGTCCCGCCACCATGCCCTCGACCCACAGGGGCGTGTAGACGAGCGACAAGAAGGCCCCGGCCAGGCCGCAGCAGGCGCCGCCGAACAGCACGGCCGCCAGGCGGATGCGGCGCACGGGGTAGCCCAGCGCATGCGCGGACACTGGCGACTCGCCCACGGCGCGCAGCACCAGACCGGCCCGCGTGCGGTACAGGAACCAGGCGATGGCCACGCACAGCAAGAGCGACAGATACACCATCGGATGCTGGCGGAACAGGGCCGGCCCCAGCACGGGAATGTCTTCCAATAAAGGGATGCCGAAGCGGCCGTTGTGCAGGCTGTTGCCCACGTACTTCAAGCCGATGTACGTGGACGCGCCCGCGCCGAACAGGGACAAGGCCAGGCCCGTCGCGTACTGGTTCGTGCCCAGCCATATGGTGAGCCAGGCAAAGAAGCCGGACAGCAGCATGCTGGCGCCCGCCCCCGCCAGGAAGCCCAGCGTCGGGCTGCCCGTGTTGACGGCCACGGCAAAGCCCGTGATGGCCGAGACCAGCATCATGCCTTCCGCGCCCAGGTTGACCACGCCCGCCTTTTCATTCACCAATAGACCGAGGGCGGCGAGCATCAGCGGCGTGCCCGCATTGATGCTGGCGGCGACCAGTGGCGCGATCGTCAGGGCCAGGTTATCCATGTTTCCTCCAGCGCAGTTTGTATTGGATCAACACGTCGCAGGCGAGCAAGGCAAACAGCAAGATGCCCTGGAACACGCCCGTGATGGCGCTGGGCAAGCCGAGGCGCGATTGCGCCAGTTCGCCGCCGATATAGAACAGGGCCATGACGAAGCTGGAAAAGATCACGCCCACGGGATGCAGTCGTCCCACGAAGGCGACGATGATGGCGGCAAAGCCGTAGCCGGGCGAGACCGTGGGCGTCAGCTGCCCCATCGGCCCCAGCACTTCGCACACGCCCGCCAGGCCGGACAGGGCGCCGCAGATCAGCAGCGACGACCACAAGGTCTTGCGCGAGGAAAAGCCCGCGTAGCGGGCGGCGGCCGGTGCCATGCCGCCCACGCGCAGGCGGAAACCGGCGATGCTGCGCGACAGATACAGCCAGCCGCCCAAGGAGGCCAGCAAGGCAAACACGATGCCCACGTGCAAGCGCGTATCGCTGATGACCATCGGCAGCAGCAAGCCGTCGGACAGCAGTTTCGACTGGGGAAAATTAAACCCTTCCGGATCGCGCAGCACGCCGTACACGAGATAGCTGAGCAGCAACTGGGCGATGTAGACGAGCATCAGCGAAACGAGGATTTCGCTGGCGTTGTAGCGGTCGCGCAGCCACGCCACCAGGCCCGCCCACGCCATGCCGCCCGCCATGCCGGCCAGCAAAGACACGCCGATGACGACGGCCCCGCCCGCGCCATCGCCCGTGTCCAGGTACAGGGCCGCCGCACCGCCGCAGATGGCGCCCAGGGTCAGTTGCCCTTCCGCGCCGATGTTGTAGATGTTGGCGCGGAAACAAATGGCCAGGCCGACGGCGATCAAGAGCAGCGGCGCGACTTTAATGCCCAGCTCGGACCAGCCGTGCGCGTCGCGCAAGGGTTCGACGAAAAACACGGCCAGTCCCGCCAGCGGATCGTGGCCCAGTGCCACAAACAGCAGCGCGCCGCACAGCACGGTGAGCAGCACGGCCAGCACGGGCGACAGCCACGACATCAGCCGCGATGGGGACGGACGGGCTTCCAGGCGCAAGGCGAACTTAGCCATGGGCCGTCCCCTTCGGGTACACCTGACGCTTTTCCAGCCGCAAGGCAAACTTAACCATGGGCAGCCTCCTGCGGCCACAGCCCGCTCATCCATTGACCAACGAGATCCACGCTGGCCTCGCCCACGTCCAGCGAGGGCGATATCTTTCCCTTCGCCATCACCAGCAGGCGGTCGCTGATTTCGAACAATTCATCGAGTTCTTCCGACACGATGAGCAAGGCGCAACCGGCGTCGCGCAGCGCCAGCAATTCGGCGCGGATTTGCGCGGCCGCGCCCACGTCCACGCCCCAGGTCGGCTGCGCCACCACCAGCACGGTGGGTTCGCGCATGACTTCGCGTCCGACTATGTATTTCTGCAAGTTGCCGCCGGACAGGCTGCGCGCCAGCGCCTGCGGCCCGCCCGCCTTCACCTGGAAGCGGGCGATGATGGCGGCCGCCCGCTGCGCGATGACCTTGTGGCGCAGGAAGCCGTGGCGGATGGTGGCGGGCGTCTGCAAGCTCAGCAGCACGTTGTCGGCCAGCGCCATGTCGGGCA
Organism: Janthinobacterium sp. GW821-FHT03C08; assembly: GCF_059420905.1. NCBI lineage: Bacteria > Pseudomonadati > Pseudomonadota > Betaproteobacteria > Burkholderiales > Oxalobacteraceae > Janthinobacterium > Janthinobacterium sp. GW821-FHT03C08. The sequence continues at coordinate 265,829 of NZ_JBWKUP010000005.1, read as the reverse complement.
CGGCACCGCGCCCCAGCCGCTCCTCCGGCACGAAGCCGAAGCCGAGGGCGCGGCGGCGGCCCGGCGGCAGGCGGCCCGCCGGCGTGCCGTTCAGCACGATGCTGGCGGCGGCCGCGCGCAGGTCCTCGCCCGACAGGGCGGCCAGCAATTCCTGCTGGCCATTGCCGGACACGCCCGCGATGCCGACGATCTCGCCCGCGCGCACGTCGAAATGGATATCGATCAATTGCGTGGCGAACGGGTGGCTCTTCGGCAAATGCAGATTGCGCACGCTCAACATGGCCGCGCCGGGCGTGCGCGCCGCGCGCGTGACGGCGGGCGGCTCGGCGCCGATCATCATGCGCGACAGGCTGGCCGCCGACTCTTGCGAGGGGTCGCACACGCCCACGTTCTTGCCGGCACGCACCACCGTGCACGTGTGGCACAGGGCGCGGATTTCGTCGAGCTTGTGGCTGATGTAGAGGATGCTGCAACCTTCGGCCGCCAGCTGACGCAGGGTAGCGAACAGCTTTTCCACGGCGCCCGGCGTCAGCACGGACGTCGGCTCGTCGAGGATCAGCAATTGCGGCCTGGCCAGCAGGGCACGCACGATTTCCACGCGCTGGCATTCGCCCACGGAAAGCGTATGCACGTGGCGCTGCGGCTCCAGGTCCAGGCCGTACTGGCGCGCCGTGTCTTCGATGCGCTGCGCCAGCTCCGTCATGTTGGTGCCGGCGGGCAAACCGAGGGCGATGTTTTCCGTGACCGTCAAGGTGTCGAACAGGGAAAAGTGCTGGAACACCATGGCGATGCCCAGCGCCCGCGCGGCCGACGGATTGGCGATGTCCACCTCGCGGCCATTCCACGCGATGCGGCCGCCATCGGGCTGCACGGCGCCGTAGATGATTTTCATCAAGGTCGATTTGCCGGCGCCGTTTTCGCCGAGCACGGCGTGGATCTGTCCCGGCGCGACGGTGAGGTCGATGCCGTCGTTGGCCACCACGGACGGATAGCGCTTGCTGATATCGCGTAGTTCCAGGCGTGCCGTCATCGTCGTTCTCGTGCCTCGCTGCGGTCTGTCGATTGGAAAAAAACCGGGCCCTGCCACTGTCTGAACGCTATCGTATCGGCATCCGCGGCACTTGGGGGCGTGGCGTGGCGGCGCCTGTTTTCATTTCCACAAAAAAACAACACCTGTATACAATTTTGAAAAAAATTAGCAGCTTTACAGCAGCCGCCTTGCCCCGCAAGGCCGCGAAGGTGCGATGATTATATGCAGTGAATGATAGTAAGTATGCAAATACTACATATCGTCAGGCGCGCCGATGCTCGCATCATGGATTGAACGGCGCGCCGCAACAGCGCGCGGACACCGCGCCCCGCCATCCCGAACATCCGTTTTCCCACACCGCCACCAGGAGCCGAAAGTGCCAAAAAACCTACCGTGTCTGTTGCTATGCCTTGCCACGACCCTCGGCCTGGGAGCGACCGCCCAGGCCGCCGAATGGAGCGATACGGCGCTCAGTTGGCGCGCCGGCAACGACTACCGCGAACCGTTCAATCCCGATGACATCAAGAAGAACATCTTTGCCATCACGCATGCCAGCGGCTACAAATACGGCAGCAATTTCGTCAACCTGGACTTCCTGATCTCCGACAGCAAGGACCCCGGCGCACTGGGCAAGACGTCCGGCGCACAAGAGGCGTATCTGGTGTACCGCAACACCATCGACATCGGCAAGGTGCGCGGCAGCGACATCCAGTTCGGCCCCGTGCGCGGCGTCGGCGTGACCCTCGGCTTCGATGTCAACACGAAAAATGACGTCGGCTACAACTCGCGCAAGCGCATGCTGGTGGCCGGCCCCACCCTGATGTGGGACGTGCCCGGCTTCTTCAACACCAGCCTGCTGTTGCTGCGCGAAAGCAATGCCCCCAGCGGCGCCTTCCCGCCCATCTCGCAGGTGACGGGCCGCTACACATATAAAACGCACGCCATGCTGACGGGCGCCTGGGCCATCCCCCTGTCGCCGCTGTTCTCGTTCGAAGGCTTCTTCAACCTCATCGATTCAAAAGGCAAGGATGAGGTGGGGCGCGACACGGCCGTGGAAACGAATATCGACATGCAAGTGATGTACGACGTGGGTGCGGCCCTGGGCAGCGCCAAGAACACCTTCCGCGTGGGCCTGGAGTACCAGTACTGGAAGAACAAGTTCGGCAACTCGGCCGCCACCACCGGCAACGTGGGCCAGACAGCGAAGACACCGATGATACGCGCCGAGTACCATTTCTAAGAATCATTGTCACGCATCAACACCCACCGTCGCGCCTGATGCCAGCATTAAACTTTCCAGCTGGCGGAGAGCGCGACCGTGGAACAACTGCTGCCGTATTACGAGCGTGAGCTGGGCCTGTTCCGCCAGTACACGCGCGAGTTTTCCAGCCGCTATCCGAAAGCGGCCGGGCGCCTACTGATTGCCGGCGAGAAGTGCGAAGACCCGCATGTCGAGCGGCTGATCCAGTCCGTCGCCCTGCTCACGGCCCGCATTGCCAAGCGCCTTGACGACGCCTATCCGCAGTTCACCAATTCCCTACTGGAAACCCTGTATCCGCACTACCTGCGGCCGTTTCCCTCGTGCTCCATCGTCCGCATGGCCCAGGAAGAAGCGCCGGGCGGCGGCCAGCTGACGCACGTTGCGCGCGGCACCGTGCTGCGCTCACAGCCGGTGCGGGGCGTGGCCTGCAAGTTCACCAGCGCATATGACGTGACCCTCGCGCCGCTGGCCATTACACGCCTGCATTTCTCGCCCCTCATCGATGCGCCGCCCGGCCTGCGCTTGCCCGCCGGTGCCAGCGCCCTGCTCAGCATCGAGTTCACCAGCAGCAGCGATCTTTACCATCTGGACCAGGCGGGGTTCGCCAATCTGCGTGTGTTTGCCGACGGCGAACCATCCGTGCGCGCGGCCCTGCTCGACGCCCTGTTCCTGCGCGGCGCGGGGGCGTACGTGGCGCTGGACGAGCGCAGCCCGTGGCTGGCCGTCGATGGCATGCCGCTGGCCCCGGCCGGCTACGCGCAAGACGATGCGCTGATCCCGTTTTGCGCCCGTTCGCATCCTGCCCTGCGCCTGCTGACCGAATACTTTGCCTTTCCGGACAAATTCCACTTCATCGATATCGACTGGTCCAGGCTGGCCACCCTGCTGCCGAAGCAATGTCGCCAGTTCACCCTGCACCTGCCGCTCAAGGGCGTGCGCAGTGACAGCCATGAAGCGCGGCTCCTGTCCGGCGTCAGCCGCAACAACCTGCTGCTGGGCTGCACGCCCGTCGTCAACCTCTTCGCCAAGTCCGGCGTGCCGATCCGCCTTGCGCATACGCAGCCCGACCATGCGCTGGTGGCCGACGCCACGCATGCGTTCGCCTACGACATCCACAGCATCGACGCCGTCACCCTCGTGCGCAAGGATGCGGCCGGCGAGCGCCAGAGTACGTTTCTGCCGCTGTATGCCTCGCTGCGGGGTTCGCAGGCCGGGCAGGACCAGGAACATGGCCAATACTGGCTGGCGCGCCGCGACGAAGCCGTGGCGGCCGTCAGCCCCGGCCATGAAATGCGCCTGAGCCTAATCGACCCGCAGTTTTCACCCAGCAGCGCGGCCTGCGCCACGGTCTCGACGCGGCTGCTGTGCAGCAACCGCGACTTGCCCACACAACTGCACTACGGCTTGCCCGGCGGCGACTTGCTGGCCGAGGAGGTGCCGGACGGCATCCCCGTGCGCTTCCTGCGCAAGCCCTCGGCCAGCATGCGTTTCGCTACGGACAATGACGCACAGTGGCGATTGATCTCTCACCTGTCGCTCAATTTCTCCAGTCTGACGCAGACGGGACTGGGCGAATTCCAGAAAATGCTCAGCCTGTACGACCTGCCCCGCTCGCCCGCCACGCAAGGCCTGATCCAGGGCATCGTCACGCTCGGGCACGGCAGCACGCGCGACTGGATGCCAACCGTCCCGTTTCCCACCCTGATGCCCGGCATCGCCATCCGCCTGGGCATCGACGAGCACGCCTTTGTCGGCAGCAGCGTGTACATCTTCGCGCAGGTGCTGCAGCGCTATTTCGCCATGAACAGCCAGCTCAACTGCTTTAGCCAACTGTCGCTGCTCTCTGCGCGCAGCGGCGAGGAACTCATACGATGCCCAGCCTGCTCCGCCGAAACGACGCCAGCCTGATCAACCGGCTGCTCGCAGCACCGCAGCGCTTCGAGTGCGTCCAGGCCCTGCACCTGCTGCTGGCGTGGCTGGGTGAACACGGCGTCGATGAAGACACGGCGCTGGCAAACCTCATACGCTTCGACAACAGCATCTCGCTGCACTTTCCGGCCAGCCAGATCGAAGCGCTGGCAACGGAGGGTTGCGCCGATGCCGATACCCTGCTGCAGGCGCTGCTGTCCGGCCGGCTGCGGCAGCTGCACCTCACGCCCGCTTTCATGGGGCTCTTGGGCAGCAACGGCGTCTTGCCCAGCCACTATTCGGAACGCATCGCAGCCCACCAGCACGACGAGCGCGACCACGCCCCGCGCGCCTTTCTCGACCTGTTTTCCAGCCGCGCCATCGCCCTGTTCTACCAGGCCTGGCGCAAATACCGCATCGAACACGGCCCCTTGCGCCAGGCCTTCCTGCCCAGCTTGCTGGCCCTGGCAGGCTGTCGTCCCGGCGGCGGCGAAGACGAAGCCATCGGTCTGTACAGCGGCTTGCTACAGCAACGCAACATCTCGTCCATCGCCATGGCGCGCATCCTCGCCGACCACTTCGGCGTGCCGTTTCACGTGCAGGAAACGACGGGCGCCATGACGGCCCTGGCGCCGCGCGAACAAACGGCGCTGGGCGGCGCAAACGCCGTACTGGGCCGGCGCGCCATCGTGGGCACACGCTGCCACCGCCCCGACCTGGCCGTGTGCCTGCGCATCGGCCCGCTCACCGCAGCCCAGCACGCCAGCTTCCTGCCACGCGCGCCGGCCAGCAAGGCGCTGCGGCAGATGCTGATGCTGTTCGGCCATCCGCTGCTGCGCTACGACATCGTGCTGGTGCTGCACGCCAGCGACGTGCACGGCCTGTCCCTGCCGGCCAGCGGACAAGGCGGACTCGGCTGCAACAGTTTCCTCGGCAATCCAGCCACGCCGCGCCACCGCGATGACATGCATTACGAAATGCAATTGATGCCTTCGCTCAACGATTGACCTTGCGGCTGCGCAAAACGCCTGTGCCAGCGATTGTTACAGTCAGCCAACGATCCTTACCGTGAAGCGATGCGTGATGAGTCTGTTCCCAGATACGATGGCGGCGCTCGCCCAGCTCGTGGGCGACATGCAGGGCCAGCGCCTGCTGCGGCTGCATTTCCCGCACGATGATGCGCCCGCCAGCACCCTGCTTGCCAACAGTCTGAGCGCCAGCGAAAGCCTGTCGCGCGATTTTTCCTATGTCCTGGAAGTGCTTTCCGACGACGCCTGCATCGCGCCCGACAAGCTGATGGGCAAGATGGCGACCGTCGAACTGGTGCGCGAAGATGGCAGCTTGCGCTACTTCAATGGTTACGTGTTCGAGTTCCGTTTCATCCGCACGGACGGCGGCTTCGCCTTTTATGAAATGGTGCTGGAGCCATGGCTGTCGCACCTGCGCTTGCGGCAAAACAATGTCGCCTTCCACGGCCTGACCGTGGCGGCGCTGACGGACAAGGTGTTTGATGACTACCTGATGCGCGACTACAGGCTGGCCGCCAGCGGCCTGGACCCCGCCATCACCTACACCTGCCAGCACAACGAGAGCGACCACAATCTGCTGCACCGCCACTGGGAGCAGCTGGGATGGCATTACCGCTACGAACACCGCTACGACGGCCACACCTTGTGGCTGTCCGACGACAGCACCACCGGCCAGGCCATCGACGGTGAACTGAGCGAAATGCCCTTCCAGCACCAGGCGGGTTCGCTGGAAGACGACGGCGTGCATCAATGGAGCACGGTGCGGCGCATGGCCCCGAGCCAGATGACGGTGGCCAGCTTCAATTTCAAGAATCCCCGCAGCGCCCGCGCCAGCCGCGACTCGCTGAACAGGCAAGGCGCCGTGCCGTCTCTGGAAATGTATGAAAACACGGGTAGCTACGGTTTTAAAAACATCGACGATGGCGAGCAACTGGCCCAGCGCCGCATGGAAGAGGTGGATGCCCAGGGGCAGCTGTTCGAGGCGCAGGGCAACGACCGCACGGCGCAACCGGGACGCTGGTTCACCCTGGGCGGGCATTTCGACCGCGCAGCCAACGAATACCTGATCCTGTCCGTGCACCACTACGCCAGCAACAACTATCAGCAGGGACGCAACGCCACTTCACACTACAGCAACACATTTACGTGCATTGCCCGCGACATCCCCTGGCGCCCCGGCCGCAACTTCCATAGCCGCGAACCGAAGATCTACGGCGTGCAGACGGCCACCGTGGTCGGGCCTCCCGGCGAGGAAATCCATACGGACGGCTACGGACGGGTGAAGGTGCAATTCCACTGGGACCGACTCGGTACCTTCGACGACAAGAGCTCGCCCTGGATAAGGGTGATATCGAACTGGGCCGGCCCGAATTTCGGCCACATCAGCCTGCCCCGGGTGGGCATGGAAGTGGCCGTCCAGTTTCTCGACGGTAACGTCGCCATGCCCATCATCATCGGCTGCGTCTACAACGCGCGCAACATGCCGCCGTGGGACTTGCCGGCCAACAAGACGCAAAGCGGCATGCTGAGCCGCTCGTCAAAAAAGGGGGCCGCCGCGCATGCCAACGCCCTGCGCTTCGAAGACCGCAAGGATGCGGAAGAACTGTGGCTGCATGCGGAAAAGGACCAGCGCATCGAAGTCGAGCATGACGAGTCGCACTGGGTCGGCAACGACCGGCGCAAAACCGTCGACCGCGATGAAACCGTGCACGTCAAGCGCGACCGCACGGAGACGGTGGACCGCGATGAAGACATCACCGTGCACAACAACCGCAGGGAGCGTGTGGACCACGACGAACACATCGACATCGGCGACAACCGCCGAGAACACGTGGGTGGCAACGAACAGGTGCAGATCGACGGCCACCGCTCGGAACGGGTGACCCTGGCCAAGGACGAAACGATCGGCCTGGCCAAGGTGCTGACCATCGGCGCCGCCTACCAGACCACCGTCATCGGCGCCATGAACACCACCGTGGTGCTGGCGCAGGCGGAGCAGATCGGCCTGGCGAAAAGCGTCATCGTCGGCGCCGACAGCACGCTCACGGCCACCGATTCGCACACGATGACGGTAGGCACGTCGAGCATTACCATCACGCCGGGACGCATTGAACTGGTTGCCGATGAAATCATCATCCGCGGCAGGTCCAAGGTGCAGATCCACGGCGACGACATCGACAACAATCCGGGCTGACGATGAACGACGCCGGCACAGCCCATTTCAACATCCCCAACCTGCTCTTCGACAACCGCACGCCGCATGCGGCCAGCCAGTTCGACATGGTCGACCAGTTTGGCGCAGCCTTTCACGTGGTGGTGGCGCGCATGGGCTACACCCTGGGGCCTTGCGGCGCCGATGGCCTGGCCAGCCTGCAGCCCATGGCGCGCCAGTCGCCGCTGGCCACGGAAGACCGGCACCTGCACGGCGACACGCAGGCGGGCACGGTGCAGGAGAGCGACTTCGCGCCCTACAAGCCGCGCTGCGACGTGATCGTCAATGGCGTGGCGCACGCGCCGCGCGGGCAGGCCATGCCGCAATTTCTCGTCAATTTGAAGGTGCAGTCGGAAAAGAAGACCCTGATCGACAAGACCTTGCAGGTGTGCGGCGAGCGTGCCTTCCGCAAGAAAAGCATCCTCACCCGCCTGGCGCAAGGCTGCGCCCGCGTCGCCACGGCGGGTTTGCTGCGGCCCAATCCGTGGCACTTGTCCACGCCTGAACCGTTCCTGCAATTGCCGCTGCACTACGCCTACGCCTATGGCGGGCAATGCCGCATCGAGGCCGACGACTGCAACGCGGCGCAACACGATTCCTGCCAGGCCAATCCGCTGGGACGCGGTTTTGCGCGGCACTGGTATCTGGATGGAAAACATATCGATGAGGTGCCCGCCCCCCGCATCACGCAGCCGTCGCTGCCGTGCACGGCCGCCCAGTTCTGGCAAGGCGCGGGCGGCGAGGATTTACCGGCGCCGGCGGGGCTGGCCGTTATCGGCCGAGGCTGGCTGCCGCGCCGCGCGCTGGCCGGACACATCGTGGAAAAGGACACATGGGGTGCCGATGAAGTCCCCTTGTTACCGGAAGACTTCGATTTCGCCTACTGGAACAGCACGCCACCCGACCAGCAATGCCCGCACCTGGCGGGACTGGAACAATTTACGCTGACCAACCTGTGCCGCCACGACCATCCGTCGGCCCGCATCGACCCGCGCGGCAACACGGTGCTGCGCTTCGCCTTGCCGCAACAAGTGATGTGCCTGCTGCTAGCGGACAAGAACGATCAGTTGCTCGTCTGGCGCCTGGCCATCGATACGGTACTGATCGACCCTGAGGCCGCCAGCGTGGAACTGGTGTGGCGCGCCATCGTGCCGGCCGACGCGGGCCAAGTCGCGTCGCGCCTGCTGCACGTGATGGAGCCGGCGCAGATCGCGCGCATCGAACTGCTGGAACAGACCCAGGAAGCACTGGGCAAGGCGGCCGGGCAAGGTAAAGACGATGACAAATGAAACCGTCACCAAGGCTTCGCGCTTCTATTGCGTCAGCCTCAGCCCCGACATTTGCAAGACGCCCGTCGGCTCCAGCACGCCCCCTATTCCCTACAACATCATCGGTGAATTCTCGGAAGCACAGAACGCCTCGCCCAACGTCAAGTCGCACAGCGAGCCCGTCATCCTGCACCAGCGCAGCATCATTCCCACCGTCAAGGGCGACGCGGCCGGCAAGGCGGGCGGCGTCAAGAGCGGCACCGTCGGCAAGCAGGTCGACACCAAGGTCGCCAGCCCCATCCACCGCGCCAACGGCGCCAGCCTGGTGCAGATGGGGCGCGAAGTATGGATGAATTCGCGCAATACCGTGGGCAGGATTTACGAGCGGGGTGCGGAGGCGGCGAAACCCGTGCTCAAGGAACTGAAGGCGGCGATACGGGAGGCGGCACAAGACTACAAGGATCATGGTTCCAAGAAAATGCATGGCGCCGCCGAAGACCTGGTGGACGCGGGCGGCGCCGTCCTGACAGGCAGCGCCGTATTGGGTGTGGCTGGCGTTGGCGTGGCGGCAACGGGAGTGGGCGCCCCCGTTGCCGCCGCGATGGAAGCGGGGGCGGCAGCAGGCGCCGTTGCCGGCACGGCGACCGTTGCCAGTGGAACGGCAGTGGAAGCCTCTGCCACGGTGCTAGACCAGGCGGCCGACTACATATTGACAGGCAAGACACCAGATCTACTGAGCACCGCTGCGGACAAAGGCATGAATATCGCCGGCAACGTATTGCAGGCGGCAGTATTCAGCAAGGTTCCTGGCGGAAAAATACTGAGCAAGTTTCTCGGCAAAAAAACGGCGTCGACCATCAACAAGGTCAAGGACAAGCTGGTCGGCAAGAAACCGGACAAGCCGCCCCCAAAACTCGACAAACCTCCTCCAAAAAACGGCGGTGACGACGGCAAGAGCCGCGGCAAGAAGGAACCGAAATCGGAGCCGCCGTCCGACTGCTGCCCGAAAGATAGCGGCCCCGCCAAAAAACCCGTCAAGGGCCGCAAGCCCGTGCATTTCGGCACGGGCCAGGAAATCCTGTACCAGACGGATTTCGCGCTCGAGCGCAGCATCCCCATCGCCTGGACGCGCTGTTACCGCTCCGGCGCCGAATGCGAAGACTGGGGCTTGCTGGGCGCGCGCTGGTCCACGCCCTACACCACCAGCCTGTCGCTGAGCGACGCCGGCATCGTGTTTCACGACGACAGCGGCCGCGCCCTGCGCCTGCCTGGCCTGGCACCGGGCCAGCAGCACGACAGCCGCAAGGAAGGTTTTACGCTGACGCGCGACGGCACCGACACCTTTACCATGCTGTGGCGCGACGGCAGCAGCGACCGCTACGCGCGCGCTGAAGGCGGCTGGCTACCGCACGGCTACGACGGCGTCAACGCCATGCTTGCCCCGTCGGCGCCGATTGCCACACAGCGTTTTGCGCTCGTGCGCAGCGAAGGACGCGATGGACGCGGCATCAGCATCGGCCGTTTCATGGAGGCCAGACCGGGCGAAGTGCTGCTGCGCCTGCGCAGCGACGATGGCGGCATGCTCGAAGCCATGCGCGGAGAGACGGAACAGTCCCCCCGCATCGGCCGGGTTGACGAAGTGCTGGCGGACGGCAGCCGACTCTGCCATGTCCGCTACGCCTATGCCAGCGAAACGGACGATGCCCAGCCGCCCTTCGCGCCCCGCCACAACCTGATCAGCCAGTCGAATGCCTTGGGCGACACGCGCCGCTACAGCTATCGTCACCACCTGCTCACGTCGTGCAGCAGCTACACGGGTTTTACGTACGAACTGGAATGGATCAGCCTGGACGCGCTGCGCGCCCGCTGGCGCGGCTCTCCATTGAGCGAACAGGAACTGGCGCAGCGCCATCCCATCACTGTGGCCAACAGCTACCAGGCGCGCGCCATCGCCACGCGCGCCCGGGATGGCAGCGAGCACACGCGCATCGATTATGTGGACAACGACACGAGCCGCGTCACGGAAAACGGCGGCATCCTCGAATACACATTCGACGCCAACTGGCTGGTCACCGAAGTGCGCCGCGTGATCGACGGCAAGGCCGCCTCGCTGGGCCGGCGCGAATGGGACCGCGATGGCATGCTGCTGGCTGATATAGCCGCCACCGGCGCCGCCACGCGCTACGCCTACGATGCCGCCGGTAACCTGACCCGCAGCACCGATGCCAAGGGGCACAGCAGCAACATCGACTACGACGGCCAGAACCAGCCCGTCGCCTTCACGGATGCGCTGGGCAATATCACACGCCGCGAATACGATGCGGCAGGCCGCCCCGTCAGCATCACCGATGCGCTGGGCCACGTCACGCGCTACCGCTACGACCAGCGCGGCCAGCTGGTAGAACTGATCGACGCCAGAGGCGGCAGCAAGCATTTTCAGTACAACCGCCAGGGCTGGCTGACCGCCTATACGGATTGCTCCGGCCACACCAGCGAATATGCCTACGATGCACTGGGTCGGCTGGAAACGACCCGCGATGCGCTGGGCCATGCCACCCGCTACGAATATGACGCGCTGGGCCGCCTGATCCGCCTCACGGCGCCCGATCAAATGCGGGAACAGTACGCCTACGATGCGGACGGCAATCTGGTCTTGCACGAGGATGGCGCCGGCCAGCAGACGCGCTACCGCTACAACGGCCAGGGCTTGCCCGTGGAACGCACGGACGCCATCGGCCAGACGGTGCAGTACCGCTACGATGCCGCACTGCAACTGACAGAATTGATTAACGCCAAGGGTGAAAGCTACCGGCTCGCGTATCACGCGGAAGGCTGGCTGACGTCGGAAACGGGCTTCGACGGCAAGCGCACGCAATACAGTTATGACCAGGCCGGCAACCTGAGCGCCACCGAGTGCGGCAGCCAGCGCACGGAACTACTGCGCGACGCACTCGGTTTGTTATCCGTCAAGACCACGGCGGATGGCGTGGTGCGCTACGCCTACGATGCGCTGGGGCGGCTGACGGCCGTATCCGCGCCGCAAGCGGAACAGCGCTTTGCCCACGATGCGCTGGGCCAGCTGACCGAAGAGCGCAGCGCATATTTCCTGCAATCCCTGCCCGACGCCGGCAGGCTGCCCAACGCCCCGCGCGTGCCGGATGCCAGCTTTGTCATGACGCACGCCTATGACGAACTGGGCAACCGTATCCAGACGGTCTTGCCGAACGGCCGCCGCATCGATACCCTGCGCTACGGTTCCGGCCACTGGCATGGCGTGCTATGGCAGGGCCAGACCGTGGTCGATGTCGAGCGCGACAAATTGCACCGCGAAAGACAGCGACAGCTGGGCAGCAGCGGCTTGCTCGCCACGCGCCAGTACGATCCGCAATCGCGGCTCACGCAACTGACCCTCGCACGCGGCGCCGACGCACCCGCCCCCGTGCGCGAACGCCGCTTCGAATACGATGCGCAGGGCAACCTGACCACCATCTTTCAAACGGGCGCCACCGCGGCCGGCCCGCTTGGCAGACTCAGCTATGCCTACGATCCCGTCGGCCAGCTGCTTGCCGCCGTGCAGCCGGGCCTGGCGGAACGCTTCGCCTTCGACCCCGCAGGCAATCTGATCGACAAGGCTCCCGCACCCGGCAACGTCGTGAACAACTACGGCGATACCGACTACGCTTACGACGAGCAAGGCAATGCCACCGGCAAGCGCTTCCATCCTCCAGGCAGAGAGTCGACCTGGAGCGACCTCGAATTGCAATACGACGCCGAAAACCGCCTCAGCCACGCCAGCAGGACGGAACACCAGTCGCGCCACCGCGCCCGCTACTTTTATGACGCCTTCAGCCGCCGCATCGCCAAGCGGGTAGAAGAAGCACGCTGGAGCAAGCAGCAAGACATCAGCAAAGACCAGCCCGCCCGCACGAACGCCACCACCACCTTCTTCGTCTGGGACGGCGACACGCTGGCGCAGGAACTTGGACACGAAGAGACGGTCACATACCTGTACGAGCCGGACAGCTTCGTGCCGCTGGCCAGGATCGCTTCGCCAGCCCGCCGCCAGGCAAGCGCGGTCCACCTGCCGCGCGTCGTGCAATGGAATTTACCGGCCACCCGCCACGACGCCGAACTGCAGACCGTGATTGCGCAAGAACAGGCGGACACCGAAGCGCTGCATGTGTCGGCATGGCAGCGTACCCTGGCGGCAGCCGACGACGCGGCAGCACACGACCGCATCACCCACTACCACTGCGACCACCTGGGCACGCCACGCGAACTGACGGATGCGCAAGGGAACGTGGTCTGGAGCGGGCGCTACAAGGCATGGGGGCGTTTGCTGCACGTCGAGGGAGAAATCGACCAGCCGCTGCGGTTTCAGGGGCAGTATGAGGATGGGGAAACGGGGCTGTTTTACAACCGTAATCGGTATTATGAACCGAATTGTGGGCGTTATGTCAGCCAAGACCCGATCGGTCTTTCCGGCGGACTGAATGGTTATGCGTACGCACAAAACCCCATCCACTGGAACGACCCTCTAGGGCTGGCAAAATGCAAAGTCATCATCAGTGCCGCGGACGAAATAAGAAACTTGCCCGCATTGCACAACATGCTCCCCAGCAAGATCAGAAATATTTTACGGAACAGAGGATACACGATGGTAGGTTCCAGAAATAATGCAACAGGATCAAATACAGCAGGACAAGTCTGGACAAAAAATCTGCCGGACGGATATACAGCATCAGTGCGAATTGATCCAGCGGAAAGTCGCTCACCACCACTAGGACGTGCTGATGAAGTACCGCACGCCCATAAAGAAATTGTCCCTACGTCCAGCGTATCAAACGGAAATTATGGGCCTCCAAGGCTTTCCGGATCACTCTTATGCGACGATACTGGAAACATCGCGATGCAGGGTGATTTTAAAGGAATGCATATTGAGATAAAAAAGGGAAAATTAAAATGATGAAAAATACCTCAATAAAAAATACAGCATCAAACTCAGAAAACATGGACAACTTAGATATTAAAAACATACTAAAAATACTTAAACAAAAGGAAACCGAAAATGAATTAACCAAAGAACAAATTGAAATTATAAAGAAAATTGGAAATTCCGAAAAAGACAAAGAAATTGTCTGGAGTTTGCTTTTTGAAATAGACCCAATAGAAAAAATACTCAATATTTCAAAACAAGAAACGCAAAAAATTTATACCTTTGAAGGACATCAAATTATCTCAAATGAACTACGTCATGCGATAGCATATGTATTACTAAAGTCAAATAATGAAGATTTTAAGAAAATAATTCACAACCTGACGTCAAGCAAATCTAACGCACTGAAATTAATAGCATCAGAATACTATCTATACAAGAAAAACAATCACAAAGCAATTGAAATACTTCTAAAAATTCTAGAGGATGAAGAAATAGATCACAATATTTCAGATGCAATAGATATGCACATATCAAGCTGCACAAATTCCGAAATGCTATCTTTTATTGAAAAAAAAATAAAATCCAACATCAGAAACAAAAAAACAAATGAAATATTAAATTACGTATTATCAATCATGAAAATCTCCATGAAATAAAAATATTAATTCTGGCAATATTTCACAAATCACCAATTTGAAAAAATTTTCAATTTAAATACACTCGACTGCAGTAATGCATCAGCACAACACCCTCCAGCAAGTTTGACTTGAACCATTTCATCAGCGATACTTAATATGGAAGCATTAATTTTATGTTTTTACTATTTTCCTGATTCTATTTTTCCTGAATGATATCCTTACACGGAAACCCTCCCTACATCGGCCGCTTCGCCCCCTCCCCCTCCGGTCCCCTGCACATGGGCTCGCTAGTAGCCGCCATGGCCAGTTATCTCGATGCCAAGGTGCATCAGGGCACGTGGCTGCTGCGTATCGAAGACCTGGACTATGACCGCAATGTCGCGGGTGCCGATGTGGGTATCCTGGCCAGCCTGCGGCGCTGCGGCATGCACTGGGATGGCGAGGCGACGTGGCAGAGCAAGCGGTTGCCGCTGTATGAGGCGGCGCTGAAACAGTTACAGGACGATGGCCTCGTGTATGCGTGCGGCTGTTCGCGCAAGGAGATCCAGGATTCGGTGCTGCGGGCGGGCGGGTCCAAGGGCGCAGCTGCCGTGTATCCGGGCACCTGCCGCCACGGCTTGGCGCCGGGCAAGGCGGCGCGGGCCTGGCGGCTGCGCGTGCCGCAGGGGCCGCAAGCCGTGTACGGCTTTACCGACCGCTGGGCGGGTCCGCAACGGCAAGACCTGGCCAGCGAAGTGGGCGACTTCATCGTGCTGCGCGGCGACGGCTTTTGGGCGTATCAGCTGGCCGTCGTGGTCGATGATGGCGCGCAGGGCATCACGCAGGTGGTGCGCGGGGCGGATCTGCTCGACTCCACGCCGCGCCAGCTGTATCTGCAGGATGTGCTGGGCTTGCCCCATCCGGGCTTTTTGCACGTGCCTGTCGTCACTAATGACAGCGGCGAGAAACTGTCGAAGCAGACGGGCGCCCTCGCCTTCGATACGGGCACCGATGCGGCAGAACTGCTGGCGTCGGCGCTGCTGCCGGCGGCCCGCTTCCTCGGTCTCGACGTGCGCGCCGACAACGTGGAAGATTTCTGGCGACAAGCCGTGCCCGCCTGGGCGCAGCGGCTGGCGCGCCTGCCCGAGCGGGCATAAAAAAAATACCCGCTGCGGCGCGAGCCGGGCGGGTAGCAATGCAGACGCCAGCACATGGCCGGCGCCTGGAACCGAACACTTAAGAAAACCGTAGCGAGCGGCGGTGAGTTGCGGCCGAGAAGCGCAGCTGTGCTTTAGCACAGTGAGCATCGCCGGCCGCAAATCACGGCGCGCAGCAGGTTTGCTTATGTGTTCTTAGAAGTTGCCCTTGAATTGCACCCCAAATTGACGTGGCTCATTGATGAAGCCCGTGCGGTTGTTGAAGTCGATGGCGCCCGTGATACGCTTGGTGTCGGTGATGTTGCGGCCAAACGCGGCCACTTCATACTTGCCGGCATCCCAGGTGTAACCCACGCGCAAGCCGCCTTCGACCATCGGCTTGCCGGTGAACTCGGTTGCCTCATACAGGAAGAAGTTGATCTTGCTGCGGTACGCCCAATCCGTGAAGACGAAGAATTCGCCGTTTTCCATCGGGATCGAATAGCGGCCCGTGGCGGTGATCGTCCACTTCGGCGCTTGCGGCAGCGGGTTGCCGTCGATGATGGCGTTGCCGGCCGCGTTTTTCGGGTCCGTCACGGTGCAGCGCAATGGATTGCAGGTGGCGATCGACAGGCTCGGGTCCTTGATCTCCGTGAAGTTGTAGCTGCCGCCCAGCGACATCTTCAGGCTAGGCGTGACGAAGCCTTCCAGTTCCAGTTCCGCGCCGCGGCCGTTCGTCTTCGCGGCGTTGATCAGGCGCGTCACGTTCGACGTGCCGCCGACCACGGTCAGCTGCTGGTTTTTCACCTGGTAGTCATACACGCTGAACGCGACACGGGCGCGGCGGTCGAACAGGTCGGCCTTGATGCCCGCTTCATACGAGGTGATGGTTTCCGCATCGGCCACGGTGACGGGCACGCTGGTGCTGGCGGGGGCGATACTTGGCGCGCGGAAACCGGTGGCGATACGGCCGTAGAAGTTCACGTCCTTGTTGTATTTGTACGTGCCGCTCAGGTCCCAGTTGACCTTGGCCTTGCTGACATCGGCGCTGGTCGGATTGACCTGCACGATGTTGTTCGCTTCCACCGTGTTGAAGTCCTTCTTGTCCTTGGTGTAGCGCAAGCCGGCGCGCAGCATGAAGTCGTCGTTGACGGCGTAGTTGACGGAACCAAACGTGGCCCAGGCCGTGTTCTTCTGGCGGCTGGCCAGGTGCGAGGCCAGCACATGCGTGTTGGTGTCGAAGGTGTCCGAGAAACCGTTGGCGTCTTCGTTGAAGTAGTACACGCCTGCCTGCCAGTTGAGCGGACCGGCATTCTTCGATTCGGCGCGGAATTCCTGCGAGTACTGCTTCACGCTGGTGATGCCGCCGGCCGTTTCAACCTGGAAGGGAATGAAGCCCGGGCCCGTCGGCGCGCCGCCGTCGATGTCGCCGTGCGACACATAGCTGCCCACGTGCTCGAAGCCGGTGATCGAGTACAGCTTGACGCCGTCCAGGTCCCAGCTCAGGCGCGCGCTGGCGCCGTTGGTGCGCAGGTGCTGGAAGTTCGGCGCATTCGTGAACGACTTGGTCGGGTCGAAGCCGTCGACGATGTCGTTCGTGCCCTGCTTGATCATGTTGGCGTAGAACACGCGCGCGCTGCCCGTGGTATTGCGTTGATGCACGTTGAACAGGGCATTGAAGGTGGTGTTCGGCGCGTACAGCAGTTGCACGCGTTCGGCGTGTTCGTTGTAGCCATCCAGCGCATCTTTCTGGCCGGTAAAAGTATTGTCGACGTAATCGTCACGGTGCTGGCGCAGGGTCGAGAAGCGCAGCGCCCATTCCTTGCTCAGCGGCACGTTGACGGCACCGTCGAAGTTGCTCGTATTGTGCGTGGCCGTGGACACGTTGTAATAGCCTTCGACCTTGTCCAGGTTGGGCTTGACGGATTCGAACTTGACCACGCCGGCCGGGGTGTTACGGCCAAACAGGGTGCCTTGCGGGCCGCGCAGCACTTCCACGCCGGCCACGTCGAAAATCGGATAACCCTTGAGGATGGGGTTTTCCTGCACCACATCGTCGTAAATCAGGGAAACAGGTTGCGATGCAAAAATGTTGAAGTCGGTATTGCCGTAGCCGCGGATGTAGAAGCGGGGGAAGGTGCGGCCGTTCGACGATTCCACGTTCAGGCTCGGCACCTTGCCGGCCAACATGCGGATATCTTGTCCGCCGGATACCAGCACGTCGAGCTTCTCGTCGCGCAGCAGCGAAACAGACACGGGGACGTCGCGGATATTTTCCTTGCGACGCTGTGCCGTGACGGTCACGGTTTCCAGCTGGCTGGCGGCAGGCGCCGTATCAGCAGCGACTTCGTCAGCGTACGCCGAGCCGATAGGCAAGGCCGCGGACAATGCCAGCATGGTGGCGCTTTTGGCGCACAAACGCTTGTGCATCTTGGACATTTTGATCATGTTGTTTCCCAGAAGTTTAAAAAAAGAATTGCGAAATCTGTCTTTCTTGCAACCTGTCTCCGGAATGTGTACGGCGCTGGACGATCGTTTGCACCATCCTGGTGCAGCAGCGCGAGCGGATGTCTCCCCGCTCTCGGCGTCACTGGCTCTGTCCTGGCTGTCACATGGGCTGACAGCGGTTCCGGCCGCATCTCTGGGATGTCTGATGAACGCCAACTTTTCAGTAAGGCGCCACTTTATTTCACGCGGCTTATGCGCCGCAAGAATATTGTTATGTAAAATATTTATTCGTTAACATTAACGGCTGACTAGTGGTTATTCAGCCACACTACGGCTAGAATATTGTTCTTTTATCCATTTTTCGCGGGCTGTGCCGGCGTTTTGGCACGGCGCTGAACTTGCGCCACCGGCGCCCTGAAAGACACGCCTGCGCCGGCATTTGACTGTAATATCGCCGTACTTGAGCATGCCCTGCTGCCACATTCCGGTGCAGCGGCGCCGCACCGCACCATAACGACCCTACCCATGCCCGAACGCAGCCAGCACAGCCATACCGAGCCATCTTCCCCTACCGCCGCCCAGGCCGCGCATCTGCTGCTGGGCGCGCACTGCGACATCGTCTGGAGCACGAAAACCTTTGGCCTGTTCGACGCCGACCAGCCTTCCTGGCGCGCCTACACGGGCCAGAGCGAAGCGGAGCTGATGGGCCGTGGCTGGGTCAATGCCCTGCATCCCGACGACCGCAACTTGCCCTACGTCATGCCAACCGAGCTGACCACCGTGTTCGAGACGGAATACCGGCTGCGCCACGTCAGCGGCGCCTACCGCAACGTCATCGTGCGCATGCTGCCCGTGCGCGCGCCCGACGGCACGGTGCTTGAATGGCTCGGCTCGCATTGCGACGTGACGCAGCAGCGCCAGACGGAACAGCGGCTGCGCCTGGCCATGCAGGGCGGGCGCATGGGCACGTGGGAAATCGACCTGGGCAGCGGCAGCATGACGTGCTCCGCCGCCTTCATGGCCAACCTGGGCCTGCCCCCTGCCGGCAGCATCGATTACGCGCAACTGACGGCGGCCATGCTCGACGGCGACCTGCAGCACTGGCAGACCGTGGTGCACGCGGCGATCGCCAGCGCCAGCGATTTCGAGATCGACATCCGCGTGCGCTGGCCCGATGGCTCGCTGCACTGGACGCACATGCGCGGCACCTGCGCCAGCGACGGCGCCGGCAACGTGATCGCCCTGTCCGGCATCTCGCTCGACTTGACGGCCAGCAAGCACAATGAAGAAACCCTGCGCCTGACCCTGGCGGCCGGCGAAGTGGCCACCTGGAACTGGGACATCGTCGCCGACAGGGTCACGGCCGACAGCAATATGGCGCGCTTGTTCCCCATCGATGCCGGTACGGCCGCGGCCGCGCCGCTGGCGCGCTACCTGGACATCATCCATCCCGATGACCGCGAACAAGTCGGCGCGCAGATTGCGCACGCACTGCAGGCGCATGCGCCGTTCGAGGCCAGCTACCGCGTCGCCGCCGGCGATGGCCAGTACCGCTCGGTCATCGCGCGGGGCCGCGTGGAGTACGCGGCCGACGGCACGCCCCTGCAACTGCCCGGCGTGCTGCTCGACATCACGCGCCAGAAACAGGTGGAAGATGCGCTGCGCCGCAGCGAGGAACGCTACCGCACCCTGATCGAGCTGATGGACCAGGCTTTTTGCGTCATCGAAATGCTGTACGACGAGCAAGGCCGCGCCGTGGATTTCCGCTACCTGGAAGGCAATCCCGCCTTCGTCAAGCAGTCCGGGCTGGAAGACGCCATCGGCAAGACCATCCGCAGTTTCGTGCCCGACCATGACCAGCACTGGTTCGACCTGTACGACCAGGTCGTCAAGACGGGCGAGCCCGTGCGCTACGAAAACGAAGCCGTGGCGATGGAGCGCTGGTTCGAAGTCTTCGCCGCGCGCCTGGGCGGCCCCGGCAGCCGTTTACTGACGGTGCTGTTCAGCGACATCAGCGAGCGCAAGCGCTCGGAGCAGCAACTGCGCCAGCTGGCCGACAACCTGTCCGAGATGGACCGGCGCAAGACGGAATTTTTGGCCACCCTGGCGCACGAACTGCGCAACCCGCTCGCGCCCATCCGCAACGGCTTGCAGATCATGCGCCTAGCGGCCGACAAGCCCGCCACCGTGGCGCGCGTGCGCGACGTGATGGAGCGGCAAGTCAACCAGATGGTGCATCTGGTCAACGACTTGCTGGACGTGGCCCGCATCACGCGGGGGCAGATCGAACTGCGGCTCGAGCGCGTGGACTTGAAAGCCATCATCGCCAGCGCCGTGGAAACGAGCATGCCGCTGATCGAAGCGAGCCGCCACCAACTGCAGGTGCAGCTTGCCGACGAGCCGCTGCCGCTCGATGCCGATCCCACGCGCCTGGCGCAGGTGCTGGGCAATCTGCTCAACAATGCCGCCAAGTACACGCCCGCAGGCGGCCGCATCACCTTGCGCGCGCGGCGCGACGGCGCGCAGGCATTGATCGAGGTCAAGGACAGCGGCGTGGGCATCCCCGCCGAATCCATCGCCACCGTCTTCGACATGTTCACGCAGGTGGGCCAGAACATGGGCCGCGCCCAGGGCGGCCTGGGCATCGGCCTGTCGCTGGTGCGACGCCTGGCCGAGCTGCATGGCGGCAGCGCTACGGCGGCCAGTCCCGGCGCCGGCCTGGGCAGCACCTTCAGCGTGCGCCTGCCCCTGCTGGCGCCGCAGCAGGAGACGCCCGCCGGCCCGGCAGCCGCCGTACCGGCCGCGCCTGCCAGCGGCCGGCGTTTCCGCGTGCTGGTGGTGGACGATAACGTCGATGCGGCCGATACCCTCGCGGCCGTGCTCGACATGATGGGCCATGCCACGCAAGTGGTGCACGATGGCGCGCAAGCCCTCGCCGTGGCGCCGCAGTTCTTGCCTGACGTCATCTTCCTCGATATCGGCCTGCCCGGCATGAGCGGCTACGACGTGGCGCGCGCCTTGCGCCGGACGCCGGCCGGCGCCGCCGTCGTGCTCGTCGCGTTGACGGGCTGGGGCGCCGAAAACGACCGTAGCCAGTCGAGCGCGGCCGGCTTCGACCACCATCTGACCAAGCCGGCCAACCTGCTCGCCATCGGCGAACTGCTGGCCACCCTTTCCACCCCACCAACACCTGCAGACCATGACTGAATCCCTGAACCACCTCCGCCGCCACCTGCTGCTGGCGGGTGGCGCCGCCCTGCTGCTCCCGTCACCGCAGCTCTTCGCCGCGCCTGCCGTTTCCACCGCCGGCGCGGCAGCGCAGCTGGCCGCGCTGGAACAGGCGGCCGGCGGACGCCTGGGCGTGGCCGCCTGGCGCACGGACAGCGAGCGGCGCGTGAGCCACCGCGGCGATGAACGCTTTCCCCTGTGCAGCACCTTCAAGGCCATGCTGGCCGCCGCCGTGCTGGCCCGCAGCGCCGGCCAGCCGGGCTTGCTGGAGCAGCGCCTGCGTTACGAGAAAAAAGAACTGGTCACCTATTCGCCCATTACGGAAAAGCATCTGGCCGACGGCATGACGGTGGCCGAGCTGTGCGCCGCTGCCTTGCAATACAGCGACAATAGCGCAGCCAATTTCCTGATGAAACTATTAGGCGGGCCGCAAGCCGTGACGGCGTTTGCGCGCAGCATCGGCAATACGGTGTTCCAGCTGGAGCGCTGGGAAACGGAACTCAACAGCGCTATCCCGGGCGACGTGCGCGACACGGCCAGCCCTGCGTCGATGGCGCACAGCCTGCAGCAATTGTTATTGGAAAATAGCTTGCCGGCGCCGCAGCGCCAGCAGCTCGATAGCTGGATGCGTGGCAACACCACGGGCGACCAGCGCATCCGCGCCGGCGTGCCGGCCGGCTGGCAGGTGGCCGATAAAACAGGCTCGGGCGCCTACGGCAGCATCAACGACATCGGCGTCGCCTACCCGGCCGGCGGTGCGCCGCTGGTGATCGCCGTGTACTACACGCGCGAGCAAAAGAATGCGGACACCAACCAGGACATCATCACGGCCGCCACGCGCATCGTGACGGCCGCGCTGGCGTAATTACTTCGGTAATGCCGCCATGAAACCCGCGTAAGTCGACCAGGCGGGGTCGGCCGCGCTGCGGATTTCAATCGGGAACTTCGGACGCGGCGCCAGCGCCGTGTTCAGGCGGTTGAAGAATTCCTCGCCCGACTGCGTGTAGTAAATCCATTCGCGCAGGTTTTCGCCCGTCGACACGAGGGCCAGGGTGGCAAAGCCATCCTCTTCCACCACGGGCGCCAGCGCCGCTTCCAGCTCTTCCATGTGCTCGCGCTCGTTCGGCGCGGGCATGCCCGTCTCGTCTTCGTAGCGCCAGGCGATGATGATGCGGTCCGGCTGCGACGACAGGTCCCAGTCGTCGTGGAAAGCGTCGACGTAGCGGTAAATGATGGCCATCTCGTCGCTATGCGTGACGATGGTGCCCCAGCTGCGGGCGGAAGTGGAATTCTGGTTCATGGTTGCAACAGTCAAAAAAGGATCAGGCAAAGGGCGAGCAGTCTACAGCACTGGCGGGCAAGTCACATTCCACGCGTCATACTGGGCGCCGCTCTTGCGCAGCCAGATGCGCGCGTAGCTGTCGCGGTCGCTCTTGAACACGAGCGCATAGCGCTCCTCGGCGCGCGGCGCGGCGGCGCCCACGTCGACGGCCGCCAGCGAGAATGCCCGCGCGCGCAGCGGAGCGCAGGCCGTGTTACCCGCCATCAACAAGCGCGCCCGCTCCAGCAACGATTTCTGGTACAGCAGCACGCCTTCCAGCTCCGTATCGGGAATGCGCTGCAGCATGCGCACGGGTTCGGCCACGGGACGGCACGTGCCACGGTCGAGCCAGGCAAAATACTCCATGCCCGCTTCCTGCCAGCGCGCCTGCTTGCCCTCGCCGTGCAGCACGAACTTGGTGCGCTGCGTGCGGCACAGCGCGCCATGGCCGCGGTACGGCGGCGCCTCCACGCTGCCCACCACTTCGCGGCCACGGCTGCCCACCACGGGCACGCTCTCGAACACGGTGCGGGCGGCCGGCTCGCCCGGATATTGCTGCGCATAAAATGCCAGCAAGGACGCGCGCTGCTGCGCATCCACCGCCACCACCTCGGCGGCGCTGGCTGAGATGCACACGGCAGATACGGTAAAGAGCGCGACAGAGCGCATGAAATATCCTGGCATGGCATTCCTTCAATCGACGTTCAGGGACGGGATCGCCCAAGCGCAGATTATATAGTTACCAGGAAATACCGGGAGCGTACGGCGTCAGGACGTGTGGAAGTTGACACCTCCAGCGAGCAGTTTGGCACCGCAGGTGGTGGTATCGCCTTCGAAGGCGATGGCGATGCCGTTGATGCTATGCCGGGACGAGCCGCTGGCAATCTTGCAGCCCTGATGTCCCTTGATGGGGCAGCTGCACAAGTCCCCGACGCAGGCGACAGCAATACCATTGACCGTGAAGTGCGTGGCGGCACAACTGAGCACCTTGCCGCCATGCGAAGTGGCGTCGCCCAAACGGATGACTTTGCGCATGCTGCCTCCAGAATTATTGCCCAGCCTGACTTTCCAGGATCGCTTCCACCGATGGCGCCGCGTAGTTGGCCGGATCGACGGCCGGCGTAACGCGACTGCGGAAGATATCGCCATTGGCGTCCTGCTGCCGGCGTTTCGCATCCGATGGCGGCGTAATAAAAATGATGCTGGCCTCATTGCTGTCGCGTAAATTGATCGCCGCACTGGCGCCCCCATCGCGATAACTGCCCATCACGCCGATGGCCATCTGCATGAACCACGTGGCCGCGCCCGTGTTGCCCAGGCGAAGATCCGTATTGATGAACTGCGTGCTCTTGCTGCTGTCGATTTCCGGCCCGCCCTGCGCCGCGTAGTCATGCAGCATGCCTTCCAGCATCAGCAACTGCTCCGGCTGACTTCCCGTCGCGGCCACGATGCGCGCCGGCCCCTTGCCGCGCTCCGCTTGCGGCAAGGTCTGCAAGGCCTGCCGCCAGCCCGCATTCAAAATATGCTGGCGCGCATCCCGCCGCGTGACGCTCTTGCCTTCCTCATCCGCGAACTTGACAAACACGGGCCGATGCACGAAACCGAACGAGGGCAGGCGATCGAAGGTTTCCATCTGTTCCCGGTTCCACGGAATGGGAAACCATGGCGTCGGTTTCCAGTCGCGCGGGGGGCGATTTTCCCAGAGATTGAGTTTGTCGAAGGTATGCAGGCCCACGCCACGGATATCGGGCCGCCGGGCGAAAGCGGCGGCAGCGGTGAGCCATTCGGCGACGGTGGGTTGACGCTCGCTGAAGGCTTCGGGTCGCTGCTGTTTCGCGCGTGAAGGAAGTGATTGCATCAGTTCGTTGTACATGGCGCGGAGTTGCTCCCTAACGAATTTATTCGCAGGGTCATCCCATACAAATGGGCGCAACGGTTCTATTCGTTCGCGGCGTGCCAGGATGAATACCGCCGTGGCATCAGGCATATCCGGAATGAAATACCCGTTTACCAATTTTCTTGCAGTTCCTGGCTTCCGGTTGCCATCTCGCGTGCCAACGCTATCCTCGGAGTGTAAGGCGACGTAAGGTACGTCAGGATGCTTATCGAAAAAATCAAACACATCAATCAGCAATTGGTCGGGATGTTCATCCAGCTTCCAGGAAGCCACGGAAAATAGATGCAAGGGCATGCCCCCCGTACCAGCGCCAGCCACGAGTCCCGCCATCGGCTCTATCAAGCTCGGTTGTGCCGCCGGGTCAAGAATGGGCGTTCCAGCATAAAACGAAGGCAGGTTCCAATACATCGGAGTGAAATTGATGCCATTTTCCAGCGCATCGTAGGCTCTGCTACCACCGTCGCCATCCTTGTCATCACCCGTCCAGGGATACTTCTTGGGATCTTGTTCGCGTATGCTCGTGTAAGGACTTCCTTTTTGCAAGGCTCCCCACAATTTACCCTGCCGATATTTGTCCAGCGTCACACCCAATCCGATCACTTCCAGCACATACTCTTGCCGTGGCTCCACCGGTTTCCTTGGCTGTTTTTCCTGAACCTGTAATGCAATTTCACGCGCCTGGCTCTTCGACAAAGCACCTAGCCATAACAAGCCAAAAAATAAAATTACAATAACTATTGATATTCCCAACCAACGAAGCGTCATCATAGCTTTCACCTTTTTGGTCCACTATTCAGGAGAAAATATCATGGGTCCAAACAAGTTTTTTCGACGAGTCCTAGACCATCCAATTATTTTTCAGTCACTATCTTCATGTCTTTTGTTTGTGACACAACGATCTTCCATAAAGCACCCGATAACAATGGAAGTCCTGCGGGCAGAATTCCAGTGTTGTAATAGTCCATGCCGCCATTGATCGCAGCACTTCTCCATGCAGGTTCTACGGATAAATATGCCGCAAAATCAGATAAGAATTTTTCCTTTATCAGCATTCCTTTACGCCCTTTATCATTAGTCTTCAAATCCTTCACTCGCCAATCCGCCACAGCACATAAGTACTCGTAGAACTGTGGATCAGAGCTGGCCTTGCCACTACCTATGGCAACGTCACCCGTTGATAAAACCTGGTTCCCAATTCGGAGAGTGCTTTTCGTACTTGTTCAGTACCCCGATTATGAAAGCGACCAGTGGAGTAATTTCTTCCTCCATAGGCATAAATTTCCTCTTCGGACTTCACCTCGGTTCCTGTTACAAAATCAGGTACGCCATCCCAGCCAATTCCCTGAATGTTATCGAGCGCTACAGTCATGTCTTCGGGACAAAAATACAGATATACTTTTCTGCGGTTATCTCGATCCGCTGCATTGCTCCAACTGGCGCCGACCATACCGCGATGCTGATCACCATTCAACTCATTAAATAACGGAGCGCAGGGTTGTCCATTCCCTTTCGCTACCCCAGCAACAATATTGACAAGCGTCTGCAGGCGCGCGGCCAGCGTCTGAACACCGTCGAGTAGATGATAGTGCGCCCGCATCGCCGCATCCTCGCCACCATCGAGTCCGCTTGCCTTCCTCAGCAGAAAGGGAATATTTTCCACCAGGCTATACGGCGGATGCGTGAGTATCAAATTATCGGCCGGTGCCAACCCTTTCTCCATCAGCATGGCTTGCGCCAGCAGCGACAGCAGACAGCCCTGGCTGTGCGCAACGATGCTGACGGTATCATCCGCGTCGTAATCGCGGATCATGGAAATCAGTGCTGCCAGGCGCTGGGCCGCCAGTACCATGTACATGCGGCCAGGCGCCGTCTTCAGCGGACGCAAGGCATCACCCATGGGATCGGCAGGTGCATAAATACCCCTGCGCCACATGTCGGGCAAGCTGCTGGTGGCGTTGCCGAACGGCCCGCCTTCCTTGGACAAATCCTTGTCCAGCCGGTTGCCGTAGCGGTCAACGAACTGCCCATTGACGATGTCGATTTTGTCCTTCACCTCACGGTAGCCCCAGTAAAACGGGATCACGGGGCTATTGGTATCCTTGGCGATAGTGCGCTTGAAAAACACGGCATCCGGGTCGTCTTCCAGACTGTCCTTGTCCGCCGCCACAGGCATGCGGTAAGAAGCTGGCGTAAAGCCGCGCCCCAGCCTTTGCGTCAAGCCCTCGCACAAGCCATGCTCCACCGCCTTGTAGCTGACGCCGACATCGTTCACGCCGTGAATAACGATGATATTGCCCGGCAAGTTGCGGCGTATTTTCACCTTCTTGCAGACGCTGCGTTCGCAATGCAGGAGCGCCACGTCTTCGCCCACCACGTACGGCACTTTCGGATAGCTGCCCATTGCACTCTCCTGGCGTCATCAATCCTTGTTGTTGAACACTTCGATGGCGGCCAGGTGCATGGCCGCGCGCTCCAGCACCTCCGTCTTGCCGTCCCCGTCGCTGCGGCCATCGGCCGACGAGCCATCTTCCAGCTTCACGGCAAACTGGGCTTGCGGCGCCAGCTGGGGGGCTGGCGGCACGCCATCGACGGGACTGTCATCGCCCTCATATTGAAAGATGAATTGCTGATCGGCCTTGCCTTCGGCAAAGCTTGGCAATTGCACTGCCATGCTCTGCGGGTCATTGAAGACGAAATTGGGTGCGTTGAAGTTCAGTGGCGACTGGCTGCCAAAGGTGATGCCATCGCCGATGCGGATGAAAGCGCCATGCTTGGAAATCAACACAATTTCATCGGCCATACCCGTCAGCTTGCCCTCGCTGGCGGTGAGCTTCAAATTTTTCGCCGCGTTGAGGTCCATGTCGTCATGCTGGCTTTGCAGCAGGAACTTGCCATGGTGGGCGATGGCGCGAATGCCATCCGCGTGGGCAAACAGCGAAATGCCCTTGCCTGCGTTCACGCTGTAGCGCTGGCCCGCCACCGCTTGCAGATGCTGCTGCGCCACCGTATCGATGCTGCCGGCGGCATAGCTGACGATGGCCTTCGAACTGGCAAAGCTGATGCCGGCCGGCGCCGTGACGGCAATCGCCGCAGCACCACCCAGCTCGGCACGGGGCTGCGTATTGCTGCCGCCTTCCCAGCTTTTCAAGCTGTGCTGCAGCTCCTGCTGCGCTTCATCCGCATTCTCCAGCGCCTGATGCGTGGCAGCATAGCTGCCCAGCGAGCGAAACAATTCCAGGCAATTTTCCATCAGCCCCAGATATTCGCTGCGTGCCATATGCCCGCCATCGCCATTCAGGCGCTTCCAGGCCGAAATCAGCACGCCCTTGCCCGCCCGCATCGCCAGTTGCTCATCGGTACGCAGCTCGGCGCCCTCGCCGCGCGCCTCGCCCTGGCCATTGCGCCTGTCCTGCGTCAGCCAGCCCAGGTTGAGCTGGGTGGAACCATGGTCGCTGGCAAGCTGGGCATTGATTTGCCCATGCACATCATCGAAACGCAACTGGTTGCCACGCGTGCCCTTGATCTCGCGGCTCTTGATGCCGGACAAATAACGGTTGCCGGGCAAGTCACCCGCCTTGCTCAATGCGATCGGCAACGCACTGTGGTTGTACAGCTGTCCCACGATGATGGGCCGGTCCGGGTCGCCGCCGAGGAAAGCCAGCAGGACTTCGCTGCCCACGCGGGGCAAGCCCAGATAGCCGCACTGCTGCATGCTGCCAGGTCCGTTGCCCGCCCAGCTCGACGCGACTCTTACCCAGGCCGAATCGGCATCCGTGTCGGAAGCGCCCGTGCCGCCGGCGTGCTCATGGTCCAGCTTGCGCGTGGCAGGAAAGCGCACCTTGACCCGGCCCATGGCGTCGCAATGGACTTCGTCATTCGTCGGCCCCACCACCACGGCGCTCTGCATGGTGACATGCGGCAAATCGCTACGCGTGTCATAGGCAGGGACGATGGCCACGCCGCGCCGCACGGCGCTCAGCTCGATATGCATGCGCAAGGGGCCATCGTCCGCCGCCGTCGCCAGCTCGCGCTGTTGCAACGCCGTGCCATCTGCCAGCCAGCGGTTGCGCTCAAACAGACGCGCGACCCTGGCGGCCAGTTCCCTGGGTAAATTATTCTGCGCCGCCACCTGCAGCGCCGTCACGACAAAATCGCGCTCGGCCGCTGGCAGTGCGTCGATGTCGGGATGCTCGGCCAGGCTAAAGTATTCGCCCGGACACAGGTCGCGCACGCTGCCCTCGGCATGAAAACAATGGCTCTCATAATCATGCTGCTGCATGGCCAGCATGCCCAGCTGGCACAAGGCATCATGATCGCTCCCCGCACGTGGCGGCAGCACGCGGTAATCATCGAGGCTGGCGGCAACGGCATTGTCATGCATGCCTTGCCGGCACTGCCCCATGGCGTCGGCAGTCATGAACGGCCGCGCGCGTGGATGTTCCTCGGTCCAGCTATGCAGCGTTACTTTTCCCGCTTGCAACTTGCGTACTTCGTTCCACGACGTCAGGGTATCGCGCTGTTCCGTCGCGCGGTCCGCGTGATAGCGCACGGTATCGGCCATGTTTTTCCGCAAGCCATCGGCATGGTTGAACAGCACCAGGGTATGTGCCGGCTCGGCATGCGCATCCGCCTTGCCTTCCGCGCGAAAAAACCAGGCGACGCCGCTGCGCTTGAGCAGGCGCCGCACGAAGGCCGCATCGGACTCATTGTGCTGCATGACAAATTCGCGCCGTGGATACGTCTGTGCTTCGAAGAAATCGGCAAACGCGTACTGGAAGGCATGCGCCAGCACGGTATTGCTGCTTATCCATTCGTCGAGCAAGGTCTTGACGATGTCGATATCCGTCAAGCGCCGGAAGACGCGCGTATTGCAGCGCTTTTCCATGATGGCGAAGGCGTCCGTCAGCACCAGCTGGTAGCTGGCCAGCGCACCATCGCAGTCCCCCGCACTGGCTTGCGTGACGATGCCGCAGATGCTGCGCAGCTGGCCCTGGTCGGTGACGATGTCGATAGCGGCAGGCAAGGCAATCAAACTACTGAGCGGCAAGTCCACATGCGTCGAGACGCACAGCACGCGGTACTCGATGCCGCCACAGATGGCCTCGCTTCCGACGACGCGCTGCGGTATCAGCGCACCGGCGGACACTTTTGGAGATACGCCCAGGCGCAGGCGCAAGGGACGTTCGCCACCCAATATCGACTCATCACCGTCCATGGCGCTCCCCTCATTCGCACTTGCATCTAGTCAAGCTGGAGAACCGACAATGCCATGGGATAGCAAGGAAATACTTGATATTTAGTAAGAATCTGTCTTGCTGCGCAATACATCCATCAACAATTGCCGCTTCGCCAGCAAGGCGGGATCAAACGCCGTCCACTGTTCCAGCCGCAACGCATACGCGGGCGTCATCATCCAGCCGAAGACTTCCGCCTTGTCTTCCTCGGGGCCGTAGGCCGCGTACAGGCTGACCATGCCGGGATGCGGGTGGCCCAGGTTCTGGAAGCCCTTGCCATAGGCCGTGGCGCCGCCCTGGCCGTAGGCCGTGCCGGGCGGGTTCAGGGCCAGCCAAACGGGGTCGCGGTAATAGAAATCATTGAACAGGCGGTATTCGATGAAATGGTAGTACTCGTGATGCACGCGCAGCTCCATGCCGGACGGACACATCGCGGCCAGCAGGTTGTCGGCGTAGACGACGCTGTCGATTTCCGGCGCCGGCATGGCCAGGCGGCGCTGGCCATCCACGCTCAAGTCCTTGACCAGCACGACGTGGCGCAAACCCGTGCGCGCGAAGACGCCGGCCGGGTAGCGCTCCATGGCCGGCAAGACGATGCTGAGCAACAAGTTCAGGCCGGCCCGGTCCTGCGCCGAGTCGCCAAACGCCTGCGCCGCGCTGCCGGGCATGGCCAGGGTCCAGGCAGGCGCCAGCTGCAGGGCCGCCAGGCGCGCCGTGGCAATGGCGCGCAGCTGCGCCACGCTGGCATCCTGCGGCGCCACGGGCGCATAGCGCACGTTCCAGTCGCACTCGCTGCGCATGCTGTCTTGCTGCGCAGCACGCTCAAACGCTTCCGTGCCGGCGGCCGCTGGCGTGCCCGTGCCAACGCTGGCACAGCCTGCCAGCAATAAAACACCGAGGATGGGGGGCAGGAGACGGCAAGGCAGCATGGCGGCTTTCATCGGGGAAGGATGGCGGCATTGTACTGATGCCAGGCGCCCGCCTGCTAAAATCGCCGCGCCCCCACTCCTCCCAGGCCTGCCATGTCCTCCTGCCTTTCCCTGCTGCGCCGTGCCGCGCTGCTCCCCTTCCTGCTGTGCGCCGCCCTGCCCGCCCATGCCGCCAGCGCCGCGCCCGCGCACAAGGTCATCGTCGACATGGATATCGGCGACGACATCGACGACGCCTTCGCCCTGGCCCTGCTGCTGCAAAGCCCCGAGATCGAGATCGTCGGCATCACCACCGACTGGGGCGACACGGCCTTGCGCGTGCGCCTGCTGGAACGCCTGCTGCGCGAAACGGGCCACGCCGGCATTCCCGTCGCGCAAGGCATCACGACGCCCAACCCGACGCCATTCACGCAGGCGCGCTATGCGCAACGGGGCTTGCCGCCGTCACGGCCGCCGCAGGATGCCATCGATTTCATGTTGCGCGAAATCAAGCGCCAGCCCGGCCAGATCACCATCCTGGCCCTGGGCCCGCTGACGAACATCGGCGCCGCCATCGCGCGCGACCCTGCCGCCTTCGGCAAGGTGAAGCAGGTGGTCATGATGGGCGGCTCCGTGCGCGCCGGCTACCGCAAGTCGCAGTACGTGCCGGTACGCCCGGCCGACAGGGAGTACAACATCGCTTCCGACGTCAAGGGCGCGCAGTCGCTGTTCGGCTCCGGCGTGCCCATCGTCATGATGCCGCTCGACTCGACGCAGATCCGCCTCGACGAAGTGGAGCGCAACGCCATCTTCGGCCACGGCTCGCCGCTGACGGACGCCGTCGCCCTGCTGTACCACCAGTGGATTGATGCGTATCAACCCTGGTCCAGCAACATGCCATCGCTGTTCGACGTCGTGCCCGTCACCTGGCTGCTCGACCCGGCCAGCTGCCCCACGACGCCGCTGCGCGTCCAGGTCACGGACGACGGCCTGACGCGCGACGTGGCGGGCCAGCCCAATGCGCAAGTGTGCCTGGCAGCGGACCAGCCGCGCTTTTTCCAGCTCTTCATGCAGCGCCTGCTGAAATAACTTCAGCGCTGGTAATTCTTGAAGAAATTCCAGCTGATCACGGTGGCATCCGGGCCCAGCTCGTCGCTGAATGGCCAGCCGGGAGGACCGCCGCTCCACGCGTGGTTCATGCCCTCGACCGTGTACTTTTGCGCGATGACGGCGCCGTTATGCAGGTAGGTGTCGATGGAATAGCTGCGGCCGTACGGCACCGTCTGGCGCACGATGCTGTCGGCGCGGTAGCGCACGCTGTCATTGTCGAGGCCATCGTCGCCGTAGTCGCTGGTCTGCAGGAACTGCTCGATGGTCTGCTCGCCGTTGACGGGGTTGACGACGATGTCGGACGTGCCGTGGAAGACCATCGTCGGCATCAGCCGGCGTGGCGAGCCGGAACAGCGCCAGGCATCCTTGCCCCGCACTTTCGGGTCGAAGGCGCTGCCGTTGAACAGCGAGTCGGCGGCCGTGACCATGCCGATGGCGCCCTTGTACATACCGCCCGAATGCACCATCACGGCGGCGAACACGTCCGAATAGCAGGCGGCCATGATGGACGCCATGGCGCCGCCGGCCGAGATCCCCGTGACGTACACGCGGCTGTCCTGCACCGCATATTTGCCCTTGACCTTGTTCAGGATGCCCATCAGCACGGCCGGCTCGCCCGTGCCCCGCTCCTGGTTCAGGGGCAGCATGAAATTCCAGCAGCGCATGGGGTTGGCCGTGGCGTTCTGGCGCGGGTAGACGACGATGAAGTTTTCACTGTCGGCCAGCTCGTTATAGCGGCTGACGGCGGCCATGCTGTTCGGCTCGGACCCGCAGCCGTGCAGCATCAGCACGACGGGCAGCGGCGTGTTCGGATTGTAATTGCTCGGTAGCCAGACCTGGTATTCGCGCGAGCCCCACAGGCTCGCGTACAGGCCGAAGTCCCACTGCCCGGCGGAAGCCGGCAGCGCGGCCAGCAGGCCGCAGGCGGCGATCAGTGCAGATAAGAATTTACGCAGTTGTTGATGCAGATGTGCCATGCCAGTCTCCCATGATTGTTATTAACAACGAGAACAGCGACAACGAACCGGCTTGACGCATGTCAAGCCGGCACTTCCGGCCGGCGGGGCCGGACCCGGCGGGTCCGGCCCCGCTAGGCGAGAACCTTAAAACTTGTAGCCGGCCTTGGCGATGATCTGGCGCGGCGGGCCATAGAAGCCGTCGAGGATGTACAGCGCCGGGATGTTGTAGCCATCCGTGCGGTAGCGCTTGTTGCCCAGGTTGCTGCCGTGCAGGCTGAAGGTCCAGTTCTTCGGCGCTTCCCACACGACGCCGGCCGTCCACATGCTGTAGCCGCCCTGCGCCAGGATCTCGCTCAAGTCCGTCGTCGGATACACCTTGCTGCGGTAGCCATAGCCGACCATGCTGCGCAGCGCGCCGCCAAACACGTCGCGGTCCGTGCGCGTCAGGTTCAGGCCCACCTGGCGCCGCGGCGTGTTGCTGAACTTTTGCGTATCCGCAATGTTCTTGCCGCCGCTCATGAACTCGTCGTAGCTGGCGTTGAGCAGGGCGAGGAAACCGTTGACTTCCCACTGGCGGTTCGGCCGCCACGAGAATTCGAACTCGGCGCCCTTGACGGTGCCCTTGCCCGCATTCGTGAAGTCGCCATAGAAACCGGGCAAGCCGCCCGGCTGCACGTAGCTGGTGAAGACGGACAACTGGATATCCTTGTAGCGGTTGTAAAACAGGGCCACGTTGGCATCGAAGGTATCGTCCGGCGCCGCGTACTTCATGCCCACTTCCAGCGCGTCGAGTTTTTCATCCTTGTAGGGCCGCGCGGAATCGGGCACCACCAGGTTGTTGGCGCGCACGTTGTAGCCGCCGGACTTGAAGCCGCGCGACAGGTTGCTGTAGAAATTCGTCGTCTTCGATGCTTCGTAGCGCACGGACAACTTCGGCGAGGTATTGCTCACCGACAAGGACTTGTCGAAATCGGCCGCCGTCTGGATGGGCCGCGTAAAGCCCGCATCGGCGAAGGCGCGGTTGAGCACGATGGCGCGCTTTTCCTCGCGCGTGTGGCGCAAGCCCGCATTGATGCTCCAGGCCTTGCCCACCGGCCAGGTCCAGTCCGTGTACAGCGCCGTGCTGTCCGTCTCCACCGTGCTGACGGCGGCCTGGAACTGGCGTCCCAGGAAATTGTTGTAGATGCCGCCGCCGGCCGTGCCCTCGAAACGGTACAGGCCGATCACGCCAGCGCCATAGTCGCCGCTGTACGAGGCTTGCAATTCCAGGCTTTTCTGCTCGTCGCGCGAATCGCCGAAGACGTCGGCAATCGGCTGCGGCAAGCCGTCGAAGTCGATGGTCTGCTCGGACGTGCTGCGCCGCTTGGCGCCGATGACTTTCACGGACCAGTCGTTCGACAAGGTGTAGTTGGCCACCAGCGAGCCGCCCCGGTTATGCGTGAAGTTGTTGCCCGGCATGCCGCTCTGGATATCGTAGGCGCTGGTGCTTGGTGGCCGCTTGAGCGGGTCGAAGGCGCTCACGCCCATGCGCTGGAAGCCGCGCACGCCCGATTTATCGTCCGTGGCGTCCAGGCTCAGCACGACGGTGAGCGGGATATCCTGCGGAAAGTAACCGACGGACAGGCGCGCGGCCGTGCTGTCCTGGTCGCTGACCTGTTCGCCGTTAAACGTGTTGCGGCCGAAACCGTCGCGGTCCAGCTTGGCGGCGGCCAGGCGCGCGCGCCAGGTGCCGTTCTCATTGGCCACGTTGAAGGCGGCCTTGAAATTGCGCTGATTATAGTTGCCCAGGCCCACTTCGGCCGAGGCGCCGTTTTCCTTCGCCAGCGGACGCGAAATGTACTTGATGGCGCCACCGATGGTGTTCTTGCCATACAAAGTGCCTTGCGGGCCGCGCAGCACCTCGATGCGCTGCACGTCGAACACATCGAGCAGGGCGCCCTGCGGGCGGGCCATGTAGACGTCGTCGAAATAAATGCCCACGCCCGGGTCCACGCCCCAGACGGGGTCGGCCTGGCCCACGCCGCGGATGAAGGCCGTCAGGGTGGTGTTCGTGCCGCGCGAGGCATACACGGTCAGGTTCGGCACGCGCTCCTGCAGGTCGGCCAGGTTCTGGATATTCGCCCGTTCCAGGGCCTTGGCGGAAAACGCCGTGACGGCCAGCGGCACGTCCTGCAGCCGCTCTTCGCGGCGGCGGGCGGATACGGTGACGGTTTCCATGCGCTCCTTCGCGTCGCTGGCCTCGCCGGCGCTCTGGCCGGCGGGGGCGGCCGTCTCCTGCGCCAGCGCATGGGTGGAAAGGCTGAAGGCGCCGGCAACGGCGAGGGCGGCGGGCATTAATTTCAAAGCAAGTTTCATAGCGTCTCCAATGTCAGGCTTGCTGGCCGCCGGGAAAGATGGCCGGATGTCGGAATCACGAGGCGTCACGGTACCCGCCCGCGTCTGGCGAGCACCTGCCCTGCGATGTCCGGCGTCCAGCCCCTTGCCCTGCGGCAAGTGGCCTGTTTATTTTGAATGTACGGCGAGGAAGGACTGCAACAAGGTATTCACACGCTGCGCCTGGTCCAGGGGCGTGGCATGGCGCGAATTCGCGATGACTTCGAATTCACACTGCTGAAACTGTGCGGCAAAAGCCCGCTTGCTGGCGACGGGCGTGTAATCCTGGTCGGCCGCCATGATGAGGACGGGCATGGCCAGGGCCTGGAAGTGAATATCGATATCCCAGTGGAAAATGGCGTCCAGCGCGGCCAGGTAGGCGCGCTTGTCCATGCCCGCCATCTGCGCGGCGAAGCGTTCGACGAGCGCCTGCTGGGCCGGCTCGGGGAACAGTTTCCTGCCGATGATACGGCCCATGGCTTTCAGGCCGAAGGTGGCGATCACCGTGCGGCGCAGCCAGTAGGCAAACAGCAGCGACGCCGGCTTGCTGCCCTGGAACGGTTGCGAGTTGATCAGGCACAAACTGGCCACCCTGCCGGGGGCGCGGTTGGCCATTTCCAGGCCCACCATGCCGCCCAGGGAAAAGCCGACGACGTGCGCGCGCGCCACGTCGAGCTGGTCCATCAGGTTGAAGAGGTCGTTGGCGAAGTCGCCGATCTGCCAGTCGCCGCGTGGCGCGGGACTGGCGCCATGGCCGCGCAGGTCGGGCACGATCAGGCGGTAGCGGCTGCCGAGGGCGTCGATCTGCGGGCGCCAGTCTGCGCCGCAGGAACCGAGGCCATGCAGCAGGAAAACGGGCTCTGACCGCGCGGGATCACCCTGCTCCCTACCCAGGTCGAGGTAATGCAATGGAACATCGGATGTCGTGTGACGCCGCATTCTGTCTCCTTGCTGTTGAACATGCTTTGTGTTCAGGTGCAGGAATATGCTTTCCTGCTGTTGGAAAACATAATACGGAATCCGAATTCCGATTTCAAGTTAAATCGCTAAATATCTGAAGTCAGGTAATTTAAAGCAACACGCACCAGTTCATCTTCCAGCGCGGCGGCCGACAAAAAGGAAAGCGAGCCCGACAACACGTGCTGGTTCAGGATACCCAGCAGCACGGGCGGCACCACCATCATCGCTTGCGTGGGGTTCGGGTGGCGGATGCTGGCAGACTTGCTGGCCAGTACGGCCACCGTGCGCTGCGAGATCAGATGATTGATCTGGTGCACCTTGTCGCGGAATTGCGCGTCCTGCGAGCAGCGCGTGATCAGGGCCCGCAGCACGCCGCGCCGGCCCGTGTTGACGGCCACGAACATGGCCACCATGGCGCGGATGAACTCTTCCAGGCTGCGCCCTTCCCACTGGCGCAGCTCCGTCAGCGTTTCGACCTTGTCCACCATGTCGGAAAAAAAGCGCTGCAGCAGCAAGCGGCTCAGGGTGTCCTTGTCGCCCAGCAGGCGGTAGAACGTGCCCACGGATGTCTCCGCCAGCTTGGCCAGGTCGGCCACGCCGATTTCATCGAAACGGTTTTCCGCCAGCAACTGTTCACCCACCAGCAGCAGGCGCTCGAAGGCCTGCTTGCTGCGCGCCTGGGTGGGCTCCGGGGGAACGATCATCTGCGGGAAGGGCATCGGGAAGGAAGGCATGCGGCGTCGGCGTCTCTCGATAGTGGAACCAAGGTTCCGTTATGGGTGCCCGTATTGTAACGCGAGAGACGGCCGATGGGGAGCATTCAGCTGCGCGGCCTGCCCTGCCATTCCATGTAGACGTCGGCGCGCTGGTAATGGGCGTCGCCCGCCGGCCGCGCCACGTGGGTAAAACCGCTGCTTTCGTACAGGCGGATGGCAGGCGCCAGCTTGCTGTTCGATTCCAGGAACAGCAGCGGCGCGCCGCTGGCCTCGAAGGCGTCGAAGGCCCGCTCGATCAGCCGGCGCGCAATGCCCAGGCCCTGGCATTGCGGCGTGACGGCCATCTTCGACAATTCGATGCTGGCCTCGCCAGCGCGGATCAGCGCGCACGTGCCGACGATGCGGCCATCGAGGCGCGCGAGGAAGATCTGCCCGCCGCCGTCCAGGATCGAGCCTTGCGGGTCGGACAGCACCTGGTCGTCCAGCGCCTCGACATAAAAGTAGCGCTCCAGCCAGGCGATGTTCAGGCGCTTGAAGTCGGCCGCGTACTGCGGCGCGTAGTCGATGATCTCCACGGCCGCCCGCTCGCGCTGGCGCCGGCAAGCGGCGATGGTCTCGCCGAAGCCTTGCGACTGCAAGCGCGCTTCGGCCCGGTCCAGGCTGGCCATCAACTGCGGCGTGCCCTGCTCGAACACCGTATCGACGGCGGCGCGCACGTCGTCCCATAGGGGAGCCATGTTGCGCAGCAGCGCCTGCCCGGCGTCGGACAGCGCCAGCAGCCGCCGCCGCTCATCCTTGGCATCCGGCATCTCCGCCACGACGCCCGCATCGAGCAGCTTGCGCCCCAGCTGCACCACCACGGGATGCGTCTGCCCGATCTGCGCGGCCAGGGCCGTGATGGAGGTGGGGCCGTTGTCGCGCAGCAGTAATAACAAGGGAAAACAGCGCGACGTCAGCTCGACGCCGGCCGCCAGATAGCTGGTATCGACACCGGCATACAGTTGATCGGAAAGACGGCGCAGGCGGCTGGCCAGCATCAGCGAGCCGTAGGTTTGCAGGTTGGAGGACATGGAATCGGATATATGTAGGTAGTTACGTATACCCTAACGTAAACGGGCTCGGGAGGTCAAGCGCCGCTTGAGTTACTCCTCATCCTCCGCCAGCGCCGCCTGCAGCCTGGCCCGGAATACCGACCCGGCCAGCTCGCCCAGGCCCGGCCACACCTGCGTCAGCCAGCGCCTGCCGTCCTCGCTCGGCGCCACGTACGGCGCGTCGCGCGTGGCGCAGGCCAGGCCGATGGCGATGACCTGCCCCGCATCGTCCAGGCCGCCCGCGATCATGGCATCGATGGGCAAGGCGATCAGTTCGGCGGTCAGATGGGGACGTAGCAGACAGGCGGGCGCGATGATGGCGAACGATGCTTCCACGTAACTCCAGCAATTGGTGGGCCAGTGGGCGTTTTTCACGTTGTCCAGGAAGACAGCATCGCTGAGCGTTTCCGGATGTTCTTGCGCCTGCGCATAAAAGGCGGCCAGGGCGACGAGTTGGGGCGGGGAAGTCCAGGCGGGCATCAATCTTGATCCAGGCAGAACCGCACTGGGCTGGCGGCGATGGCGGACTGTAACATGCTCAAGGAACACGCTGAAACACCCATGTCCGGGCATAATCATGGCCGCCGCCACTCTCGCCAGTCACAGCCATGCCAACCGCCTTTGAACTCTGGAAAGCCGAATTGCTAATTGTGGGCAACATCGTCCAGGATGGCGACGCCGCCGCGCCGCCCGATGCAGCCC
This sequence comes from Janthinobacterium sp. GW821-FHT03C08, assembly GCF_059420905.1. Lineage (NCBI taxonomy): Bacteria > Pseudomonadati > Pseudomonadota > Betaproteobacteria > Burkholderiales > Oxalobacteraceae > Janthinobacterium > Janthinobacterium sp. GW821-FHT03C08. The sequence continues at coordinate 227,483 of NZ_JBWKUP010000005.1, read as the reverse complement.
AGCGGCGCTTCCAGCGCTACTGCGCCATGCTCGATGCGCTGACGGGGACTGAAGGCGCGCACTACGCGCTGGCCATTGTGCAATCCTTGCAAGCCGAACACGACTACGGCGCCTACCAGACGGCCAGGCGCGCCGCCTGGCGTTTCGGCGAGACGGCGTATTGCGCCGCCCTGATGCACGAATTGCCGCGCCTGATTTCCACCTTGCCCGACTGGGCTGGCGACTTTCTCGTCGGTATCGCCAACGGCGCCGGCACGCCCCACGCCTCGGCCATCACCTGCTTCAACACGATGCTGGCCGCCGCGCCGCCCGCGCAGCGAGCGCTGATCGCGGCATTTATTGCACAGGAAGAAGACGATGGCTGGTTCGAGCATTGCCCGGGCGTGCTGGGCACCGCTGCCGGCGAGCGCTACGCGGGCGTGATGCCTGGCCAGGACGGTGCCGCCGGCTACCAGTTGTTCCTGCTGCCTGGCGAGGCCGATGCCCTGCCCTGGCCAGCCGCGCTAGCCTGGGCCGCCGAGCGCGGCGCCTGCCTGCCCATGCGCAGGGAACTGGCCTTGCTGCACGCCAACCTGGACCATGCCTTCCCCGATGCCTGGTACTGGTCGTCGGAAGCGGATGCCATCCTGCCCCGCATGGCCTGGAGCCACGATTTCGACAACGGCACCCAGTACAACTTTCGCAAGACCTACTCAGGCCGCGCCTGTGCCGTGCGCCGGGTCGCATTGGCGCCGTCGTCCGCCGCGCCCGTCGCCCTGCAGCCGGGCGAACGCTATGCCGGCCTGATCCTCGGCTGGGATGGCGCGCCCGATTACCACCTGGTGCTGCTGCCGGACGAGCCGGAGCTGGAATTCCAGTCCTGGCAAGCCGCATCAAACTGGGCTGCCAACCTGGGCCACAGCCTGCCGGATCGGCGCGAGCAGACCTTGCTGTATGCGACCTTGAAAGACGCATTCCGACCAAACTGGCACTGGTCGTGCGAGCCGGGCGACATCGAGGACGACGCCTGGTGCAAGGATTTCGACACGGGCGTCAGCTACCAGAACACGCGCGCGCTTGACGGCTACGCACGCTGCGTGCGCCGGGTGCTTGTCGAGGTCGACGGCAAAGCCGCGTAAAGCTTGAAAATAAGCTAGAAACGCTCGTCGCGCAGCGCCGGCAGCACCAGTTCGCGCACGAACGAGGCATTCGACAGGTTCAGCAGCATGCGCACGACGGCGACGACGTCATGCACGGGAATCAGCTCGCCCTCGCCCCGCGCCGCGGCATCCGCCAGCGGCACGGACAAGCCATCGTAGGTATTCAGATAACCGAGCTGCAGCGCCGTCACGGCCAGCCCCTGTTCGCGGAAACCCTCGCGCAAAGCATCGGCGATGCCGTTCAGGGCGAATTTCGACGCGCTGAACGTCACTTCCGGGCGCCCGCTCTGGCGCAGGCCGGACGTGGACCCCGTGAGTATCAGCTGCGGCTTGCTGCTGGCCAGCAAGCGGGGCACCAGGCGCTTGAGCAGCAAGATCGTCGCCGTAATATTCGTATTGACCATGTCGACGATAGTATCGTCCGCATCGCCGAGGAAAGCGTAGTCGTCGCTGAAGGCCTTTTCTTCCCATACGCCCAGGTTGTAGATCACCGCGTCCAGCACGGCGGGCGCTGCACGCGCGATGCGTTCGACGGCCTCGGCGGGCGCTGCCAGGTCCGCCGCGATCCATTGCAGCCGTGTACCTGGGCCGGCAGGCAAGTCGGCAGGTTGCTGGCGCGATACGCCGATGACGGCATGCCCGTCAGCCAGCAAACCGTCCACCAGCGCGCGTCCCAGGCCCCGGCTGGCGCCCACGATCATGATGTGCATACTGTGTCCTTTCCAATGAAGTCAACGCTGATGATAGCGACGTTGTATTAAGCACAGCTGAGGCTGATCCCCCGCGCGGGCGCCCTGCCACGGCGTTTACTCACGCGGCGGAAATGCGTATGCTAGGTCTGGCAATCTCCGATAACACACAAGAACGAGACACATGCCTACCTCCATCACCGCCGCAAGCAAGGCCGCAAGCCGTCCCCTCACCCAACAAGACTATAAAACCCTGTCGCTGGCCGCCCTCGGCGGCGCGCTGGAATTCTACGACTTCATCATCTTCGTCTTCTTTGCCAACGCCATCGGCCAATTGTTCTTCCCGCCGGAAATGCCGGAATGGCTGCGTTTGCTGCAAACCTTCGGCATCTTCGCCGCCGGCTACGTCGTGCGTCCGCTGGGCGGCATCGTCATGGCCCACTTCGGCGACTTGCTGGGCCGCAAGCGCATGTTTACGCTCTCCATCCTGATGATGGCCGTGCCGACCCTGCTGATCGGCCTGCTGCCGACCTATGCCACCATCGGCCTGGCGGCGCCATTGCTGCTGCTGTTGATGCGCATCTTCCAGGGCGCGGCCGTGGGCGGCGAAGTGCCGGGCGCCTGGGTGTTTGTCTCCGAACACGTGCCGAGCCGGTACACGGGCTTTGCCTGCGGCGTGCTGACGGCCGGCCTGACGGTGGGCATCTTGCTTGGCTCGCTGGTGGCGACGGGCTTGAACACCGTCTACACGCCGGCAGAAATCACCGACGGCGCCTGGCGCTATCCTTTCCTGCTGGGCGGTATCTTCGGCTTCGGCGCCATGTATCTGCGCCGCTGGCTGCATGAAACACCCGTCTTCGCGGAAATGCAGCAGCGCAAGGCCCTGTCGACGGAAATGCCATTGAAATCCGTGCTGCGCAGCCACCGCGGCGCCGTCGTCGTCTCCATGCTGCTCACCTGGATGCTGTCGGCCGGCATCGTCGTCGTCATCCTGATGACGCCTGCCCTGCTGCAAAAGATCCACCACATCGCCCCGCGCACCACCCTGGTGGCCAATACCGTGGCGACCCTGTGCCTGGCCTTCGGCTGCATCCTCGCCGGCATGCTGGCCGACCGCCTGGGCGGCAAGCGCGTAATTGGGGTCGGCTCCGTGCTGCTGGCCATCAGCACGTATGTCTTCTACACCACCATCGGCAGCCGCCCCGACCTGCTGCTGCCCCTGTACGCCATGACGGGCCTGTTCGTCGGCGTCGTCGGCGCCGTGCCCTATGTGCTGGTACAGGCCTTTCCGGCGCAGGTGCGCTTCTCGGGACTGTCGTTTTCCTACAACCTGTCGTACGCCATTTTCGGCGGCCTGACGCCCGTGGTCGTGACCCTGATGCTGAAGAATAACGTGCTGGGTCCCGCCTATTACGTGATCGGCGTGTGCGCGATCGGCATGCTGACGGCGCTGTTCATCAAGGACCAGCGGCAGACCGTGGGCCGATAAGCCAGCGCCTTGCAGCACAGGCCGCCTTCGGGCGGCTTTTTTTTCGCCCCGGATGCCGCGCTGCACCAAAATCTGAAAAGGCGTTTCATATCGCGGAATCCGCATGGACAATGCCTCACCCCGCCACTCTCACTTTTTGAAAAACCATTCCACATCCTGAAAAATTATAATTAAGCCCTTGAAAAACAAGGAATTAATTTAAGTTATATGTCTTATATAAGACTTGAAGATCGGCGTGAATCGGCCTACTATTTAGTCATGCAGTTTGCTTCGACAAGACGTTGTGGCGCACTCGGCGATTTTCTCAAACATAGCTTTTCTTTTTAGGAGATTCACATGTCCCAATACCAAGACGACATCAAAGCTGTTGCCGGTTTGAAAGAGCAACAAGGCAGCGCCTGGAACGCCATCAATCCCGAGTCCGCCGCCCGCATGCGCGCCCAGAACAAGTTCAAGACCGGCCTGGACATCGCCCGCTACACGGCGAAGATCATGCGCAACGACATGGCCGCCTACGATGCGGACCCATCGAAGTACACCCAGTCGCTGGGCTGCTGGCACGGTTTCATCGGCCAGCAGAAGATGATCTCCATCAAGAAGCACTTCAACAGCACCGACCGCCGCTACCTCTACCTGTCCGGCTGGATGGTTGCTGCCCTGCGTTCCGAATTCGGCCCGCTGCCAGACCAATCGATGCATGAAAAAACTGCCGTCTCGGCACTGATCAAGGAACTGTATACCTTCCTGCGCCAGGCCGATGCCCGCGAACTGGGCGGCCTGTTCCGCCAGCTGGACGCGGCCCAAGGTGCTGAGAAGCAAGCGATCCAGGCCAAGATCGACGGCCACGTCACCCACGTCGTGCCCATCATCGCCGACATCGACGCCGGTTTCGGCAATGCGGAAGCCACCTACCTGCTGGCGAAACAGTTCATCGAAGCGGGCGCCTGCTGCATCCAGATCGAAAACCAGGTATCCGACGAGAAACAATGCGGCCACCAGGACGGTAAAGTGACAGTGCCGCACGAAGACTTCCTGGCCAAGATCCGCGCCATCCGCTACGCCTTCCTGGAACTGGGCGTGGACGACGGCATCATCGTCGCCCGCACCGACTCGCTGGGCGCCGGCCTGACCAAGCAGATCGCCGTCACCAATGAACCAGGCGACCTGGGCGACCAATACAATTCCTTCCTCGACTGCGAAGAAGTGTCGGCCGACGCCCTGGGCAATGGCGACGTCATCATCAAGCGCGAAGGCAAGCTGCTGCGTCCGAAACGCCTGCCGAGCAACCTGTTCCAGTTCCGCGCCGGTTCCGGCGAAGAGCGTTGCGTGCTCGACTGCATCACCTCCTTGCAAAACGGCGCCGACCTGCTGTGGATCGAAACGGAAAAACCGCATATCGCGCAAATCGGCGGCATGGTCAGCGAAATCCGCAAGGTCATCCCGAACGCCAAGCTGGTGTACAACAACAGCCCGTCGTTCAACTGGACCCTGAACTTCCGCCAGCAGGTCTACGATGCGATGAAAGCGGCCGGCAAGGATGTGTCCGCCTACGAGCGCAGCCAGCTGATGAGCGTGGAATACGACCAGACGGAACTGGCCGCCACGGCCGACGAGAAGATCCGCACCTTCCAGGCCGACTCGGCCCGTGAAGCGGGCATCTTCCACCACCTGATCACCCTGCCGACCTACCACACGGCAGCCTTGTCGACGGACAACCTGGCCAAGGAATACTTCGGCGACCAGGGCATGCTGGGCTACGTGGCCGGCGTGCAGCGCAAGGAAATCCGCCAGGGCATCGCCTGCGTGAAACATCAAAACATGTCCGGCTCGGACATCGGCGACGACCACAAGGATTACTTCAGCGGCGAAGCGGCGCTCAAAGCAGCTGGTAAAGACAATACGATGAACCAGTTCTGAGCCTTTGGCTTGACGGTTGAGTAAAAAACCCGCTGCGGCGGGTTTTTTTTCGTCTGTGCAATGGATGGAAGCGCCTGGGGCAGCGCTTTCCCCGCATGGCCATCGCAGCGGCTTTCTGTCGTACAGGCAACTTTCAGGTGTGATAATCTATTCCCGCCCAAGCCTGCCCCACGCAGCGACGGCCTGCCGAGCAGGCCCATATCCACGCTATCGTGGCGCCCCGCATGGCATTCATTTCTTCTGGAGGTATAGCGTGCCTGATGTAACCGCCTTGCTGATGTTCGGACTCGTGGCCCTGGGCATGGCGCTCACGCCCGGCCCCAACATGGTCTACCTGATTTCCCGTTCCATCAGCCAGGGCCGGCGCGCCGGCTTCATTTCCCTGGGCGGCGTGGCCCTGGGCTTCGTCTTCTACATGCTGTGCGCCGCCTTCGGCATCACGGCCTTCCTCTTCGCCGTGCCCTACGCCTACGACGTGCTGCGCTTTGGCGGCGCCGCCTATCTGCTGTACCTGGCCTGGCAGGCGCTGAAACCGGGCGGGCGCTCCGCCTTTGCCGTGCGCGACCTGCCCGCCGACGGGCCGCGCAAGCTGTTTCTCATGGGTTTGATCACCAACCTGTCCAATCCGAAGATCGCCGTCATGTACTTGTCGCTGCTGCCGCAATTCATCACGCCCGGGCATGGCAGCGTGCTGGCGCAATCGGTGGCACTGGGAACGGTGCAGATCGCCGTCAGCGTGGCCGTCAATGCGGTAATCGCCATGCTGGCCGGGTCGATCGCGGGCTTCCTGGCGGGCCGCCCCCGCTGGGTGCTGCTGCAGCGCTGGATGATGGGCGGCGTGCTGACGGGCCTGGCCGTGAAGATGGCCTGGGAAGGACGCAAGTAGCGCTTCCCTCCCGCCGGGGCAGCGAGCGGCGGCTCACCGGCGGGCGTGGCCGGCCATGCCGCGGCATGGCGGGAGTGCCGGCGCCATGTTGCAATGCAGCACTATTCCTGCGGTTATAATCTTCCGCCACATGCCTGGACACAGCATGTTCCCTCACATGAAGTCGAACTACAATTAAAGGAATCTTCGTGCATCGTTCACTGATCAGCGCCGCCTGCTGCGCCCTATTCGCCCTGTCTTCCCCCTCGCTGCATGCCCAGCAAGCCGCGCAGCCTGCCGCGCCCGTCTCGGGCATCGACCTGAAAACCCTGGACCCGGCAGTCAGCCCGAAGGAAGACTTCTACGGCTACGTCAACGGCGTCTGGACCCGCAATACGGAAATCCCGGCCGACAAATCCGTCTGGGGCACCTATATCGAACTGCGCGAAATCGCGCAAGGCCAGCTGCGCGGCCTGATCGACGCCACCCTGAAAAACCCGGGCAAGCCTGGCAGCGAAGCGCACAAGATCGCCGACCTGTACACCAGCTTCATGGATGAGAAGGCGCGCAATGCGGCCGGCTTCAAGCCCGTCAAAGCGGACCTGGCCCGCGTCGCCGCGCTCAAGGACAAGAAGGACTTGCCGGCCCTGTTCGCCTACCTGCAAGGCAATGGCATCGCCACGCCATTTTCCGCCTATATCGCACCCGATGCGCAAGATCCCGAACGCTACACGATCAACATCAGCCAGTCCGGCCTGGGCTTGCCTGACCGTGACTACTACCTGAAGGATGACGACGCCAAGCTGCAAGCCGTGCGTGCCAAGTATCTGAAACACATCGAGACCATGCTGGCCATGAGCGGCGACAAGAAGGCTGCCGAGCACGCGGCGCAGATCCTCGACGTCGAGACGCGCCTGGCCGCCGTGCAATGGACGCGCGTGCAGATGCGCGACCCCGTCAAATCGTACAACCGCGTCGATTTCGACCAGTTCGCCGCCATGGCGCCTGCATTTGACTGGAAAGCCTACTTTGCCGCCGCAGGCATGGCCAAGAAGGAAAGCTCGGCTGTCGTGCGCCAGCCCAGCTTCATGACAGGCTTCTCCGAGACCGTAGCCGCCGTGCCGCTGGAATCGTGGAAGAGCTACCTGAACTGGCGAGTCATCGAAAGCTATGCCTCCTACCTCGACAGCGCCACCGTCAAGGAACGCTTCGCCTTCGAAGGCACGGTGCTGCGCGGCGTGCCGCAAAGCGAGCCGCAGTGGCAACTGGCCCTGCGCTTCACGGACAGCGCCCTGGCCGATGCCGTCGGCAAGCGCTACGTGGAAATGTACTTGCCGCCTGAAACCAAGCCGCGCGTCATGGCCATGTTCGACAACTTCGTTGCCTCGTTCAAGGATGGCATCGAGCAACTGGACTGGATGGGCCCGGAAACCAAGAAGGAAGCCCAGCTCAAGCTGGCCGCCCTGAAGCCGAAGATCGCCTACCCGGACAAATGGCGCGATTACAGCAGCATGAAGACCCAGCCGCATGACCTGGTCGCCAACGTGCGCGCGTCGCGCGAGTGGAGCCGCCAGCAAAACCTGGCCAAGCTGGGCAAGCCGGTCGACCGCGACGAATGGTCGATGACGCCGCAAACCGTCAACGCCAGCTACAGCCCGGCGCTCAATGCCATCACCATCCCGGCCGCCATCCTGCAGCCGCCGTTCTTCAACGTGAAGGCGGAAGACGCCGTCAACTACGGCTTGCTGGGCATCACCTTCGGCCATGAAATCAGCCACGCCTTCGACGACTCGGGCAGCCAGTACGACGCCAAGGGCCGTTTGCGCAACTGGTGGACGGCCGAAGACCGCGCCGCCTTCAAGACCCTGGCCGCCGGCCTGGTCAAGCAATACGGCGCCTACAGCCCCGTGCCCGGCTACCACATCAATGGCGAGCTGACCCTGGGCGAAAACATCGGCGACAATTCCGGCCTGTCGATCACCTACAAGGCCTACCAGCGTTCGCTGCACGGCAAGCCATCGCCCGTGCTCGACGGCCTGACGGGCGAACAGCGCCTGTACATCGGCTTCGCCCAGAAATGGCGCGCCAAGCTGCGCCCTGAAGCGGCCATCGCGCAGATCAAGAGCGACCCGCATTCGCCAGGCGAATTCCGCGCCAAGGGCACCGTGATGAACCAGCCGGGATTCTATGAGGCGTTTGACATCAAGCCGGGCGACAAGATGTATCTGGCGCCGGAGCAGCGCGTAATCATGTGGTAATGCTGCAATCCTCGCTTCGCCTGCCTGCACGGCGGGCGGACCAGGGTTGGGAGTGTCGGGAGCGCTAGTCGCTGGCGCGGTCAGCGCCATCACCTCTGCCGATGGCACCATGCCGTTCAGTCCAGGCTGAACGGCATTTTTTATGCTGCATCAAGCTGCACGCAAGGCGATGTTGTCCTTGCACAAAGCCTCTTATCGGCAATCGATATGGATAGCGTTCTGCCCGGCCTTGCTGCCTTTCCTGTACGTAACTTCGCACAGGCTGATGCCATCATCCATTTTCCGCGACAGCGTCACCTCGCCAAGCACGCCGTAGCTGCATTGCAGCCATTTTCCTTCAGGACAAACACGCAATTCTTGTACCGGCCTTTGGCACGCAAGACACGCGAACTCACCGTGCCCGGGCGCTTGTGGCTCTCCTGCTTTGGGGGGAGAGGCATACTCTACATGGGGAAAACTATTGCGAGAGGGGGATTCCTATCATCGGCTTTGAGCCGTGCTGGCACTGGTTATCGGACAAATTCAATTTTCAATTTACCCTCATAAGCACCCCGAAAAATTATTACTTAATTAATATTTCGCTGATACCTCAATAAGCCGAATTATCCGAGGCTTTCATCAAAAAGAGCCACCGATTGAATGCCACGTCGCCTTGACACGAGCTCATCTATAAGTGTACCCGCCCCGATAATCACTAGCTCAAGGCAACCATTAAATAGCACAGCATATCGGCCGTTGGAAACTGAATTAATAACAGGACATATCTGCAATGGGGATTGCTAGATTACTGAACAACCACGCACATAATCCTCTGTCTTCTCCAGTCGACGAAATCTGGATGTTGTAAGTAATAAATTTAGACCTATTCGCCCTAGCGTGGTCCACAGTCTCAAAATAGTTGACCTGAGGAATATTCACCTGCGATACCCATGCTAAACTGGCAAGCTACTTTTCGAAAAAAATTTGTAACTACAACACAGCGGCGTTGCGGAGGAAGTATGAATCGGGTGGACACAGACACTGCAACGATGGTCAGTTTGTGGGTTGGTATCGCGAGCTTCTTTCTCGGCTTCGCAGCTATTGCTCTTACACTCTATTCCTTTTATCGTGCGCAGCCCGACACTGTAGTGCTTACTGCATCCGGCTGGGTCGCAGCCCTGCTGACTGCGGTGGTATGTGGCTGGGTAGGAAAGCGCTTGGTGCGCCTGGCTGCAGCTCTTTGTGATCGTGTCGCTGCCTTGTCCATGGAGGTCGCCGAGCTCAAGGCGGAGAAGGACCGTATCATGGTTATCGGGGAATACTTGGCATCCCAATCTACTAAAACCGCCCGTCGCAAGCAGACCCAAGCGCAAACTGATCAACCTACTCAGGAGTAAATTCATGACAATCGAATTTGGCGATTACCCTTACTTTCCAAGCCTTCGTACACGGCCGGCCGAAATAGCCGGATACGCGAACTTGCGGCCGCAGGTCAAGAAGGCCTTAGTCCCCATCATGAGAGCTGGCGCGTGGCCACGGTGTGACGATTTGTCTGAGTCTATGAATGAATTGGTGAAGGCCTCAGAAGGCAATCCCTTTATCCTAGATGTGACCCGTGAAGTCATGTATCAGAACAGCTCTGTACATGGATTGCTCAATCCCACTGATGACTTCAAGACTTGGCGAGACTTCGTGAAATCCTTCGATCAAGCGATTCCAACTGTCCAGTTCTCGCAAATAGCTCGGCTTCCACAAATTATTCGACAAACCCGTCACCTGGAAGCTTTGGGGCGCAGGATAGCCTTCCGCATATCTGATTTCCAAGCCGACACGAGCAAAGTTATTACCGCCATGTCGGCGATGGATGACCCCAAGAATGCATTAATAGTCATTGATGCTGGCTACATACGAGAAACAATGGCAGCAAGTATCGCGGCCTGCATTTCGTCTGTAAACGACATTCGTGATGAGATACCTAGCGCTGAGATTGCAGTTATTTCTACAAGCTATCCAGCTTCAGTTACCTCATTCCTTCAACCGCCAGGCCAAGCGACAGCAGGAATTGTTAGCATTCTTGAGAGGGAGCTATACGAAGCAATTGGGTCTGATGTGGTGATCTATGGCGACCATGGTTCAATTCACGCACGCACCAAAGCGGCCACGGGTGGAAAGTATACACCCCAAATTGATTGCTCTTTGTATGATGCTTGGCTTTTCGAAAGACGTCCGAATTCTGATGGCGAGGGATATGTCGATGCTGCACGATCGATTTTGACGCGCTGGGATGACGGTGCAACAGATGATACCTGGGGAGCTGAAATGATTCGCAAAGCGGCAGGAGGTGATGTAACCGGGATAAAATCTCGCAGTCATTGGATTGCCGTGCGAGTGAACTTACACCTCACGCGCCAATTTGAACTTTCACACCAAGAGTTTAGTAGCGAAGATGACTAGTTAGGCCCGACGGCGAACGTAGGTTGGCATATCTGATGGTAACGGACCGAACTTTGCTGCCAACGCCAGCAAGTCTAATTGCGCAGCATTTTCAGGATTAGCGGTAAAAATTTCTTCACCGCTTCTATCCCCTTCGCGGAACTGATTCTTGAACTTACTTAGTCTTGCGAGGTCTTCAGGGCAGGTTTGACTCTGCCTACTTGCACAAAACTGCTCAAAGGTACTTTTGTATCTTTCTTTAAGGGACTGCAAAACAAAGTCTCGGATTTGACGTACCGACAGCGCATCTAACTCACATTCCAAGTGTGTTCTGGGGGTCTCTGCACTTACATTTCTACCCTCACGTTTTAGCAACGTGATCAGCTCGGCTTTGTGCAGAAAGCCACAAAGAATGCGCTTGTTCGATACGAGAGAAGATTGCCCTCGTCGAAATACTGTCAATTTGACACCTTGGTCTGTTGGTGCTGCGCACCAAATTTCAACACGTGAATCTATGCAATCTTTGATCAAATAAGCAAATTTTGCAGTACACACTACCGTGACCTTGTCAAAGCGCTGCAAGTATGTTTCAACTTGCCCATCAAGGCGACGAAGAGTGTCCAGGTCGCTTTTGATTTCGAATGCATGCAACTTTCCATTGGCCACTACCAAATCAGCGCGCCGACTCCAGTTCGCAACTACCATTTCATTTATCAAAACTGCATCAGCAAGTGCATCCGACGCAAACAACTTGTCGATGACCGCAGCCTTGATATCGCCTTCGTTTAACACAATATGCCCTCAGAAATTGCAATAAAGTAATTATTTGTGTGATTGCACAAATTTGACTTAACTTACCAGTATATAGTCTGGGCTTAGATTACCAAAGGCCTGCTTATGAAAAGTGTAGTGGTTTAATGTACCCGGACACTGATTCAGGCGAGAATGCTCGCCATAGAGAGGTGTTTGATGAGCAAGCAAAGACGTACGTTTTCCCCTGAGTTCAAACAGCAGGCGGCATGCCTGGTACTGGATCAAGGATATAGCCATACGGAGGCAAGCCGGTCGGTGGGCATCGGCGAATCAGTGCTGCGCCGCTGGGTGCAGCAGCTTCAGTTGGAGCGGCAGGGAAGCACGCCACAGAGTAAGGCAATGACGTCTGATCAGCAGCGAATACAGGAACTCGAAGCACGCATTGAGCGTCTCGAGCGGGAGAAGTCCATTTTAAAAAAGGCTACCGCGCTCTTGATGTCGGAAGGGATAGAACGTACGAGGTAATCGATCAGATTTGTGGTGACGAATCAATCGAGTTGATCTGCGCGGTGTTCGACGTAGCGCGGTCATGCCTGTATGCATATCGGGAGCGCGCCCGCCACATTGATGTTGAGCGCATGGCATTGCGTAGCCGTGTGCACGAGCTGTTCGTCGAGAGTCGTAGTTCGGCGGGAAGCCGCAGCATCATGGGCATGATGCGCGAGGAAGGCACGGCAATTGGCCGCTTCAAAGTCAGTCGTTTGATGGACGAGTTGGGGCTGGTCTGCAAGCAGCCTGGCAGCCATGCCTACAAGCAGGCTACGGTGGAGCGGGTCGATATTCCAAACCACCTCAATCGTAAATTCACAGTGGAGGCGCCAAATCAGGTCTGGTGCGGGGACATCACCTATGTCTGGGCGCAAGGCCGATGGTATTACTTGGCAGTGGTGTTGGATTTGTTCGCTCGCCGAGCGGTGGGCTGGGCATTCTCGCTACGACCCGACGCGGACCTTGTTGTGCAAGCGCCGGAAATGGCTTACCAGCAGCGAGGTCGACCGCAGGGGCTGCTGTTTCATTCGGATCAAGGTAGCCAGTACGCCAGTCGAAAATTCCATCAGCGCTTGTGGCGCTATCGGATAAGACAGGGCATGAGCCGGCGGGGGAATTGTTGGGATAACTCCCCGATGGAACGGCTATTCCGTAGCGTCAAAACGGAATGGCGGCCGTCAACCGGTTACGTGACGGCACAAGAAGCACAACGGGACATCAGCCACTACCTGATGCACCGGTATAACGGGATACGGCCACATCAGTTCAACCAGGGACTGGCACCGGCCGTCGCCGAAGAAAAACTTAACGTAGTGTCCGGGATGGGTTGACCACTACAAACAGTGCAAGACAAAACGCCAACTCGTGCAGGTTGGCGTTTTCGTTTGTGGATTCGCACTCTTTGCTTCCGGTACATCTTCGGTCCTTCCTGTTAGCTCAACAGTCCCGATCTTACCGACCAAGCCTTCCAATCGTCCGCTGTCGAGATACAGCAACCTTAGCTCCAATCGAATAAGCGAATGTTTACGCACACGGCACTACTCCGGTGATGACCTCTACACCCAACATATGCTTCATCGGCACTAGCCGGTCTGGCAACATTCCTTCAAGCACAAGCACAGCACGAGCACTTGCGTCGCGCTGCTCGGCGACTAGCATGGCATTCAAGACTGCCTTGTATTTCACGCATTGAAATAGTCCACGAACCAAATCCACTTCGTCAGATAGTGCAGACTTCACCTCCACGCCCACCCACTCATCGCCGGCATCAAAAAAAACATCTATCCGATCACCAGAGGGCAGCCCTTTTTCAGCGATTCCCGGACCATACCGATTCGCCAAACCAATGAGCCTGGGTCTGTGTCGCACGAACTCCTTCAACTGCCTGTGATCGTCACTCTCCCCACCACCACCTCGACTAGAAGCACGACTTACCAAATCAGCGAAGCTCGGATTCACGGGCTTAAGCTCAAGTGCACGAAGAACCGCCTGCCACTTAGGATAAGCATATATCTGTTGCATTACCGCCTGCACTAAGGTAGCTCGCTGCCGTTTTGACAAACCACGCCAATCAGCACTATCGGACATAAACCATCCGAATCCCTCACCGGGTAACTTGTCCGTTTGGTTAATCACCAAGCATTGGATTGGTGGAATCGTTTCTTGCCAGCACTCCCCCAGCTCTATCAAAGATTGCCCAACACTTCCCAAAACGTAGTTCAGGTTGCGAGGGTTCGGCATCCCCATCTCAATGGCCAATTCTTGATAGAATATCGGAGCTCCGCTAAAAGCTTGACGAACCAAAATTGGCAACGCTTCGCGAGCTCTCAGCTGATACAATCGATCCCCATGCAAGTTCGCTGAAATTGCGGCGGTTTCGTTCTTCAAGCCTGACCTCCAAAATCAAAAAATGATGTACGTACCCCTGACTTATTCAGGTTTTTCAATTGCTACGGCACCCGGCCAGTCACCTTGCATATCGATATCAAACTACCTAGTTATTCTTCACCAACTTCTATTGGTGACGGTAACTCATCCTTCACTAGTGCAAGGTCGCAGTTCCGCAAAAAGAAGAAGAAAGTAGAGTCAATCGCATACAACTGACGCTTACCGATGTCATAGTCGATCATCGGAGGATTGATACCTTTCTTATGCTGCAACGTAGAAAGGTTGTGAAGCAAATTGCTCATGTCCGATGCACGGACATCATCCTTACGATGATGATGCTGTTTGATTCTATCAGTTATATCAGTCCGGCTAGCTCCATGTTCCAAGCCAGTGAATCCCATTTCCAAGATGGAGCAGACCAAATAGTAAGGTAGGTGAAGAGGAGTTTTTTCCTTTTCCTTTGAATGCGTGACGTTCCCGGATGAGATGAGTTCAAGTGCTTGCTGATGGGTCGCACCATACTGAGCAGCCTTATCCACGACCGCTTTGTCCGCGAACGCGACATCAGTAATTTTCCGCGAGATCATTTTCCACTCATTCACGTCCGCAGCAATACAGGTTTGTTTCACCAATTCCTGAAAGACTCCGACGCTTCCAAATGAATTCTCGATACACCGTTGAATAACATCATGAGCAAAGTCAATATTCAACTGTTTCGCCCCCTCAACTGCGACTTTTCGGAAGTCGTCTTCGGTCCATGGCTCAACCGGAACATCAACGACTCGGTCAGTGAGGTCTGGACAATAGATACGCAGTTTGTCCTTTTGGCGCCATACGCCCAGCACCACGAAGATAATTCCCATCTCCTGAAATGAGCGCAAATCAAAAGAGAGTTGACGTTGTTTTTCCTCCGCTAAGTAGTGGAAATTTTCAAGGATGATCTTTTTCTTGAATTTCACCGTCCTTAGGAGTTCGGCGATATCCTGGGCTACCGCCAAATTAAATGGGATTGTCTTCGACGTCTTCTGGCTTTTGTCACCAGCCTTAAGCCCACCTGATGCGCTCGCCTCACCCTCTCCGAAAAACCAAAGGGTCGCTTTGGCTTTGATACCCAAAGTCGCTGAGGTTTCTGAAGTCTTCTCGTCAACTTTTCCAGTCTCGATCTCTACACCACACTGGCGCAAGATGCTGGAATAAATATCCTCAACGTTAGTATTTGGCGAAAGCCGCACAACAATATTTTCGTCATATGGAAGATACCGAGAGACGAGTGCGGTCTTCCCCTGCTTAGATGCACCATAGACAACTACATGCTTATCTTCCTTAAGCACTGAAGTAAATAGCCCATCGATACTGTCGCGAACGATATACGACAACACATGATCGGCGCTGACACCGAACACCTCTGAGAGTTTTGTCATTGTGCCTTCATGGAAAGAATTCGAAATATTGATAGGTACTCCGTAATCTTACAGTGCTTTCCGCTCGGGAATATACGCGCATTATCACGCCATCTTTGAGTGCCACTTGGGGCGTATCGCATTCAAACCAACCTCTGTCGGGAGTACGTCCGTTCAGGCTTCGTAGCCCCGTTGAGCACGAAGTGCGAATAAGCAGGTGTGAAGTTAGCTAACCGAAGGTTAGCTAACTTCACCTATCCTGCCCCGCTTCGCGCAGCGACTAAACCACAAAAATCGTCGGACACAACTTCGACCAAACCATTTTTTTACAGGTACGAAAGCAAATTTAGCAGGAATGTATGCCGAAACTAGCACGGTAGTTCCGCCCTGTGCAGCGACTGAAACCCTTTAATCACCGGGTAATACCTCGGTCGAACCATTTTTTTGCTGGTACGAGAGCAGATTTAGCAGGAATGTATGCCGAAAGTAGCACGGTTGATCAGCGGCAATTGGCAGCGTCCAAGTGGGAACATTTGACATGCATCTGGGCCGACCTTGATCAATGTCAGCAACAAATTTTCATAGTCTGCTTTACGAGTTCTACACGGCAATAGCGCGCTTCTTCTCCGATGGCTGCGCCTTTCCGCGTGGACAGAAAGTGCTCCCCCTGGAGGCGGTCAAAACGATTGCTGACAGGTATTGATGGCGTGAAATGCCAGCAGTCGCATGCACATGTGGCGGCGACACAGCAACAGGACCAATGAAATCGGGGCCGCGCCAATGCATCTATGGCATGAGGAATTCGCTGTCGATTGCCCAATTTTTAGCTGCTAAAGCTTCCACGAACCCGCTCCTGTGTCCAGCCTTGATCTCACACAAAGTGCGCGGCAGGCTTGATCCAAGTGGCATGGCAGGCCGATTCTTGTTGCACCAGCGATTACGGCATTCGATACTGGACCCATGTTTTCGGAATAATGATTGCGAGCGCATCTCGACGAAGGACGAATCGGTGGCAGGGCAAGGCCTGCGGCATATGCCATTCGCCCCGGTGCTGCCGCTGGCATTTTTGATTCACGAAGGGGGACGCCATGAAAGCAGCGACAGCCGAACACCTGAAAGAGCGCCGCGTGGAACCGCGCATGGGCGAAGAGCGCTTCATCCGTCTGGGCGAAGTGCTGGCAACCTGCGGCAAGTCACGCAGCAGCGTTTATGCAAGCATCAAGGAAGGCACTTTCCCTGCCCCCGTCAAGCTGCAGGGACGCTCCTCAGCCTGGCTCAAAAGCGAAGTGATACGGTGGATGCAAGCGTGCATCGAGGCGAGCAGGCCTGAAACCACAGCATCCACGGCAATCGAGAATTCATCAAGCACCAGGCCAATCGGTAACAAAGGAGCCAGAGCCAAATGAAGCGGGACTATACCGGGATACCTGCGACACTGAAACGTTCATCTGCGCCGCTGCACAACCCTGGCATCCCGCATCGCTTCAATCAAATCATCTTCATCCATGCCCAATTCAAGGCAGCCGAAGATGATATCGGCGCAGTAGCCATACAACAATTCAATCACCTCGTTGGCGCGCTCTTTCTGGATTTTCTCCACCATGGCAAGCATGTCGCTTCGCACTCTTTCGTCGGCGGAGACGCGGCTCAGTGCAGGGAAGACCAGCGCCCACATCCATTCCACCGCCTGCGTACCGATATGAGTTGCGCAGCGCTCCACTTTTCTGGCATTCATGGCAGGAGGCAGCGGGCGATTTTGCCGAAGCCGCTTTGGCGGGCGCGTATGCGCGGCCTTGAACTCTGGGCGTGGGTCCTTTCCCTCATCAAGCATCTTGCGAGCAACTACACGGCGGCTCCGCGCAAGTTCCAACGAAACTTCCGGGTAGTGGCCGAAGGTCAACGTCTGTTCCTTCTTATTTAGCTGACGAAATTTCATCCGCCATACCTTTGTTCCTGTTGGCATGACTTCAACATACAGCCCTGAGCCATCGAACAATTTGCGAGACTTGCTTCGAGGCTCCGCTTCGGCCACTTGTTGTTCGGTAAGACAAGCAATCAGTTTTGCCATGGCAGCCTCCCTTAACGACGCGGCACTGGCCACACCAGTTCCAGCGCTCCATGATGGCCTGGCGGCGGCGTATCGCCGCGTTCCACGGCTTCCAGATAGTCGGCCCACTCCTGCATCATCTTGCGGCGCTCCGACAGGAACTGGGCGCGGTCGTAGGCGCTGGCCACCTTGTCCTTGGGCGCGTGCGCCAGCTGGCGGTCCACCACTTCATGGCGGTAGCCCAGGCGCTCCTTGATGGTGCTCATGGCCAGCGCCCGGAAGCCGTGGCCCGTCATGCGGCCCTTGTAGCCCATGCGGGCCAGCGCCACCAGCAGCGTGTTGTTGCTCAGAGGCTTGTCGTGGTCGCGCTGGTTTGGAAACAGGTACGTGCCGCGGCCCGTGATAGTGTGCAGCTGGCGCAGCAAAGCCAGCGCCTGGCGCGACAGGCAGACGTGGTGATTGGTCGTATCCGGATTGACGGTCAGCTTGCCGCGCTTCATGCGCTGCCAGGGGAT
Organism: Janthinobacterium sp. GW821-FHT03C08; assembly: GCF_059420905.1. Taxonomy (NCBI): domain Bacteria; kingdom Pseudomonadati; phylum Pseudomonadota; class Betaproteobacteria; order Burkholderiales; family Oxalobacteraceae; genus Janthinobacterium; species Janthinobacterium sp. GW821-FHT03C08. The sequence goes on along the minus strand of NZ_JBWKUP010000005.1, from coordinate 209,563 downwards.
GATCCACTCGCCCTTCTCCAGATCGACTTCGCTCCATGGCGTTTCTATCAGTTCGCTGGTGCGCACGAAGACCAGCAGCATCAGGCGCAGCGCGATGCGCGTCGGCTCGAACATGCGCGCCTCGTTGCGCGCCAGCGCGTCCAGGAAGGCGGGCAATTCATCGGCATCGATGGCGGCATAGTGCGAGGCGCGCTTGGTCTTCAGGACGTCTTTCATGTCCACCACCAGGTTGCGGTCCGCCAAGCCGCACTGGATGGCGTAGCTGAATATCTGCGAGCAGACGGCTTTCAGGCGATGCGCAATCTCGGTCGCGCCGCGCTCTTCGATCTTGCGCAGCGTGTCAATCAACTCGCGATGCCTGATTTCCGTGATCGGCCTGTCGCCAATGCGTGGAAAAATATCAGCTTCAAGACGCTGCAGCATGTTCTTGGCTGTGCGTTCGCTCCATGTTGGCACCTTGTTTGCGTACCACTCTCTGGCGATTTTCTCGAAGGTATTGGATGCTTTTTCGGCGGCGAGCCGCCTGGCGTCGTCGCGATACTTGCCGGGGTCGATCCCCTGCAGCTGCAAGCGGCGCGCTTCCGTGCGCTTTTCACGCGCCACCATGATCGAAATTACCGGATAAGGCCCAAACGTGAGCGTATTTTCCTTGCCGTTCGACTGGCGGAATTTCATGCGCCAGATCCGCGAGCCGCTGGGCATCACTTCAACGTACAGGCCACCACCATCGAACAGCTTGTATGACTTTTGCCTGGGCTTGGCATTCTTGACCTGGAGTTCGGTCAGGGGAGGGATAATCTTTGCCATGGCTGGTCTCCTCAGCATATGCGTCAGAAATCACTTTAGACCGGCGAATCAGGGCTTGGTTCGAGACATAGGGTAAGCTCATCTGTAATCCAGCCCCGATTTTTACTGGCTGCAGCTGGACAGTACTGGACGCCAGAATACAAAAAAACCGCTTTAGCACGGGCTAAAACGGTTTTTTGTGGACGTTCTTGGACTTCCTTGAACTGGCCAATTTGTATCCTTGGCGGAGAGAGGGGGATTCGAACCCCCGATAGGCTATGAACCTATACACGCTTTCCAGGCGTGCGACTTCAACCACTCATCCACCTCTCCTGCAGGCAATGCGCCTTACTTGCACACACTGCGTACTATTTCTCGCTTGTCGCGAAGCCGCAGATTATAGCAAAGATTCTACGGACTGCCAAAGTTATTTACCGTGGGGTAAAAGTTTGAAACACCCAGCCCAGTAACTGCTGGGGTCAGACCCGGTGGGAGCCTGCGTCCCATTGGGGCGCAGGCCGATCCCGCAGGGACTGGCCTTGTTACGACGCTTCCTTCAGCTGATCCAGGATGGCCGGGTTTTCCAGGGTCGACACGTCTTGCGTGATCGTCTCGCCCTTGGCCAGCACGCGCAGCAGGCGGCGCATGATTTTGCCGGAGCGGGTTTTCGGCAGGTTGTCGCCGAAACGGATTTCCTTCGGTTTCGCGATCGGGCCGATTTCCTTGCCGACCCAGTTGCGCAGCTCCAGGGCCAGCTTCTTGGCTTCCTCGCCGGTCGGACGCGCCTGCTTGAGCACCACGAAGGCGCAGATCGATTCGCCTGTCGTGTCGTCCGGACGGCCCACTACCGCCGCTTCGGCCACCAGCGGGTTGGCCACCAGGGCCGATTCGATCTCCATCGTGCCCATGCGGTGGCCCGACACGTTCAGCACGTCATCGATGCGGCCCGTGATGGTGAAGTAGCCCGTGTCCTTGTTGCGGATGGCGCCGTCGCCGGCCAGATACATCTTGCCGCCCAGTTCTTCCGGGAAGTAGCTGGACTTGAAACGGTCCGGGTTGTTCCAGATCGTGCGGATCATCGATGGCCATGGACGTTTTACTACCAGGATACCGCCCTGGCCGTTCGGCACGTCCTGTCCTGCTTCGTCGACGATGGCAGCCATGATGCCCGGCAATGGCAGGGTGCAGGAACCGGGCACCATCGGCGTCGCGCCAGGCAGCGGCGTGATCATGTGGCCGCCCGTTTCCGTCTGCCAGAAGGTATCGACGATCGGGCATTTCTCGCCGCCGATGTGCTTGTAGTACCACATCCACGCTTCCGGATTGATCGGCTCGCCGACGGAACCCAGCAGGCGCAGGCTGGTCAGGTCATAGTTGCTTGGATGCACTTTCGGGTCCACGTCGGCCGCCTTGATCAGCGAACGGATGGCCGTCGGCGCCGTGTAGAAGATGCTGACCTTGTGCTTTTTGATGGTTTCCCAGAAACGGCCCGCGTTCGGGTAGGTCGGGATGCCTTCGAACACCACTTGCGTGGCGCCCACGGCCATCGGGCCGTAGGCGATGTAGCTGTGGCCCGTCACCCAGCCGATGTCGGCCGTGCACCAGAAGACGTCGTCCGGCTTGATGTCGAAGCTCCACTTCATCGTCAGCGCGGCCCACAGCAGGTAGCCGCCGCTCGAGTGCTGCACGCCCTTCGGCGTGCCGGTGGAACCCGAGGTGTACAGGATGAACAATGGATGCTCAGCATCGACCCATTCCGGCTCGCATTGCGCGCTCTGGCCTTCGACCAGGTCGTGCAGCCACGTGTCGCGGCCGGCCACCATCGGCAGGTCGCTGCCCGTGCGTTGATACACGATGACGTTTTTGACGGAATCGCAGCCGCCCAGCGCCAGCGCTTCGTCGACGATGGCTTTCAGGGGCAGCTTCTTGCCGCCGCGCAATTGTTCGTCGCCCGTGATGACGGCCACGGCGCCCGCGTCGATGATGCGCTCCTGCAGGGATTTGGCCGAAAAGCCGCCGAAGACGACGGAGTGGGTGGCGCCGATGCGGGCGCAGGCTTGCATTGCAGCAACGCCTTCGACGGACATCGACATATAGATGATGACGCGGTCGCCCTTGCCTATCCCCTTGGATTTCAGTCCGTTGGCAAACTTGCACACTTTTTCGTGCAGCTCTTTATAAGTTGCCTTGGTGACGGTGCCGTCGTCCGCCTCGAAGATGATGGCCGTCTTGTCGCCCAGGCCATTTTCGATGTTGCGGTCGAGGCAGTTGTACGACACGTTCAGCAAGCCGTCCTCGAACCATTTGTAGAACGGCGCGTCGTCTTCGTTCAGGGTGCGCGTGAACGGCTTTTTCCAGCTCAGGTTCTCGCGCGCCAGCCTGGCCCAGAAACCTTCGTAGTCGGTTTCCGCCTCTTTCACCATGGCGTGATACGCCGCCATGCCGGAAATGGTGGCCTGCGCGGCAAATGCCGCCGACGGCTCGAATACGCGCGACTCTTCCGGTCCCTGCTGCTGCGTGCCCTGTCCTTGGTTGTCTGTAGCGGTCATGCTAGTCTCCAGTGTAGTAATTGTTTGCTAACACGATAGGCCCTGTGTCTTACGGACGCCTTACATGTCGCGTTTATGCAGCGTTTTACCCTTATCCATGCTAACCATAATCGCCTTCGGCGATGGGCGTCAAGGGCGTCCTGTGCAGTATTTTCGATGGGAAAAGCGATCCCGCGCCGAAGGTTCAATACCACTTTGGCTTTCATCAAAGCCGATATTCCAGAACCGGGCCATGCGCAGTGATCAACAGCAAGTGTAAAATGTCGGGCATGCCAAAAATTGGTATTTACTCCCCCAGGAAACCCCACATGATCGACCACCTACCACCGACTACCAAACATACCAAGCTGCATCCGCTGTCCGCCTTCATCTTCATGTCGCGCTGGCTGCAGCTGCCGCTGTACCTGGGCCTGATCCTCGCACAATGCGTGTATGTATTTCATTTCTGGGTGGAATTGTCCGACCTGATCGGCGCCGTGTTCGGCAACGATGCCGCCCTGCAGCACGTGCTGACGGCCGTCGCCGTGCCCGGCAGCGCCCTGCCGACCAAGTTGAACGAAGCGACCATCATGCTGGTGGTATTAGGCCTGATCGACGTGGTCATGATTTCGAACCTCTTGATCATGGTCATTATCGGCGGCTACGAAACCTTCGTCTCGCGCATGCACCTTGATGACCACCCAGACCAGCCGGAATGGTTGTCGCATGTCAATGCGTCCGTACTGAAGACGAAACTGGCGATGGCCATCATCGGCATCTCGTCCATCCACCTGCTGAAGACTTTCATCAATGCCAATTCCTACAAGATGGAAGTGATTATCGCGCAGACGGTGATCCACATGGTCTTCATCATTTCCGCCATGGCGATCGCCTACACGGACCGCATCATGACCGTGACGCAGAACCAGGCAAGAGCACCCCATTAACAAGAAGCCCATGGCTGCCAGCGGCGGCCATGGGCTTTTGTCATTCCTATGCAGTAACTAGTATTAGTAAAGAGTCTTACCCTTCTTATCTACCGCGAGAACACCATGACTGTCATAAAGCAAGAAGACCTGATCGAATCCGTCGCCGCAGCGTTGCAGTACATTAGCTACTACCACCCTGCGGATTACATCGAGCACCTGGCGCGCGCCTACGAGTCCGAGCAAAGCCCGGCGGCAAAGGATGCGATTGCGCAAATCCTGACCAACTCGCGCATGTGCGCGGAAGGCAAGCGTCCGATCTGCCAGGACACGGGCATCGTCAACGTCTTCCTGAAGATCGGCATGGGCGTGCGCTTCGAAGGCTTCTCCGGCACCGTCACCGACGCCGTCAACGAAGGCGTGCGCCGCGCGTACAACTTCGACGACAACAAGCTGCGCGCCTCCATCGTGGCCGACCCGCATTTCGACCGCAAGAACACCAAGGACAACACGCCAGCCGTCGTGCACATGGAACTGGTCGAAGGCAACACCGTCGACGTCAAAGTGGCGGCCAAGGGCGGCGGCTCTGAAAACAAATCGAAGATGATCATGATGAACCCGTCCGACTCGCTGGTGGACTGGGTCATGAAGACGGTGCCGACCATGGGCGCCGGCTGGTGCCCGCCCGGCATGCTGGGCATCGGCATCGGCGGCACGGCCGAAAAAGCCATGCTGATGGCAAAAGAAGTGTTGATGGAAGACATCGACATGTATGAGCTGAAACAACGCGGCCCGCAGAACAAGCTGGAAGAATTGCGTATCGAGCTGTGCGACAAGATCAACTCGCTGGGCATCGGCGCGCAAGGCCTGGGCGGCCTGACGACCGTGCTGGACGTGAAGATCATGATGCACCCGACGCACGCGGCATCGAAGCCCGTCGCCATGATCCCGAACTGCGCCGCCACGCGCCACGGCCACTTCGTGCTGGACGGCTCCGGCCCGGCCTACATGACGCCGCCGCCGCTGTCGACCTGGCCTGACGTGAGCTGGGCGCCGGACACGGAAAAATCCAAGCGCGTCGACCTGAACACCTTGACGAAGGAAGAAGTCGCTTCGTGGACGCCAGGCCAGACCTTGCTGTTGAACGGCAAGATGCTGACGGGCCGCGATGCCGCGCACAAGCGCATCCAGGACATGCTGGCCAAGGGCGAGCCATTGCCGGTCGACTTCAAGAACCGCGTGATCTACTACGTCGGCCCCGTCGATCCGGTACGCGATGAAGTCGTGGGCCCGGCCGGTCCGACGACGGCCACGCGCATGGACAAGTTCACCGACATGATGCTGGAACAGACGGGCCTGATCGCCATGATCGGCAAGGCCGAACGGGGTCCGGTCGCCATCGAAGCGATCCAGAAGCACAAGTCGGCCTACCTGATGGCCGTGGGCGGCTCCGCCTATCTCGTGTCGAAAGCCATCAAGGGCGCGAAAGTGCTGGGCTTTGCCGACATGGGCATGGAAGCCATCTACGAATTCGACGTGGTCGACATGCCGGTCACCGTGGCCGTGGATGCGAAGGGTACGTCGGTGCACAACACGGGGCCGAAAGAGTGGCAGGCGAAGATCGAGCAGCTCAATAGCGTCAGCAAGATTCCCGTGACGGTCGCTTAAACAAGCTCTACCATAGACGCCGCGCGGCAACACCAGCGCGGCGTTTTTTTTATCTTCTTCGGCTTTATATGACTTCTATTGCAAGCACTGCCCGCCAGGACGCGCCCATCGGCGTATTCGACTCCGGCGTGGGCGGCCTGTCGGTGCTGCGCCATATCCGCGCGCAGCTGCCGCAGGAAGATCTGATTTATTTTGCCGATTCCGGCTATGCGCCCTACGGCGACAAGACGGAAGAGCAAGTCATCGCCCGCTCGCTGGCGATCACCGCCTTTCTGTTGCAGCAAGGCGCCAAGGCGCTGGTGGTGGCCTGCAACACGGCCACCATCGCCGCCATCAAGGCGCTGCGCGCACGCTACCCGGACTTGCCCATCGTCGGCGTCGAGCCGGGCCTGAAACCGGCGGCAGGCATCAGCCGCAACGGCAAGATCGGCGTGCTGGCGACGGAACGCACCTTGCGCGGCGACAAGCTGCTGGCCCTGCGCGAACAGGTCAGTGCCGCCACGGGCGCCACCTTCCTCCTGCAGCCCTGCATCGGCCTGGCCGACCGCATCGAGCAATGCGAGCTGGGCACCGACCCGCAGGACGCCACCAGCGCCATGCTGGAACGCTACATCGCGCCCCTGCTGGCGCAAGGGGCCGACACCCTGGTGCTGGGCTGCACGCACTACCTCTTCGTGCAGGACGCCATCGAACGCACGGTGCGCGCGCATACGCAGGAAACGATTACCCTCGTCGACACGGGCGAGGCCGTGGCGCGCCAGCTGGCCCGCCTGCTCGACGCGGCAAGCTTGCGCCGCACCGCCAACGATGCGCCACGGCTGCAAGGCTATACGACGGCCAAGGTCGACTCCCTGGCGCAAGCCTTCGCCGGCTTGCTGGACTTGCAGCCGCCCGTCGAACACCTGGAAGTCTGAGCGAAAACACCCGTTTTCAGGCAATCTTTCGATTCTTTAAAAAAGACTGCATTTAGATTTGCCACTTTGCCGAGTTCTTTGTATAATTCGGCACCTGTTCAGCAAAACAGCTAAACAGGCAAGTAAAACAGTGGTGGCTGTAGCTCAGTTGGTAGAGTCCAGGATTGTGATTCCTGTTGTCGTGGGTTCGAGCCCCATCAGCCACCCCACAGAATAAAGAAAAGCCCGGTTTTCGAACCGGGCTTTTTCCATTCCGGCGCCGGTTTTCTGCTGTCGCCGATACCGCCCCGGGTATCGCTTGCCGCAAAAAATTCATTAGTGCAAATTTGACCATCGCCCTACTCTGGCATGCGGCCTGGACCGCATCATAAAAACAGAACGGAGACGACGATGAAACAATTCCTGGCAGCGCTCTGCCTGATGTTCTGCGCCCAGGCGGCGCAAGCGGTCAACCTGACGGGTGTGCCGAACGCGCACGACCCCGGCACGCTCACCCGCGACGGCGACACGTATTTCAATTTCACCACCGGCAACGGCATCTGGTATTCCACCTCGACGGACATGCTGAACTGGTCGGCCGGCCCGGCGCCCGTCTTCAGCACGCCGCCGGCCTGGATCGCCAACAAGATTCCCAACTTCGGCGGCTCGTACTGGGCGCCGGACGTGATCCACATGAATGGCTACTATTATCTGTATTACTCGGTCTCCACCTTCGGCGCCTCCGTGTCGGCCATCGGCGTGGCCCGCTCGGCCTCGCTGAAGAACCCCGCCTGGACGGACCTGGGCATCGTCGTGCAATCGTATGGCGGCGGCGCAGAAATCAATGCCATCGACCCGGCCCTGTTCCGCGATTATGACGGCAAGGTCTACATGTCATACGGCTCGTTTTTCGGCGGCATCGGCTTGACGGAGATCAACCAGGCCACAGGCAAGACGACGGGCAACGTGACGACCATCCTCGGTGGCGGCGGCAAGGATATCGAGGCGCCTTACATCACGCGCGACGGCGAGTATTACTATCTATTCGTCAACCGCGGCAAATGCTGCCAGGGCACCGCCAGCACGTATTACGTGGAAGTGCAGCGCGCCAGCAGCGTGACGGGACCGTACAGCGGCACGCGCACGGCGCTGCCCAACCTCGATGGCAAGTACAAGGGGCCGGGCCATATCGGCGTGCTCAAGCAGGATGGCTGCAACTACACCTCGATCCACTATTACGACGTGAACGACAATGGCGCGGCCAAGCTCGACATATTGAAGATGACGTATGGCGACGGCTGGCCCAGCCTGACGCGCAATTTCACGGTGGCCAGCTGCGGCGGCATCTCCGACGGCCCCACGGTGCTGCGCTCGCGCCTGAGCGGCAAGGCCCTGGCCGTGGCTGGTGCCAGCACGGTCAATGGCGCGCTGGTACAGCAGCAGACGTACACAGGCGCCAGACACCAGCAGTGGTATGTGGTGGGACATGGCGACGGGTATTACAGCCTGATCAACGCGAACAGCCTGCTGGGCCTGGACGATTACAACAATTCGACCACGGCCGGGACGAACATCGCCCAATGGAGCTACTGGGGCGGACTGGGCCAGCAATGGCGCTTCGCCAGCCCCGCATCCGGCTACCAGACGATCAGCAACCGCTACAGCAACCTGACCCTGGACGTGCTGAACCTGAGCACGGCGGAAAACGCGCAGATCATCCAGTGGAATTTGACCAATGCGAACAACCAGCAGTGGTCGCTGAGCCGGCCGTAGCGGAGGCGGGCAAACGCAGGCATACTGGAGGAAATTGACTGAAAGACACTATGCACGATACCGCCTACTTTACCACCATGGGACGCTTCGTCCATGCCTGCGTGCGGCTTGAGGTACTGCTTGAGACGGCTCCCGCTGCGCTGCCGGCCGGCGTGCGGGCCGCGCAGGCAGAGCTGGCGGCGCTGCTCGTCCGGATGGTGGACGGCAGCCTGCAGCCGACGGAGGAGGAACTCGATGCCCTGACGGCGCGGGCCGAAGCGGCAATACGGCACGGGCAGGCGGCTGGCTGATCAGCCAGCCAGCACGGACTGCACCGTCGTCGCCAGGTCTTCCAGGCGCACGGGCTTGACGAGGAAGTGGCGGAAGCCCACGGCCAGCGCGTCGTCCATGTACATGGGCAGGCTGTGGCCCGTGACGGCGATCAGCACGGCGTGCGCGGTTTCCGGATTGTGGTGCAGGCGGCGGCCGATCTCGATGCCGCTGATGCCGGGCATTTCGATGTCCAGGTAGACGGCGTCAGGCACGCACAGCTTGACTTGCTCGACGGCCATCTGCCAGTTGCGCACCACCACGGCGTGGTGGCCCAGCGCTTCGAGCAGCATGGCCAGCGATTCGCCCACTTCCTGGTTGTCATCCACCACCAGCAGATTGAGTTTGCGCGCGGCGGCTGCCTTGTCGCCCTGGCGGCGTTCCACGGCGGAACTGCCCGGTGTCGTTTCAGTTGTCTGGCTCATTGTACGTTCACGTCTGACGGCTGCAAAGACGGGAGTATACAAGAAGCGCGCGCAATGCCGCCGCACCCCAGCAATGCTGCCAAGCGGCAATCCAGACGCCTTCCTGTACCGCGCCAGCAACACTTCCCGCCTTTCTCCAGGCAAAGCCCATCCTACGCAGTATGCGCAATTGACGGATAAAATGAGAATCATTATCATTCTTATCCCCTTGCGCCGGATATCCACGCCACGCTGTTGTCGCGCCGCCCGATTGCCCGCGCAAGCATTGTCATTACGGAGATCCATGCATGGCCGCCACACCTTTCACCCTGCCCTTTTCCCTGCGCCCGTGCGCGCTGGCCATCGCCCTCGCCTGCCTGGGCGCGCCTTGCGCCGCGCAGGCCCAGGAAGCCAATTCGGCAGACAACGCCGGCCCCATCCTCGAATCCATCCAGGTCAGCAGCAACCTGCTGGGCACCAGCATGGCGGCCAGCACGAAGAATTTCGCCGGTGCCCGCACGGTGGTGCAGAAGGAGGAGATCGAGAACTCGGGCGCGTCCAGCATCAGCGACGTGATGCGCCGCATTCCCGGCGTGCAGATCAGCGACAACTCGGGCAGCGCCGGCAGCGCCGTATCGCTCAACATTGGCGTGCGGGGCCTGGCCGGACGCTATTCGCCGCGCAGCACGGTCTTGCTCGATGGCATCCCGATGTCGGTGGCGCCATATGGCCAGCCGCAGCTGTCGTTCGCTCCCGTCAGCCTGGCCAACGTGGAAACGGTGGACGTGGTGCGCGGCGGCGGCGCCGTGCGCTTCGGCCCGCAGAACGTGGGCGGCATCATCAACTTCAAGACGCGCCGCGTGCCCACCACGCCGGGCATCACGGGCGACGCCAGCGTGCGCTACAACGCCTACAGCGAAGTGGGCCAGAACACGCAGGCCAGCGTGTTTGCCGGCACCCAGCTCGACAATGGCCTGGGCCTGGCCATCCTGTACTCGGGCATCCGCGGCAGCGACTGGCGCGTGGCCAGCGATGAAAAGGTCAACGACTTCGCCCTGAAGTTCCGCTACGACCTGAGCCCCACGGCCGAAATCTACGGCAAGCTGTCCTACTATGACGTGAACTCGCGCACGCCGGGCGGCCTGACGGTGGCGCAATATAATGCCGATCCGTTCCAGAACACGCGCCGCGGCGACTTCTGGAGCGGCGAACGCAAGGCTGTCGACATCGGCTACCTGAATGCGCTGTCCGGCACGCAGGAAATGGAAGTGCGCGCCTACTACAACAAGAGTTCGCGCCAGAGCACGCTCGTCAACGCCAGCAACACGGGCATGGGCCACCAGCCGCGCCACTATGAAACCATGGCCGTCGAGCCCCGCTACACGCAGCGCTTCGTCACGGGCAAGGTGTCGCAGGACGTCACCGTCGGCTACCGCTACCTGGCGGAACGGGCCGACGAGAGCGTCTATAACGTCGTCATCGCCACGGGCGTGCAGCAGGCGCCGACGCGCTTTGCCGACAACTCCACCGACGCCCAGGCCGTGTACATCGACGACAAGATCGCCGCCGGCGCCTGGCGCATCACGCCGGGCGTGCGCTACGAGCACATCAAGACGGAGCGCATCAACCATCTGCCGGCCGATGAAACCATCGACTTGCTCAACAACAAGGCCCTGCCGTCGCTGAACGTGGCCTACTTGCTCAACAACAATGTCACGCTGTTCAGCAACTACAACAGCTCGTTCGGCGCCGTGCAGAACACGCAGCTCAATTCGCAGTCCGGCAAGAATCCCCTGCAGCCGGAACTGGCGAAGACGGCCGAGCTGGGCGCGCGCTGGAAGAGCGGCCAGCTGGCGGCCGAGGCAACCTTGTTCAACATCAAGTTCGACAACCAGATCCAGTCCGTCGGCAGCGGCAGCAACGTCACCTTCTACAACGTGGGCGCCACGCATCACCGGGGCCTGGAATCGGCGCTCGACTACCGCTTCGACAAGTCCGGCCCGCTGGCCGGCTTGAACGCCTACGCCACCTACACCTACACCAAGGCCACCCTGCAGGACGGCGCGAACGCCGGCAACGACGTGCCGTTCTACTCGCGCACCACGGATACCGTCGGCGCCCATTACCAGCTGGGCGCCTGGGGCTTCGACCTGTCGAGCACCCACCAGAGCCGCCAGTTCGCCGACGATGCCAACACCGTGGCGGAAAGCGCCAAGGGCGACGTGGGCGTGATTCCCGGCTTCCGCACATGGAATGCGCAGGCGAAATGGCAAGTCCCGGGACAGGCGGGCCTGGAACTGGTCGCCGGCGTCAACAACCTGGCCGACAAGCGCTACTTCACGCGCACGTCCGACGCCAACCTGGGCAAGATGGTGGGCGCGCCGCGCATGGTCTACGTGCAGGGCCGCCTGACTTTCTGATGCCTGCGCGTAGCGCCTATCGCATCGATAGGCCCTGCGCGCGCCTGGCAGCACGGAAAACCTGCACCGTTGTTGTGGCGATGCAGGTTTTTTTTACGTCCCCGATGTCACAAAAATACCGTGAGGCAAGCGCCATCACCACCGTGTTCGCCCTGTGCCGGCGCGGCGACGATTTCAACAAGGAAATCAATTGCCATACAGACACGAATCATTTCACAATTGAAAATATTCTTGGCGAGCACTTGTTCTGGATGTGAGTTTTGGTGATATTCTTTAAATGTCATTTAGGAAATCAAATTAACTTTTAACCAAGCAAAACGGACTACTCATGAAAACGCCTGCCACTCTCTGCACGATCGCCGCCCTGGCCGCCCTGGCCACCGCTGGCGCCGCCAACGCCGCGACCGAACTGGTGGTCAACGGCAGTTTCGAGGACAACGCCATCGCCACGCCCTGGGCCCCCGTCAGCAGCGTGACGGGCTGGACCTCGTCGGCCGGCGGCAACTCGGCCTTTGAAATCCAGAAGGGCGCCACGCAGGGCGGCTTGAGCGGCTTCAATCCCGTCGCCGCCAGCGGCACGCAATACCTGGAGCTCAATACCGACCAGTTGACCTCCGTCTCGCAAGCCATCGCCACCACGGCCGGCGGCACGTATGCGCTGTCGTTTGCCTACTCGGGCCGTCCCGACACGCCGGGCGGCGCGAACAGCCTGATGAATGTCTACTGGGGTTCCACCTTGCTCACGCCCACGGCACTGGTCGGCAACACGGGCGGCGTGTGGCAAACCTACAGCCAGAACCTGACGGCGCTCGGTTCGTCCACCGTGCTGCGCTTCGAGTCGATCGGTCCCGTGTCCTCGCCCACGTTCGGCTCCTACCTGGACAATGTGTCGGTGATGGCCGCCGTGCCGGAACCGGAAACCTACGCCATGATGCTGCTGGGCCTGGGCTTGCTGGGCTTCATGGCACGCCGCAAGCCTGCCGCCTGATTCCGGCCAGCGCCGCGATACAGCCGCCCCGCCGCATGGCCGGGCGGCTTTTTTGCATGGCGCAGCAGCCATGCATGGCATGAAATGTTGCCCTTGGGAATTAAATTGGGACTACAATAGCATCGTATCAAGCAATGCCAGGCATCGCTCCGCCAGGGCCCCTACCCCGCCCTGATCATCAGCACGCATTTTTTGAACAGGATGGCTGGCGGTGCCGGAGCTTGCTTCCGCTCCCGACACCACCACCAAGCACGCACCATGTCTGAAGAAAAAACCATTACCGAAACCAGTTCCTATGGCAAGGACACGCCCGTGGGGCGTCCCGATATCGATGGCCGCGCCGGCATTTTCGTGCCCACCGCGGAATTTGACATCGACAACACCACCACCATCCGCAAGGGTGCCGGCATCGTCGGCTTCGGCAACCTCGATGGCACGCTGACCGTGTACTTCGAGGCGAACCGCTTCGATGAAAGCAACCTGCACAAGTGGGAACACAAGGCGCGCAAGGCCTATGACCGCATGGTCATGGGCGCGCCCACGGTGTCGAAGGCGAAGATCGATGCGCGCATGCTGGAACAGGTGGGCATCATCGACGGCATGGGCATCAATCTCAAGCATCCGGAACGCCTGACGCACTGGCTGACGATCTCGAACGTGCTCGACACGGCACCGGAGGCGCCCGTCGTGCGCTGGAAGAACCGCTGACCGGCCGCAGAGCGCGGCTGGGCCCCGGCGACGAGGCATTGTCCTACAAAGTGGCGGAGCGTCATCTGATGCCTGTATGCATCAACTCATCCTATGATGAGAACATGCCCGGCGCGTCCAGACGCCCCCTACCACTCAGGAGTACGACATGTCCCGCCTCATCCCGATCAGCTTTGGTGCCTTGCAAATAGGTCTGGCCGCAGCGGCGATGTATATCCTGTGCTCGGCGGACGTGCTGCACCAGAGCGCCGTGTATTTCCACTGAGCCGGCTCCCCGCTGCACGCCATCAGCGCGCGCGGCCAGACGCCGCCGGCACGCTGCGCGGCGGCGCGACGCGCAAGGGCGCGCGCCGTGCCAGGCACGGCCTGGCTAGAAAAAGAAAGGACTAGCGGCGGCCGTAGTAGCGGCCATGCCCGCCCCAGCCGCCACGGTATCCGCGGTAGCCCCCGAAGCCGAACACGAAGTCCAGGCCGATCGACACGGGCGGATTGTAGTAGTACGGCTGTGGCGCGTACACGGGGGCCGGCACATACACCGGTTGCTGCACGTACACGGGCTGCTGTTGCACGTACACGGGTTCACTCGTGTATTCGACACGCGGGGCGCCGACGACGCTGCCCGACTGGGCCGGCTCGGACGATACCGTGTGCCACTCGTACGGGTTGTAGGCTGCCTGTGGCGCGCGCGTGCCATAGTAGGCGGGGCCGGGAGGGGCCACGGCGCAGCCACCCAGGGCGGCCAGTGAAATTACTGCCAGCAGGGTTTTCATCGCAATTCTCCTGATATGTACTACCTTAATTAAGTACTATAAGAAATTACGCCGGCCTTTGCTGTGCTTTTACCGATTGTTACACCCCTACGCATGCCGCAACATAAAATGTGGCAAAGCCGCCACAAGCGGCCTGTGCTGCGGGTCCGCCGCGCCCGCCCTGCCACGGATACACGCTCAGATAAAGGGAATGTCGCAGCTGTCGATGGCCTTGCCGGCCGCATCGTAGCGCTGCACGCACACCTGGTAGCGCACGCCGTAATCGAGGTCGATCTGCTCGACCTTGCCGTACTTCAATTTCCAGCTGGGCTGTACCTGCTTCTTGCCGACCAGGGCCGCCACGTCCTGCGGGATGGCCATGGCCGTCTGCGTCTCGCCCTGGCGCGCATCCTGGCGCCGCGCCACGTCGATGGCCACGCCCAGCGTCAGGTCGACGCCGCCCTCCACGTAGGCCACGGCAGGCACGCTGCGCTGCGCGCGCATCACGCCCCAGGCGCAGGCCTTGCCGCCCGCATCGCATTGCTTCAGCTGCGCCAGCGGAAAATATTCGGCGGCAATCGTGCCATGCTTGAGAGGCCAGCTCGTGCGCACGCCGTCGCGCTTGCCGCTCAGGGGATTGTCCCAGCTCAGGCTGTTGACGATAGCCACGGTTTGCCCCTCCTGCAAGCCGGCCGGTGTCCCGAGGGAGGCACAGGCGGACAGCAGCAGGCCGCTGGCGGCGAGGACGGACAGTATCAGGGTGCGTTGCATAATCAACCTCTTCTTGGCGGAAACCGCGTTGGATGCCCCGAGGGTAACAGAATCGGGGACCGTGGCGCCGTTGCCTGGCGCACATAACAAGACGGGCAGCGCCCTTGCAAGCGCTGCCCGTCGCGGGTCAGGTCGTCGGCGGGAGCCAGCCTCCCGCCGGCACCCGGATCAGTCCAGTTTCCAGGCGTAATCAACCTTGGTCCAGGTCTGCGCCGCGGCACCGTCCTTGGTGCCCGGCTTGAACTTGCAGGCGGAAATGGCTTTTACGGCGGCCTTGTCCAGGTTCTTGAAGCCGCTGCTCTTCTCGACTTTCGAATCGGCAACGCTGCCGTCGGCATTCACCAGGAAAGACATCGTCACCGTGCCCTGCTCCTCATTCATCAGCGAGGCCTTCGGATACTCGGCCTTGCAGTTCTTCGAATCGAACGACGCCGGTACTTCGGCCGCATACGCGGCGGAAGTCACGGACACCAGCAAGGCTGCTGCAACACTCATAAAACGCTTATTCTCAAACATGTGCTTCCCCATGATTATCAGATACGGTCATTACAATTTCTGCCTGCTACGCAGGGCGCCGCTGCCGGGGCGGTAATGCGGGGATTACCTTCCTGGACAGGCAGACGGCCCTCTTCACGCCGGCTGGCGCTTAAAACTCTTCCCATTCGTCATTGCTGGTGCTGGCCGCAGCCGCCTTGCGTGGCGCCGGGGCCGCCGCAGGCGCAGCCGCCTCGGTCTTGCGCGTCAGCGACTTGACCGGGCGCAATGCCGGTGCCGGCTTGCGCACGGCAACGGGCGCGGCCGCCACGGGGGCCGGCACGTAGGCCGCCGGTTTTTCCTCGCCTTCGACCAGCTTGAAGATGCTGACCACGTGGGCCAGTTCGGCCGCCTGGTCCTGCAGGCTTTGCGCCGCGGCGGCCGCCTGTTCCACCAGGGCCGCATTCTGCTGCGTCATGCCATCCATCTCGATGATCGACAGGTTGACCTGTTCGATGCCGGCGCTCTGCTCCTGGCTGGCGCTGGCGATCTCGCTCATGATGTCGGTAACGCGGCGCACGCTGTCGACCACTTCGCCCATCGTCACGCCGGCCTGGCCGACGAGGCGCGTGCCCCGTTCCGTCTTCTCGGCCGAATCGTCGATGAGGATCTTGATTTCCTTCGCGGCGCCAGCGGAACGCTGGGCCAGGTTGCGCACTTCCGACGCCACCACGGCAAAGCCGCGGCCCTGTTCGCCGGCACGCGCCGCTTCCACGGCCGCGTTCAACGCCAGGATGTTGGTCTGGAAGGCGATGCCATCGATCACGCCGATGATGTCGACGATTTTCTTCGCCGATTCATTGATCGAGCTCATGGTATCGACCACTTGCGACACGACGGAACCGCCTTTCAGGGCCACGTCCGACGCGGTGGCGGCCAGCTTGTTGGCCTCCCGCGCATTGTCCGCATTCTGTTTCACGGTCGAGGTCAGCTCTTCCATGGCCGACGCGGTTTTCTCCAGCGCGCTGGCCTGCATTTCCGTGCGCGAGGACAGGTCGATATTGCCGTCGGCAATTTCACGCGAGGCCGTGCCGATAGTTTCCGTGCCGACACGTACCTGGCCGACGATGCCCACCAGGCTGTTGCGCATTTCCTTCATTTCCGCCAGCAGGCTGGAATTGTCCGAAGGCTGGGTGTGGATGCCGATCGACAGGTCGCCATTGGCGATGCTGCCGGCGATCGATGCCGTGTAGTCCGGTTCGCCGCCCAGCTGCTTCAGCAGGCCACGCGTGATTACCAGTGCCGCCGCCACGCCCATCGCCACGGCCAGTACGCCGAGGATGATCATGAACAGGCGCGCGCTGTCGAAGGCCTTGCGGGCATCCGATTGCATCTGCTCGTTCAGCTTGTCTTCCAGGGTGGCCAGCTGCTCCAGCGCTTCCATCCATTTTTTCTGTACCGGACGGATTTCCTTGATCATCACGCGCGTGGCGCCTTCCGCATCGTTGGCCATCCACAGGGCGGATGCCTTGGCGATGGCCGGCATGGCGGCGGCTTCATATTCCTTGATCGAGGCCAGCAAGGCCTTTTCTTCGGCAGTCGACTCGACGGCGAACTTCTCTTCGAGCTTTTTCTGCGTTTCCTGATAGGTCGCCGTTTGCGTCTTGATACGCGCCATTTCCGGCTCCATATCGCTCGCGTCGGTCATCAGGGTGAGGATGCGCAGCGACGTGATGCGGTCGCTGACGTTGCCACGCATGTCGATCACCAGGCGGGTGACGACGTTGTTGACATTGATCACGTGATCGAGACGTTCCTGGATTTGCGCCATGCGCGCGATACCGAGGACGGTCACGGCCACCAGCAGAACCAGTACCAGGGCGAATCCCAGGCCCAGGCGAGTACCAACCTTCATTTTTGCTAAATTCATTTCGGCTCTTCGTAAATGAAACTATTGATAAGAATTTTGCCCGGCACGACAAGACGAAGGCTGCGGAACGCCGGTAGCCGCTGCTGCCTCTCGGCCAGCCGGCGGTATCCGGCCGCACGCAGCCTGAGGTACTTCCTGGTCTACAACAGCCCTGGCAACACCAGTGACTGCGAATGCAAATTTGTTCCACACACTGCAGTTTTTACACTGTTGATGGTGAGATCAACATCAAACATTCATATGAGAAATATTTGTCTATAATCAATTATAGGTGTAAATTTTGCCTCAAAGCAAGCAATAAGTGCCTGAATAAATTGCAGATTAACTTTCTTCGGGGAAATGGCAACAACGCCGTTTCTTGCCAAGCAGAAACGCCCCATTGCAGTGCGGGCGTGCGCCGAAAATGCGCATTTACAACACATGGCATAGCCTTATGACATCGTTTTCTGCGAGACAACAGGGGGAAGGAGTGCGGCGGGTAATACCAGTGCGGCAGGCACAGGTATAGACAAGTTGAGTCAGCTGTCCCAGCTGCAATGCATCACATAGGCGTGGTCGTCCGAGCCAAAGACAAAGACGCTCCAGATGGCGCCCAATTGGCCGGCCAGGCTGCGCTGGCCCGAGGATACCAGTTGGTGCCAGCGGGGCTGGCCGTCCAGCAGTTCGGCCAGTTCGCGCTCGAAGCCGTCGAACAGGCGCGCGTCGAGCGGCTGGCGGTCCGCCTCGCTCATGGGACGCATCCGTTCCAGCAGCCATTGGCGCGGCGTGCAGGCGACGCCGCTGCACGCGACCGTCTCGAGCGGCTGCAAACGCAGCCCCTCTGGCGCCACGTTCAGGACGCGGCACACGGCGTCGAGCGACGCCTGCGGCGCAACGGGTCCAAGATACGCGCACAGAAACAGGCTGCCATCATCCTTCAGCGCGCCGACGGCTTGCAGGTAGCCATTCAGCTGCTGCGCATGGGCGTGGCAGGCGCCGTTCATCAGGCCGGCAAAGACAATCGCGCCGCCGCTTCCAGCAGCAGGCGCGGGTCGCCCGAGGCCAGCTTCTTCGAGTCGGACAGGGTCTGGCGGAAGCCGCGCGCGCCGGGCAGGTTTTGCATCAGGCCCAGCATGTGGCGCGTGACGCTGTTCAGTTTCAATCGCCCCGCCTCTTTTTCCAGCTGCGCGCTGATATACGGAATCATCGCCTCGAGCACCTGCTCGCGCGTTTTGACGGGCGACTCGTCGCCGTAATAGCGCTGGTCGAACTGCGCCATCACGTAGGGGTTGTGATAGGCCTCGCGGCCCAGCATGACGCCATCGAGGTGCTGCAGGTGCAGGTCGATCTCGTCCAGGGTCTTGATGCCGCCATTGATAATGAACTCGAATTGCGGAAAATCACGCTTCAAGCGGTAGGCATAGTCATACTTGAGGGGCGGCACTTCGCGGTTTTCCTTCGGGCTCAAGCCTTTCAGGATGGCGTTACGCGCATGCACGATAAACGTCTTGCAGCCGGCGTCGGCCACGGTGCCGACGAAATCACGCACGAAGTCGTACGACTCGCTGTCGTCGATGCCGATGCGGTGCTTCACCGTGACGTCGATGTCGACCACGTCGCGCATGGCTTTCACGCAGTCGGCCACCAGTTGCGGCTCGGCCATCAGGCAGGCGCCAAACGCGCCCTTCTGCACGCGCTCGGACGGGCAGCCGCAGTTCAGGTTGACCTCGTCATAGCCCCACTGCTGGCCCAGCTTCGCGCTGGTCGCCAGGTCGGCCGGATCGCTGCCGCCCAGCTGCAGGGCCACCGGATGCTCTTCCTCATTGAAGCGCAGATGGCGCTCCACGTCGCCATACACGAGCGCGCCCGTGGTGACCATTTCCGTATAGAGCCAGGTATGGCGCGTGATTTCGCGGTGGAACTTGCGGCAATGGCGGTCGGTCCAGTCCATCATGGGGGCGACGGACAGGCGGCGGGAAGGCAAAGAGGAAGAAGTCATGGTGTCTACAAAAACAGGGGCTGCAAATGACAAACCCGCTGCGCGCCCCACCGGTAACGGTGGCGCGGCGCAGCGGGCCGGGAGCGCATGGCCCGCAGGCCATGCTCTACAACAAATTACGATTCACGCGACGCTTTTTTACGCTCGTGCTCTTTCAGGAAGCGCTTGCGCAGACGGATCGATTTTGGCGTGATTTCCACCAGTTCGTCGTCCTCGATGAATTCGACTGCGTATTCCAGCGACATCTGGATAGGCGGCACCAGGCGCACGGCTTCGTCGGTACCCGACGAACGCACGTTGGTCAGCTGCTTGCCCTTGATCGGGTTGACGACCAGGTCGTTGTCGCGCGAGTGGATACCGATGACCATGCCTTCGTAGACCGGGTCATTGTGCGACACGAACATACGGCCGCGGTCTTGCAGTTTCCAGATAGCGTAGGCAACAGCAGCGCCGTCATCCTGCGAAATCAGCACGCCGTTGCGACGGCCAGCCATTTCGCCACGGGTGTTGTCGACCGGAGCGTATTCGTGGAACACGTGGCTCATCAGGCCGGTGCCGCGGGTCAGGGTCATGAATTCGCCCTGGAAGCCGATCAGGCCACGCGCCGGGATCAGGTACTCGAGACGCACGCGGCCCTTGCCATCCGATTCCATGTTTTGCAGGTCGCCGCGACGACGGCCCAGTTCTTCCATGACGCCGCCCTGGTTGGCTTCTTCCACGTCAACCGACAGGTTTTCAAACGGCTCGTGACGCACGCCATCGACCATCTTGAACACCACGCGTGGACGCGATACGGCCAGCTCGAAGCCTTCGCGACGCATGTTTTCGATCAGAATCGTCAGGTGCAGTTCGCCGCGGCCCGATACTTCGAAGATCGTGTCGTCGTCGGTTGGTGCCACGCGCAGGGCAACGTTGGCCTTCAATTCTTTTTCCAGACGGTCACGCAGTTGACGCGAGGTCACGAACTTGCCTTCGCGGCCAGCCAGCGGCGAGTTGTTGACCATGAAGTTCATGGTCAGGGTCGGCTCGTCGACGGTCAGCATCGGCAGCGCTTCCGGGGTGTCCACGGCGCACAGGGTCGAACCGATGCCGATTTCGTCGATACCGTTGATCAGGCAGATGTCGCCGGCGACGGCTTCGTCCACCAGCACGCGCTCCAGGCCCTTGAAGTTCAGCACCTGGTTGATGCGGCCCTTGATCGGGGTCACGCCTGGGCCATTGATGACCAGCACGTCTTGACCGACTTTGACGGTACCGCGGTTGACGCGGCCAATGCCGATCTTGCCGACGTACGACGAGTAGTCCAGCGAGGTGATCTGCATTTGCAGCGGGCCTTCCGGATTGTCGTCACGTACTGGAACGTGTTCCAGGATGGCGTCGAACATCGGCTTCATGTCGCCGCCGCGCACGTCTTCGGTCAGGCCGGCATAGCCGTTCAGGCCCGAGGCGTAAACGATAGGGAAATCCAGTTGCTCGTCGGTAGCGCCCAGCTTGTCGAACAGTTCGAACGTCTGGTTGATGGCCCAGTCAGGACGTGCGCCTGGACGGTCGATCTTGTTGACGATCACGATAGGCTTCAGACCCAGTGCCAGCGCCTTGCGCGTGACGAAACGGGTTTGCGGCATCGGGCCTTCCTGTGCATCGATCAGCAGCAGAACCGAGTCCACCATCGACAGAACACGTTCCACTTCGCCGCCGAAGTCGGCGTGGCCTGGGGTGTCGACGATGTTGATGTGGGTGCCTTCGTACTCAACGGCGCAGTTCTTCGACAGAATCGTAATGCCGCGCTCCTTTTCCAGGTCGTTCGAGTCCATGACTCGGGTGTCGACCGCTTGGTTTTCACGGAAGGTGCCGGACTGGCGCAGCAGCTGGTCCACCAGCGTGGTTTTGCCGTGGTCAACGTGGGCGATAATGGCGATATTACGAATTGCGCGTTTTGTATTTGACATGGTCGTAGTAGTTACTGAAAAACTGCGGAGTGCGTACAAGATGTACGAGATACCCGAATGCTAATCTATTTCCGGAACCGCGTAGTATAGCATGTTGCGTTGCAACGCTATCTAAAAATGCTGGCGGCTCCCGCGGTCGGGGACGGATTGTTTAAAAAAGCGACACTGTTTGAAGAGTGTCGCTGGGTAATATGACGTTGCTGTGACTTATTGGTGTGCCGTGGCAATCAGGCGCTCCGGGGCCAGGATGCTGTATTCCTGAAACTGGCCCGTGCCCAGCAATTTGGCGTCGTGATACACGCGCACCCTGCCCGGCTCGGCCGGCACGGCGACGTCTTCCTTGCCCAGCGCGATGCGCTGGCCATGCAGGAAGCGCTTGGCCAGCTCGTCCGTCAGTTGCACGGCGGGAAAACTCGACAACAAGGCATCGACGGGCGCCAGCAGGGCGAGCGGCGCGGCATGCGCCGTCAGCTCGTCCAAGGTGACGACGCCATCCAGGGTCAGGTTGCCCACCTGCGTGCGGCGCAAGGCGTTCAGATGCGCGCCGCAGCCGAGGGCCTGGCCGATGTCTTCGCCCAGCACGCGGATATACGTGCCCTTGCTGCACATCACGGACAATTTCAGGAACGGGGCTTCATAGCCGAGAAACTCGAGCTTGTGGATGGTCACCGGGCGCGCTTCGCGCTCCAGGGTGATGCCCGCCCTTGCATACTCATATAGGGGCTTGCCGTCCCTTTTCAAGGCCGAGTACATGGGCGGCGTCTGCAAAATCGGCCCGCGGAACTGCGCCAGCACGGCCTCGATCTGCTCCTGCGTCACGTTGACGTCGCGCGTTTCCAGCACTTCGCCCTCCGTGTCGCCCGTATCCGTCGTCTGCCCCAGGTGCACCAGGGTTTCGTAGGTCTTGTCCGCTTCCAGCAAATCCTGCGAGAACTTGGTCGCCTCGCCAAAGCACAGCGGCAGCAAGCCCGTGGCGAACGGATCCAGCGTGCCCGTATGGCCCGCCTTCTTCGCGTTCAGCACGCGCTTGGCCTTGATCAGCGCATCGTTGCTGGACCAGCCGACAGGCTTGTCCAGCAACAAGACGCCGTCGACGAGGTCGCGCACCCGCTTGATGCCCGGTGGTTTCTTCGGACCGGCCACTGTTATTGCTCGTCCGCTTTGTCTTCCGGTTTCGCGTCCGGTTCGGCGTCGGCCGCGCGCGTCGCGTTGGCCTTGTCGATCAGCAAGGACATTTCCATGCCGCGCGAGGTCGAGCTGTCATGCACGAAATGCAACATCGGCAGGGTGTGGATGTGCAGGCGCTTGCCCAGCAGGCCACGGATGAAGCCCGCCGCGGCCATCAGGCCTTCGGTCGTGTTCTTGATGGCTTCCTTGCTGTCTTTCAACATCGTGAAAAACACCTTGGCGTGCGCGTAGTCGGGCGTGATCTGCACTTCGGTAATGGTGATCATCGTGCCGACGCGGGGGTCTTTCAATTCGTAGGCGATGATTTCGGCCAGGTCGCGCTGGATCTGGTCTGCCACGCGCAAGCCGCGCGCCGGCATGGTTTTGCTATGTTTAGCCATGATAGTAAGTGCTGTCCTAAGTGCCGCAGGGCGCATGGGTCAAACGGTTGCCCGTTGCCCCATGCGCCCCACGTGTTTGCGCGGACAACGATATGTCCGCGCGGCATTTCATTTCTTTTACTGCTGTGATTACAGCGTGCGAGCGATTTCCTGGACTTCGAACACTTCCAGCGTGTCGCCAACCTGAATGTCGTTGTAGTTCTTCAGCGACAGGCCGCACTCCAGACCGGCGCGAACTTCTTTCGCATCGTCCTTGAAGCGTTTCAGGGAGTCGATCTCGCCGCTCCACACCACGATGTTGTTGCGCAACAGGCGGACGGAAGAAGCACGCTTGACCACGCCATCGGTGACCAGGCAACCGGCAACCGCGCCCACTTTCGAGACCAGGATGACCTGGCGGATCTCGACCTGGCCGATGACCGTTTCGCGTTTCTCTGGTGCCAACATGCCCGACAACGCCGATTTGATCTCGTCGATCGCATCGTAAATGATGTTGTAGTAGCGGATGTCCACGCCATTCGACTCGGCCAGCTTGCGCGCCTGGGCGTCGGCACGGGCGTTGAAGCCGATGATGACCGCTTTCGAGGCGACTGCCAGGTTGACGTCCGATTCCGTGATGCCGCCGACAGCGGCGTGAACCACTTGTACGCGCACTTCGGAGGTCGACAGTTTCTGCAGCGAGCCAACCAGCGCTTCCTGCGAACCCTGCACGTCGGTTTTGATGATCAATGGCAAGTTTTTCACTTCGCCTTCGGCCATCTGGTCGAACATGTTTTCCAGTTTCGCGGCTTGCTGTTTCGCCAGTTTCACGTCACGGAACTTACCTTGACGGAACAGGCCGATTTCACGCGCCTTGCGCTCGTCCGCCATGACGACGACTTCTTCACCGGCGACCGGCACTTCCGTCAGACCCTGGATTTCGACCGGGATTGACGGACCCGCTTCAGCGATGGCCTTGCCGTTCTCGTCCAGCATGGCGCGCACGCGGCCATACGAAGAGCCAGCCAGAATCACGTCGCCGCGGCGCAAGGTACCGGACTGCACCAGGATCGTCGCGACAGGACCACGGCCCTTGTCCAGACGCGCCTCGACCACCAGGCCGCGTGCAGGCGCTTCTACCGGTGCCGTCAGTTCCAGCACTTCGGCTTGCAGCAGCACTTGTTCCAGCAGGTCATCGATACCCTGGCCCGTTTTGGCCGACACCGGCACGAATGGCGATTCGCCACCGTATTCTTCCGGCACGACTTGCTCGGCGACCAGTTCCTGCGTCACGCGATCCACGTTGCCGCCCGGTTTGTCGACCTTGTTGATCGCCACCACCAGCGGTACGCCGGCTGCTTTCGCATGGGCAATCGCTTCTTTCGTTTGCGGCATCACGCCATCGTCGGCGGCAACCACCAGAATGACGATGTCGGTTGCCTTGGCGCCACGGGCACGCATGGCGGTAAACGCTTCGTGGCCCGGGGTGTCGAGGAAGGTGATCATGCCGCGTGGCGTATCGACGTGGTAAGCGCCGATGTGCTGCGTAATGCCGCCCGCTTCGCCCGATGCCACCTTGGCGCGACGGATGTAGTCCAGCAGCGAGGTCTTGCCGTGGTCGACGTGACCCATGACGGTGACCACCGGTGCGCGTGGCTTGGTTTCGAAGTGCGCGTGCTCGCCCACGTCGGCCAGCAGCGCTTCCGGATCGTCCAGTTCGGCGGCGAACGCCTTGTGGCCCATTTCTTCCACCAGAATCATGGCGGTTTCCTGGTCCAGCACCTGGTTGATCGTGCACATCTGGCCCAATTTCATCAAATGCTTGATGACTTCGGATGCCTTGACGGACATTTTGTGCGCCAGTTCGGCCACGGTGATCGTTTCCGGTACGTGCACGTCCTTGACGACGGCTTCCGTCGGCGCCTGGAAGTTCGATTCACGGTCGTCATGGTGCGTCGGGCGACGGCCCTTCGCGCCACCGCGCCAGCTGTCACGGCCGCCTGGGCCGCTGTTGCCGCGTGGCTTGGGACCACCGGTGGTGCCGCGTTTTTTCGCGTCATCGGACCAGGTAGACGACACATTGGCCGACTTGATGGATTTCTTGTCTGCAACAGCAGGCTTCTTGTCGCCCGGCTTGTCGCCAGGTTTCTTGTCAGCAGGCTTGTGCAGCGTGCCTTCCGGCGCCTTCGGTTTCACTGGAACCGGTACGGGTTCCGGTGCCTTGATGGCGCGGCGTGGCGCGTTCATCATGGCCTTGATCTGGGCGACTTCATCGGCGACGGCCTTGCGTGCGCGCTCGGTGGCTTCCGCCTTGTCAGCGGCTTCCTTGGCGGCAACTGCAGCGGCAGCGGCTTTTTTCTTCGCTTCTTCAGCGGCGGCGGCTTTTTTCGCTTCCGCGGCGGCATCGTCGACGACAGGCGCAGCAGCGGCAGCGGCAGGCGCGGCGGCAGCCTTGGCGGCCGCTTTCTTCGCTTCCGCTTCCGCTTCTTTCTTCGCAGCAAGTTCAGCCTGTTGCGTGGCTTTCGCCTGGGCTTCTTTTTCCGCGTCCAGCTTGGCCAGACGTTCCTGCTTTTCGCGCAGGTCCGCTTCCTGGCGGGCGATCAGTTCAGCCTGTTTACGGGCATCTTCTTCACGGCGCGCCACTTCGGCGGGATCGATCACCGGCGCGGCAGGCGCGACCGGCTCGGCTGCGACCGGCGCCGCTTCGTCACGCTGGACGAAGGTGCGTTTCTTGCGCACTTCCACCTGGATGGTGCGCGACTTGCCGGTGGCGTCAGCCTGCTTGATTTCCGTCGTTTCCTTGCGGGTCACGGTGATTTTTTTCTTTTCTGTGTCAGCCGCTGCGCCGTGTGTGCGGCGCAGATGATCCAAAAGCTTGTCCTTATCATCTTTCGACAATGGATCTGACGTCGAACTTTTCTCGACGCCGGCAGAACGCAGCTGCGTCAGCAGCAAATCTGCAGGCATCTTCAGTTCGGTGGCAAATTGGGCTACGTTGTTACTCGCCATTCAGTCCTCTTTTCTATGTGTCGCGGAGATGATAAAGATACTCAAATTAAGCCTTTGCGGATTCGGCCAGACTCCATGCCTTGGCTTGCAACGCCTTGGCACGATCGTCGTACTTCGAGTCAACCAACTTCATCTCATCGTCGGTCACATCTTTAAATTCACTTGTAATCAGTTCACGCGCACGGTCCGCAGACAAGGCCAGGATTGCGCCAAATTCGTCATATGCCAGTGCTGCAAATGCTTCAACGGTCTTGATACCAGCCAGACCCAGCTTGCCGGCGGTGACGCGATCCATGCCTTCCAGATTCACCAACGCCTCGTCCATGCCTTCCAGACCCTCTTCCGAAGCGATCGCTTCGGTCACGAGCGCATCACGCGCACGGGTACGGAGTTCATTGACGGTATCTTCGTCAAACGATTCGATTTCCAGCATTTCGGAAATTGGCACGTAAGCGATTTCTTCCAGACTGGCGAAACCTTCTTCCACCAGAATATCGGCCACTTCCTGGTCAACATCGAGCTTTTCCATGAACAGGATGCGCACGGCAGCCGTTTCCTGGGCAGCTTTGTCGGCCGATTCTTCGGCCGTCATGATGTTGATCTTCCAGCCAGTCAGTTCCGATGCCAGGCGCACGTTCTGGCCGGAGCGGCCGATCGCGATTGCCAGGTTTTCTTCATCGACGACGACATCCATCGCATGTTTCTCTTCGTCAACCATGATCGACGACACGTTCGCCGGTGCCAGGGCGCCGATGACGAACTGCGCCGGATCTTCCGACCACAGCACGATGTCGACGCGTTCGCCGCCCAGCTCGCCGGTCACGGCCTGCACGCGCGAACCGCGCATGCCGACGCAGGTACCGATCGGATCGATGCGCTTGTCGGCCGTGTAGACGGCGATCTTGGCGCGCACGCCGGCATCGCGGGCTGCCGATTTGATTTCCAGCATGCCTTGTTCAATTTCCGGCACTTCCAGCTCGAACAGCTTCATAATGAATTCTGGAGCTGTGCGCGACAGGATCACTTGCGGGCCGCGCATATTGCGGTCGATGCGCAAGATGTAGGCACGCACGCGGTCGCCGATACGCAGATTCTCTTTCGGAATCATCTGGTCGCGTGGCAGGCGCGCTTCGATCTTGCCCGATTCGACGATGGCGTCGCCGCGTTCCATGCGCTTGATGGTGCCGGTGACGAGCGAGTCGCCGCGCTCCAGGAAGTCGACCAGGATCTGTTCGCGCTCGGCATCGCGCACGCGCTGCAGGACGACCTGTTTGGTATCCTGGGCGAAACGGCGGCCGAATTCGACGGATTCGATCGGTTCTTCGATGTGATCATCGACTTCGATATCGGGAATCTGTTCTTTTGCCTCGAAATGCAGGATCTCCTGATCCGGCAATTGCAGGCCCGCTTCATCGGGCACCACGTGCCAGCGGCGGAACGATTCGAATTCGCCCGTGTCGCGGTCGATCGAAACGCGGATGTCTACCTCACCCTCATACCGTTTCTTCGTGGCTTGCGCCAACGCGAATTCGAGGGCGCCGAAGACGACATCTTTATCGACGTTTTTTTCGCGCGCCAGCGCGTCAACCAATAATAAAACTTCGCGGCTCATGCTTTGCGTCCCTTAAAAACCACCTGCGGCACCAAGCGTGCCTTATCCACGTCGGCGAGCGTAAACTCCAACATCGCCGGACCATCCTTACCTTCAAATTCCAACGACAATTTATCGCCCACGGGTTCTTGCAGAATCCCCTGGAACGACTTCCGGTTGTTCGTACCCGGCATCGCCACCATCAGCTTGACGATGATTTCCTGGCCTGCGAAACGGACAAAGTCTTCCAGCTTGCGCACCGGACGATCCAGACCCGGGGAAGAAATCTCGAGACGCTCGTAAGGAACGTTCTCTACCGTCAACACATGCGATAACTGGTGACTGACCGTGGCACAGTCCTCGACCGTGATCGGACCTTTTTCAGCGGCATCGGCGGCGCTGAAATCAATAAAGACGCGCAGCAGCCCGCGCTCGGCACGTTCGACATCAACGAGCTCATAGCCCAGACCAGTGACTGTCTTTTCAATTAATCCCAACTGCTGCAAGAAATTCTCCAGAAATAAGGCCCGTTTTCAGCATCGCGGCACTGCAACAGCACCGGCGGCATGCGAAAAACACGCGCAAGTCATATATGGCCCCTTGTCGGCGCCATTACAAACGGTTCAACAAAAAAAAAATGGGCATCTGCCCATCTTCTTGTATTTCCCCAACCAGATGAAAGCACTCCCCACCAAACAACCCTGCGGAGAACTTTTATTAGGCTGCAGATTATAACCTCTTATTAACTTCGCCGCAATGCCGCACGCAAGGAGCGGCCCGGCTTACAACAGTTACAAGAGCGCGCGCCCGCCGCAGTTTGGCGGGAACGCGAGAAGAAATCCCTCTGAATTAACCTTTGCTGCGGCGGCGCGGCATGCCATCCATGCCGCCACGATCCATGCCGCCGCGCGGCTGGCCGCCGGAACGGGCCTGGCCGCCGGCACCGCCCGCATTGCGGCGCGGACCCGTGTTGGCAAAGCCGAATGCCGTTTGCAGCGGATCGGGCTGGCGCGGACCGCGCTGCGGTGCGCGGCCTTCGCCACCGGGACGGCCCTGGCCTGCCGCACGCGGCGGACGGCCCTGCCCTTGACCTTGCGCGCCTTCGAACGATGCCGACGAACGGGGCTGGCCACCCTGGAACGGACCTTGCGGCTGACCACGGCCCGGACCACGCGCTTCGCCTGGACGGCCGGCGCCGCCTGGGCGGCCCTGGCCTTGCGGACGGGCAAACTGGCCGGCAAGCTGTCCACGGCGCGGCGCGACCGGGAAGGGGTCGGCATTGCGGTTGCTCACATCGATGCGGTTGCCATTCGGCTCGTCATCGCGGCCCGCCTTGCGCGCTTCGCGGCCCTTGGCGGCGCCGGCGGCACGGGGATCGCCCGAAGGCGGCATTTTCTTTTCGATGCCGTAGGCGGCCAGCAGGTCGCGCACGGTGTTTTCATCCATCTCTTCCCAGCGGCCGCGCTTCAGGCCGCTCGGCAGGGTCATGGCGCCGTAGCGGGTGCGGATCAGGCGCGAGACGGTCAGGCCGATGGCTTCGAACATGCGGCGCACTTCGCGGTTGCGGCCTTCGCCGATCACCACGCGGTACCACTTGTTGATGCCTTCGCCGCCGCCATCGGCGATCTTCGAGAACTGCGCCATGCCGTCTTCCAGCTCGACGCCGGCCAGCAGCTTCTGGCGCATGCCTTCTTCCAGCTCGCCCAGGGTACGCACGGCGTACTCGCGGTCGATGCCGTAGCGGGGGTGCATCAGGCGGTTGGCCAGGTCACCGGAAGTGGTAAACAGCAGCAGGCCTTCCGTGTTGAAGTCGAGGCGGCCCACGGCCAGCCATTTGCCTGCCTTCATGGTCGGCAGGCGGTCGAACACGGATGGACGGCCGTCCGGGTCATTATGGCTGACGATTTCGCCGGCCGGCTTGTGATACACCAGTACGCGTGGCGGTTTCTTGCTCACGCGGCGCTGGATCAGCTTGCCGTTGATGCGTACGTGGTCGGTCGGCAGGATGCGCTGGCCGATGTGGGCCGGCTCGCCATTGACGGACACGCGGCCCGAAATGATCAGGTCTTCCATGTCGCGGCGCGAACCGAGACCGGCTTCGGCCAGCACCTTGTGCAGCTTCGGCGCATCGTCGTCGGACGTCAGGTCGCGGCGCACGGCCGCCTTTTGCACGCGGCCCGTGCCGCCGTCTTCGCTGTCGAAGGCGTCGGAAGTGACGAAGGAGAACACGGCGTCGGCGTCGCTGACCTTGCCGGGCGCCGCCTGGCGGCCCTTGCCTTTTTTACGGCTCTTGCCCGCATTCTTGCCGGCGCCGGGCACGTCGTTGCGCGGACCGCGCGGTGCGCGTGGCGCGGACACGAGGTTGCCTTCGGCATCGAACACGTCGGCAACTGGCGCGGCAGCCTGCTCTGCGGCAGGCGCAGCAGCTTCCGCTGCCTGCGGCGCTTCGGCGCGTGGCGGCTGGCGCAGCGCGCGCTCGGCCTGCACGCCGCGCATCTGGCGCGGACCGCGCGTCGGACGCGCTTCGGCCGGTTTCTCGGCAGCGGCTTCCGGCGCGGCTTCCGCTTCGGCGGCAGCGGCCTTGGCGGCGGCGCGGGCGCGCGGCGGACGCGGCGCCGGGGCGGCGACCGCCTCGGCGGCGGCTTCCGCCGCTTCCGCCACGGCCTTCAGGGCCGGCTTGGCGCGGGTTTTCTTGACGGCAGGAGCAGCTTCTACGGCGGCAGCGGCAACAACGGGCGCTTCGGCGGCCACGTCGGCTTTCGTGCGGCGCTTCGGCTTGGCAACGGCGGCGTCGCCGGCAGCGGCAGTCGCCGCAGCGGCGTCGGCCTCGATCTGGGCCTTGGTGCGGCGCTTGGGCTTGGCAACGATGGCTTCGTCGCTGGCGGTAACTGTCTCGGGTGTGTTCGGATTATTCATTCTTCGTTTCTTGGCTGTGCTGACCTGGCGCAGCGTCAACCGTTAGTTCTGGCGCAGGGTCGTGAGTGTAGGCTTCGTCCATGGGCGAAGCATCGGGGCCGGCATCAAGGCTTGCTGTCACATCTACATCTGTCACAGCCGTATTGCTACCTGCACCAAGCTGGGGGGCAAGCTCATTGCTTGCCTTGTCAAAATTTTCCTGCAGGGCCGCTTCCAGGGCTTCGAGCCCATTGCCCTGCATTTCACTGATTTGCTGCAAAGGCGGCAACTGGGACAGCGAATGCAAACCCAGGTCATCCAAAAACTGCTTGGTGGTGGCCAGCAAGGCCGGCCGTCCCACCACGTCGCGGTAGCCGATGGCATCGACCCAGCCGCGGTCTTCCAGCATCTTGATCGTCTGCGAATTGACGGCAACGCCGCGAATCTCCTCGATATCGCCGCGCGTCACCGGCTGGCGATACGCGATGATGGCCAGGGTTTCCAGGGTCGCCCGCGAATACTTGGGCGGCCGCTCGGGCGTCAGGCGATCGAGATACATCTTCATTTCCGGGCGGCTTTGAAAGCGCCAGCCCGAGGCCAGGCTGACGATCTCGATGCCCCGCCCTTCCCATTCGTCCCGCAACTCTTCCAGCAACTGCTTGATCGTGTCGGCACCGACGCCGACACCGCGCACGCGGCCGCTCTCGTCCGCATCGACGAACAGCTTTTTCAGGCTGTGGATCGTCAGCGACTCACGAGCGCACAGCAACGCGGTTTCGAGGACTTTTTTAGCCTCAATTGTATTCATAGCAATTCTGTGCGGATGTGTGTTGCAATTCGTATGCAGAGAAAGAAATCAAAACGTTCATTTCAACGTAACGGATGGCAGACATCGGTGACGACGCCATGCTGGAGTTACAAGTTGAGGCTGTTTTTCCGACGCCTTGGCCGATGCGCGCAAAGCGGGACTTGCGGATGCAGTGAAAGTCCTGCGATCCATGGAGCTGGCCTTAAATAACCAGCAATGAAACGATATCCGGAGCAGCTGCTTCTCTTGTGGCGGCAGACCAGCCAGGCAAGTGAGCGACAGTCGTCGTTTCATCCAACGATGCCAATTGTACCTGATAAAAAGCGGAAAAGCGCAAAACCGGGCAAAACACACGTTTTACCCGGCCCTAGCGCGACATCTGGAACGGCTGGCGCATCAGAGGGAGGCGAGTTTCTCCGAGAGAATGGCCGATGCGCCGAGGAAAGCCGGATACTGCGCCGTGATGACGAAGGTGGGCACTTGCGACACATAATTGGCGAAGCGGCCCTTGCGCTCGAAGCGGGCGCGGAAACCGGAACGGTCGAAGCGCTGGCCCAGGCGCGGCACGATGCCGCCGCCGATATAGATGCCGCCCAGCGCGCCCAGGGTGACGGCGACGTTGCCCGCCACCGTGCCCAGCATGCAGCAGAAGGCTTCGATGACGTCGTCGCACAGCTGCGATTCGCCGGCCAGCGCGCGGCGCGTGATCTCCGCCGCCGGCAAGTCTTCGGCCGGCACGCCGGCGCGGTCGGCCAGGGCGCGGTAGATCAGCTCCAGGCCATCGCCGGAAATCAGGCGTTCGGCCGAGACGTGTTCAAATTCGCGCCAGGCAAACTGCAAAATGCCCACTTCCACCTCATTCGACGGCGCGAAGCTGACGTGGCCGCCTTCGCTTTGCAGGGCGATCCATCCGCCGTGCGAGGGAATCAGGCCGGATACGCCCAGGCCCGTGCCGGCGCCGATCAGGCCGATGGCCGTGCCGGGACGGGCCGTGCCCGCGCCCACCTGGTGCTTTTGCTCCGCAGACAGCTGCGGCAGCGAGCGCGCCAGGGCCGTGAAATCGTTGACCACGTCCAGGGTCGTGAAGCCGCACTCTTCGCGCATGGCGCGGATCGAGAACGACCAGTGGTGGTTCGTCATGCTGAGGAAATCGCCGTCGACGGGATTGGCGATGGCGATCACGGCATGGCGCACGGCTTGCCCACCGGCCGCGGCCACGTGGGGCAGGGCCAGGTAGGCTTGCAGCGCGGCGGACAGGCTCGGGTAATCGGCACAGGGCAGCACTTCCACCAGGACGATGTGGCCGGCGGCCACTTCCAGGGCGAAACGGGCGTTGGTGCCGCCCACGTCGGCCAGCAGGCGCGGTCCATCGGCGAAGGCGGAAGTCGGCAGTACGGGGGAAGACGAAGCGCTCATGATTTTAGATGATGAAGTGGGACGCATGGGACGCCAAGCTTAAAGGATGAATGCGCCCGGAGGCAAGCAAAGTTTGTAGTTTAAGTACATCAAAACAAGCCTTTATTGGTAGTTCCACTCCAAATGCAACAGAGCAGTGAGAAGTTGCTCGAAAACAATGAATAATAGTAAGTGCCCACCCTCGCCAGGCGCGTTAGAACCATGCTGCACAGCAGCAGGAATCGGACCCGAAGGAGAGTATGCCGCAGTTTGCGCAAAGCCGCTTCGCGCGGGACGGCGGCCACGCGGCGCCGGCATGGTGGCGGCCCGGCGCGGCTGTTTTCGTATTATTACTACCGGTTTTTACGGCAGGCGTGGCGCGCGGGCGACAGCGCGATTCAGGATGGCAAGCCTTCGCCCACCAGGCTGGCAGGCGCGGGCTGGTCCGAGCGGTAGGCGGCATTCCAGGCATCGAGGCCGCCATGCAGGGGCTTGGCGCGGTGGAAGCCGTGCTGGTGCAACAGCTTGGCCACTTGCGCGGCCGTCACGTCATTGGGGCAGCTGCAATACACGATGATGTGGCGGTCCTTGTCCATGGCGATCATGGCGGGCACGGGTTCCTTGCCGTTGAAGAACAGGGCGCCCGGCACGGCCGGCTCCAGGGCCTGCGCCGTGGCGCTGCGCGCATCGACCATCAGCGGCTCCTCGCCCTGCTCTATGAGTTCGAGCAATTCATCGATGCCGATGCGCTCGATCTGCAAGGCCTGGCGGAAACGCCGGCGTTCGAGGAATTTGTACAGCAGGAACAGTCCCAGCAAGGTGGCCAGCATCAGCAAGGCCGTGCTGCCCATGGTGCTGAGCAGGTCGAGCACCTGCTGCACGCTGGCATGGAAGATCACGCCGACGACGATGCCCGTGCCGCTCCACAGCAAGGCGCCCAGGCCCGCGTACAGGAAGAACTGGCCCGGCGGCGTGCCCAGCGCGCCCGACATGGGCGCGGCCACGGTGTTAAATCCCGGCACGAACTTGGAAACGATCAGGGCTTTCGGGCCCCAGCGCTTGAACTTGTCTTCCGTCTGGCTGACGCAGTAATCGGGCGACAGCGAGATGCGGCACAGCAGGCGCAAGATGCGCTTGCCGAAATGGCGGCCCGCGCGGAACCACGTGAAGTCGCTGATCAGGCAGGCGCCCAGCGCGGCGGCCAGCACCAATGCCCCGTTCATGTCCCCATCGACGGCCAGCGCCCCCGCCACCACGAGGATGGGAAAGGCGGGAATCGGCAGGCCGAGCTGCTCCACCAGCACGATGCCAAAGACAATCAGGACACCGTAATGTTCGAGCAGGTAAATGAGGTTGGGCATGGGCGCTATCTTACCGTAAAAATGCCCCTACACCTGGACGCCCTTCGGGATGGCGCTCAATAAGGTGCGCGTGTACGGATGCACGGGATTGCGGTACAGCTCGTCCGAATCGGCCAGCTCCACCACCTGCCCCTTGTGCATCACCATCACCTGGTCGGCGATGTATTTGACGACGGACAAGTCGTGCGAGATGAAGATGTAGGACAATCCGAATTCATCCTGCAAATCCTGCAACAGGTTGAGCACTTGCGCCTGCACCGACACGTCCAGCGCCGACACGGATTCGTCGCAGACCAGGATTTCCGGCTGCATGGTCAGGCAGCGGGCGATGGCGATGCGCTGCCGCTGGCCGCCGGAAAACTCGTGCGGATAGCGGTGGAAAGCCTGTTCCGGCAAGCCCACCTTGTCCAGCAGCCAGTAAGCCTTGGCGATGCGTTCCTGGTCGTTGGCGCCGATGTTGTGGATGCGCATCGGTTCGAGCAGAATCTGCCCCACCGTGAAGCGGGGATTCAGGGAGGCGTACGGATTCTGGAAGATGATCTGGATGCGGCGTTTATAGGGCAAATACTCCTTGTTCGGCATGGCAATCAAGTCCTTGCCGTGGAACATGGCCGTGCCGCCCGTCGCCTGGTGCAAACGCAGCAAGGTCAGGCCCACGGTCGTCTTGCCGGAACCGGATTCCCCCACCACGCCCAGGGTCTTGCCGCGCGGTAGAGTAAAGGACACATCCTTGACGGCCTGGAATTCGCGCTTGCCGAACAATCCTTCGCGCGTATAAAAGCTCTTACTCAAGTTATTCACCACCAGCACCGGCTCGTCGCCCGGCGTGTAGCCGCGCGTGCGCTGTTTCACCTCGACGCCGGGTCCGGCCTTGCCCTCCATGTAGTCGGCGATGACGGGCAATCGCCACGGCCGCTCGTCCAGGGACGGCCGGCAATGCAGCAGCGCCTTCGTATAACTGTCTTGCGGGGATTCAAATACTTGCCGCACTTCCCCCGTCTCGCGCACTTCGCCATGGCGCATGACGATCACCTGGTCGGCGATCTCTCCCACCAGGCCCAGGTCATGGGTAATAAAGAGCACGGACATCTGGTGCTTCTTTTGCAGCGCCGCGATCAGGTCCATGATCTGCTTCTGGATCGTCACGTCCAGCGCCGTCGTCGGTTCGTCGGCAATCAGCAGTTTCGGCTCGCAAGCGATCGCCATGGCGATCATCACGCGCTGCTGCTGGCCGCCCGACATCTGGCTCGGATAGGCGTCGATCTTGGTGTTTGGATCGGGTATGCCCACTTCCTCCAGCAGCGCCAGCGTACGGGCCCTTGCCTGCTTGCGGTTCATGCCCATGTGCTGGCGCAGCACCTCGGCGATCTGGAAGCCCACCGTAAACACGGGGTTCAGGGACGACATCGGCTCCTGGAAGATCATCGAGATATCCTTGCCGCACATGGTGCGCCGCTCGGCGATCGACAGTTGCAGCAGGTCGCGCCCGCCGAAATGGATGCTCGATTGCTTGTCGATGATGGTGCTGTCCGGCGGCAACAAGCCCATCACGGCCAGGGAGCTGACGGACTTGCCGCTGCCCGATTCGCCCACCAGGGCGACGGTGCTGTTGCGCGGCACGTTGAACGAGATACCCTTGACGGCCTCGAACGTGGTCTTCTTGTCCAGGCGGAAGGTGACGCGCAGGTCGCGCACTTCCAACAGGTTATTCTGGTCCATGAGCAACTCCTATTTCACTTTGGGGTCGAGCGCATCGCGCAAGGCGTCGGTAAACAGCGAGAACGCCGTCACCAGCACGGCCATCGCCGTGGCGGCGGCCGTCAGTTGCCACCATTTGCCCAGGATCAGTTCATTTTGTGCCTCGTTGAGCATGCTTCCCCACGACACCGTGCCCACCGGCACGCCAAAGCCGAGGAAACTCAAGATCACTTCCGCCTTGATGAAGCCCACCACGAGAATCGACATTTGCACCAGAGCAACGTGACTCACGTTGGGGAAGATGTGGGAAAACATCTTGCGCCAGTGCGAGGCGCCGATGGCGTCGGCCGCCATTACGTATTCGCGCGCCTTGTGCTTGATGTATTCGGCGCGGATCAGGCGGTATGGCCCCGTCCAGCCCGTCAAACCCAGGATCAGCACGATGGTCAGCACGCCCTTCTGCTGCAGCACGGCCGCCACGGTCAAGATCATCAAAATCGACGGAATCGACGTGAAGATGCTGTAGAACCAGTTAAAGAAGTCATCGACCATGCCGCCGAAGTAGCCGGACACGGCGCCAAAGATCGTGCCCAGCACGACGGCCAGCAAGGCCGCCACCAGGCCCACGACGATGGACGTCTCGCCGCCCTTGATGGTTTTCTGCAGGATGTCGTGGCCCCACTTGTCGGCGCCGAACGGCAGTGTCGCCGCCTTGTGGGTGACGAGTTTCTTCGCCTTGCCCATGCCGGCGCGCAAGACCGTCAAGTCGTCGGCCAGCGGGTCGGTGACGCCGTACATCTCCACGCCGGCAGAAGGATTACTGCCCATCTGCGCGCGCAGTTCGGCGATGTCGTCGGCCAGCGGGTCGAGCACGTTGACGGGCGTCGGCGCGCTGCGCTCGTCGGCCAGGGGAATGGCGCCGTCGCCGGCCGCGGCCGTGTCCTTGTCGGCGCCGACAAAGGTGGGCGGCGCATAGCTGACGGCCACTTCATCTTCCCAGTTCGCCGCCACCAGGCCGCTGGCGGAGGCCAGCACCAGCAGGAAAAACGCGCCGACCACGGCCAGCGATACCATTGCAATCTTGTCGCCGCGCAAACGGCGCCACGCCAGGGCCCACAGGCCGGGCGAAGTATGAGTATTCGACATCGTCTCTTTCTACTTCAGTTGTACGCGAGGGTCGACCGCCTGGTACAGCAGGTCGGTGAGCAGGTTGAAGAGCATGGTGGCGGCGGCCACATACACGGTGATCGCCTTGATCACCGGAAAGTCGCTGCGCTCGACGGCGAGGATCACTTCGCGCCCGATGCCGGGAATGCCGAAGAAACGTTCCAGCAGGAAGGCGCCGATCAGCAGGGCCGGCAAGTTCGACATCACATAGGTAATGATGGGGATGGCGGCATTGCGCAGCACGTGGACCCACATGATGCGCCCTTCCCTCAAGCCCTTGGCGCGCGCCGTGCGCACGTAGTCCTGGTTGGCCTCGTCCAGCACGAAGGTGCGGAACAGGCGCAGGGTGGGTGCAATCGACACGGCCAGGCCGATGAGGATCGGCAGGGTGGAATAGCGCAGCAGGTTTTCCCAGAAGCTGTCGCCCCAGCCCTGCACGGGGAACAGGCCCAGCTTGTAGGCAAAGCCGTACTGGAAGACGATGATGTAGACGAGGATGGAAATCGACATGCCCACCGTGCAGGCGATCATCACCATGCGGTCCGTCAGCGAGCCGCGCACGAAGGCGATGGCCAGCGCCAGCGCCACGCCAAAGAACGTTTCCAGCACGGTCAGCGGAATGAGCACCATCATGGACGGGCCCAGGCGCGACGTGATGATGTGCGACACGGTTTCACCCGTGGCCCAGCTTTGGCCGAAATCAAAAGTGACGATCTGCTTGATGAAGATCCACAACTGCACGTAGTACGGCTGGTCGACGCCCAGCTGGCGGCGGATGTTGGCGATGCTTTCGGCGCTGGACATCTTGCCGGCGAGGATGTAGGCGGGGTCGCCGCCCACCCAGTTGAACAGGATGAAGACCAGCAGGACGACGCCCAGCATGGTGGGCAGCATCTGCCACAGGCGGCGCAGGATATAAGCAAACATAATGATTCCTTGTTGTTATAAGCTGCGCTTATTTGGCAGCAGCCGGGGCTGGTTTGGCCACGGCTGTGCCATCGCTGTCGATATCCATATACGCCCATTCCTGGAACAGGATCGGGTGCTTCTTGTAGCCTTGCACCGTCTTTTGCGCCAGCATGTTGCGGTAGCGCGCATAGCCGATCAGGGCGCCCGCATTGACTTCCAGGCGGCGCGCCATCTTGTGGTACAGCTCGTCGCGCTCGGGGCTGGCCGGCATGTGCTGGCTGGCCGCGTACCACTTGTCGTACTCGGGGTCCTGGTAGCAGCCATTGTTGTTCTGGTGCGTGTTCGGGCCGTAGAACAGCTGCATGAAGTTGTCGCCGTCCGGATAATCGGCCAGCCACGGCGCCGTGCGCGTCTGCATCTTGCACTGCTTTTCCGTTTTCAGAATATCGGAAAAGATCATGCGGTCGTTTTCCATGCGGATGCCCAGCGAGTTGTACGTCTTGCGCCACATTTCCGCCTGCAGCACGCCGTTGGCTTCATTGCGCGAGGCGTAGCGGATCAGCAGCGGCTTGCCATCGGGCAAGGTACGCCAGCCATCGGCGCCCTTCTTGTAGCCGAATTTGTCGAGCAATTTATTTGCCAGCACGGGATCGTATTGCAGCAGCGATTTGTAGTGCGGATCGTAGCCGACGACGCCGGGCGGTATCGGATAGTCGAGGCGCTTGGCCTGGCCATTCCAGATGATGCGGATTTCTTCATCGATATTGTGCGCCATGGCAATGGCGCGGCGCAGGGCGATCTTTTCCTTGCTGAAGCCGCCCAGCACGGGGTCTTCCATGTTCCAGTAGTAATAGCTGATCTCCGGGTCCAGCAGGCGCGACAGTTGCACGCCCTTCTCCGCCAGCTCGGGACGCAGCTTGCCGTTGAGCAGCGCTTTCGGCGCCAGCGGACCGTCGAGCCAGAACACGTCCGTGCCGCCGCTCTGGAAGGACAGCCAGCGCGACTGGTCTTCGATCATCACGGAAATTTCAATGCGGTCGATGGCGGGAATGCGCTTGCCCTGCATCTGGCGCACGATGCGCTGGTCGTCCGGATCGTCGCCGGCCATGAAATTCCACGTCTCGGGCAAATGCTGCGTGTTGCGGTTCAGGACGATGCGGTTGCCGCGCGTCCACTCGCCCAGGGTGTAATAGCCCGTGCCGACAGGGTTGGAGCCTACTTCGCCCTTCACGTCGCCATATTTCTCCACCACTTCGCGCGCCAGGGCGGCCGTCGGCACGTAGGCCAGGATCATGGGGAAATTGAAATCCGTCTTGGTCAGCGTGATGCGCAGGGTGTACGGGTCGAGAATTTCCAGGCCGGCCACCTTCTTGTTGTAGTCGAGCTTGTTCGACTTGGCCGCTTCCTTCGCCAGGTCATCCAGGCCCACCACCTTGCCTTCGAACAGCCAGCTGTGCGGCGACGCCAGACGCGGGTCGAACAGGCGCTTCCACGAATACACATAGTCGGCCATCGTCAGTTCGCGGCGCTTGCCGCCGAACGCGGCGTCCGGCGTGTACAGGATGCCTTTCTTTAGGCGGATGATGTAGGTCTTGCCGTCGGCGGACACTTCCGGCATGGCGGCGGCCGCGCCGGGCACCACCTTGACGGGGCGCGCCAGGTAGTCATACGTGTACAGGGTGTCGAAGATGGCCTGCGTGATGTGGTTCGAATACAGGTCCCGCGCGGTGGCCGGATCAAAACCCGTCTCGGCGGCCGGCAGGATATAGCGCAAGGTTTTGACCGGCGCCGCCGCAGGGGCGGCATCCGCGGCGATGGCCGCCAGCGGCAGGGTGGCCAGGCAGGCGAGCAGCGCCACGCGCCGCATCCATGGTGACTTCATGTAATACCCTTCATCTCGATTATCTGTCGCACCGTATTGGTGCGCTTGTACTGGCTTCCCCCTGGGATACAGGATTCCACCACCAAAACCAGTCCATCCTCGCAAGATCTATGCCTTGTTCGCAGCCAGCCGCGCCGATGTATTGGCGAGCTGGAAAAAGGCGTAACGATAACGCATATTTTGCGCGCCGGGCGAAAAGCCGTGGCACTTCTGGCGTGCGCAGCAACAAGGTCCCGTACCTCCGATGAATTTTTTCGCACCGCAACATAGCCTGGCCGATGCCGCGAAAAAGCGCATTGGTAGAAACCCTTACACCCCTGAATGAGCACACTTCGTATCGATGAGCGGAAAGCGCATAGCGCAGCGCAACATTGAAATAATTGCAAAGAATGAAACATCGAAATTTTATAAAAAACACTGTTGTTTCCATACCGAAACGTCACATTTCCGCGTTGA
This sequence comes from Janthinobacterium sp. GW821-FHT03C08, assembly GCF_059420905.1. NCBI lineage: Bacteria > Pseudomonadati > Pseudomonadota > Betaproteobacteria > Burkholderiales > Oxalobacteraceae > Janthinobacterium > Janthinobacterium sp. GW821-FHT03C08. The sequence continues at coordinate 169,591 of NZ_JBWKUP010000005.1, read as the reverse complement.
CAGTGTTTCACGGCAAATGGTCTTATCGATTGCGGCACACCTACAGTGTGCCGAAGCATCCACAGCGATTGCCGACGCAGCAATCTTTTTCAGACTAGCGACGTGGTGCTGCAGAACGGCCCGCCTAGCTTATTTCGGAGTTTCGAGAATGATGATGGAAACAGTTATATCCCGCTCCGTACGCCTGATCTTTTCAGGTAGCGTAGCAGCAGTCAGCCTTGGCATGATGGCTGTGCCGGCAATGGCGCAGGACGCCAATGTGCAACGGGTGGAAATTACAGGTTCAAGCATCAAGCGGGCCACGGCGGAGACAGCGTCGCCCGTGCAAGTGATCACCCGCGATGACTTGATGAAATCAGGCAAGGCCACCGTCGCCGAATACCTGCAAACCCTGACCGCCGATGGCGCGGGCTCGCTGCCGACTGGCTTCGGCAACGGCTTTGCCGCAGGCTCCACGGCCATCTCGCTGCGGGGCCTGGGGGCCACCTCCACGCTGGTACTGCTCAATGGCCGCCGCATGGCGCCGTTCGCGCGGGCCGACGATGGCCAGAAAAGCTTTACCGACCTGTCGACCGTGCCGATGCAGATCGTCGAACGCATCGAAATCCTCAAGGACGGCGCCTCGTCGACCTACGGCGCGGACGCCATCGCCGGCGTGGTCAACATCATCTTGCGCAAGGACTTCGAAGGCCTGACCCTGAAGGGCGACACGGGCATTTCCGGCGACAGCGACGCCCAGCAGCACCGTGCCTCGCTGACTTTCGGCAAGGGCAACCTGGACACGGATAAATTCAACGTCGTCTTCAATGCCGAATACACCAAATCGGACATGCTGATGAACAAGGACCGCGCCGGCCGTAAATGGATAGGCAAGGCTGACCTGCGCCCGTATGGCTATGCCATCAACACCCAGTTCGCCGGCGGCTACATCAATGGCACCAACGATGCGAATGCCGCCCCCACGGGCCTGATCCGCGACCCGGTCACCAATAATTACGTGTCGCTGCCCGGCTGCTCCACCTTGTCCGTCTCCTCCCCGCAAGATCCGAAGGGCGGCTGCCTGTGGCACCATGACCAGTTCCGTTCCATGCAGCCGAAGATTGAATCGGTCAACCTGTACACGCGCGGCACGTGGCAAGTCAATGCCGAGACCCAGGTGTATGCGGAGGCGGGCTACTCGAAGCGCGATACGGCTTTCACCATGATTCCGCCGTCGATCACGCCGACCATCGCCTTCCCGCCGAATGCCGCCAACCCGACCGGCGTCATCAACTACGGTTCCGGCGCTGGCACCACCATCATGCTGGCGGCCAACCATCCGCAAAATCCGTACGGCGTGCCCGTGCGCGTGCGCTACCAGGCCTTCGACGTGGGCGCCAGCACGCGCCAGGCTAACAATGAATTCAACCGCATCGTGCTCGGCGTCAAGGGCAGCGCCATGGGCTGGGATTATGATGCCGGCTATACGCATTCGGAATCGAAGCTCCACCTCGACTACAGCAACATGCTCAACATGGCGGTCGTCAAGGATGCCCTCGGCAACCCGAACAGCAAGTATTTCCCGTACTACATCGGCGCGCAGGCGAGCAAGAATCCCGCGTCGCTCTACGCGGCCATGGTGACCAACGCCACTTCCGACTCGACGACCAAACTCGACATCGTCGACTTCAAGGCCTCGCGTGAACTGATGCAACTGCCGGGCGGCGCCATGGGCCTGGCCATCGGCGCCGAACATCGCCGCGACAAACTCGACAATCCTTCGCTGTCGGGCACGGAAACGGGCTCCATCAACTCCAGCTATGTCGCCGCCAAGGGCGACAGCAAGGTCTCGGCCGTATTCCTGGAAGTGCTGGCCCCCGTGATCAAGACGGTGGAACTGTCGGGCGCCTTGCGCTACGACAAATACGACCGTTTCTCGTCGACGACGCCAAAACTGGGCGCCAAGTGGACGCCGCTGAAAACCTTCGCCTTGCGCGGCACCTATTCGGAAGGCTTCCGCGCGCCGGGGCCGGCGGAAAGCAATGCCAATTCGCAATCGACGGGCACCTCGACCGTCAGCGATCCCGTGCGCTGCCCCGGCGGCACGAAGTTGCCAGGCGCCAATGCCAGCGACTGCGAACTGCAAGTGGCGGCAGTGAAGATCGGCGACCCGAACCTCAAGCCCGAAAAGTCCAAGGGCTACACGCTGGGCCTGGTATGGGACCCGTTCAACGATACCAGCCTGTCGCTGGACGGCTGGAAGATCAAGCGTGAAAACGAGATCAATCCACTGCCGTACAACGAAGCGGCCGCCCTGCCGACGGCCATCCGCTCCGACAACAACCTGACCATCAACGGGGTGGTGGTGCCGAATACGGGCACCCTGCTGATCACCAAGGCACCGTACCGCAACTCCAGCTACACGGAGATCAAGGGTATCGACCTGGACGTCAAGCAGCGGGTGCGCCTGGGCGACTACGGTCGTGCCACGTTCGGCCTGACCTGGACGCATGTCGCGTCGTGGGTACGCGCCGAGTCAAACACCGTGCGCTACCAGTTTGCCGGCACGCATGGCAATTGCGACACATCCAACTGCGCCGGCACGCCGAAGGACAAGATCAATGTCACCGGCTCGTGGGACCTGGGCAACTGGAACGTCAGCGGCGTCGTGAACTACCGTTCTGACATGAAAAACATCAAGTTTGAAGGCGACCCGTGCGCTTCCAAGCTGGCCAACGGCACGCCGGCCCCCAACGGTTGCAAGCTGGCCTCGTTCACCACGCTCGACCTGTCGACCCGCTGGAACGTCAGCAAGCAGTTGCAACTGTTTGCCTCGATTAGCAACGTGACCGACAAGATCGCGCCGCTCGACCCGCTGACCTACGGCGGCATGAGCTACAACCCGATGGATGCCAGCGGCGCCATCGGACGCTACTTCAAACTGGGCGCCAGCTACAAGTTCTTCTAAGCGCCACAGCGGCCTGATCATCCAGCAGGCGGCAGTGACTATCGCCATGCCAGTCACGCCAACGCCCGTTGCACCGCAGCGGGCGTTTTTATTTTGCGCGCACGAAGCCAGTACCGTACCCGACTGCTCTCCTCAAAAATGCGGCACAAAAAGCGTCTTTTTTGTTTTAAATCAACACCAATGGCGCACTACGTTGTTTAAGCACACAAAGCCGTTCGCCATGTTGACAAGGACTTTTGCGGATCATTACAGTTGGTCAATTGAAAAGATATAAATACTTTTCAGTGTTCTCGGTGCGCCAACCGGCGCGGCCGTTCTTGCCCTTTTAGCCAACCGCTTTTCCAGGAGTCTTGAACATGATTAGAGAAATATGCCTGTCCCGTTCCATCCGTTTGATCTGCGCCGGCGGCCTGGCCGCCGGCATCCTCAGCCAGCCGGCGCTGGCCCAGGAAACCGGCGACACGGCCGGCATGCAGCGCGTTGAAGTCACCGGTTCTTCCATCAAGCGGCTCGTCTCGGAAACAGCCACCCCCCTCTCCATCTTCAAGGCCGAAGATTTCGCCAAGCAGGGCCTGACGACGGCCCAGGAAGTGCTCAGCAAGATCCCCTCGAATTCCTCCAGCATGGGCAGCGGCAACGCTGTCGGCGGCAATACCAGCGGCCTGCCCACGGGCGGCCAGGCCAGCGCCGACCTGCGCGGCCTGGGCGGCGACAAGACCCTCGTGCTGCTCAATGGCCGGCGCATCGCCAACCACCCGTATGACGGCGCCAGCGTCGACCTGAACATCATCCCCATCGCCGCCCTGGAGCGCGTCGAAGTGCTGCGCGACGGTGCCTCGGCCATCTACGGCACGGACGCCATCGGCGGCGTCATCAACTTCATCACCAAGCGCTCGATCAACGTCACCAACATCACCGCCGAAGTGGTCGCGCCCGAGCACAAGGGCGGCGGCGAACACCGCATCAACCTGTCGACGGGCTTCGGCAAGCTCGACACCGATGGCTACAATATTTTCGGCGTGGTCGACTACCACAAGCAGAATGTGCTCACGTCGCAGGACCGCGATTTCTCCAAGACCGGCATCATTCCCGACCGCGGCCTGTCGCTCACCAGCGGCACCACCTTCCCCGGCAACTACTTCGATGCGGCCGCGAATGGCGGCAAGGGCCTGGCCGGCAATCCCTACGCGGCCACGGGCTGCAATCCGCCCCTGTCCGTGGCGGCGGCCAACGGCACCTGCCGCCAGGATTACACGCGGCAAATCGACGACTTGCCGGCGCAGGAGCAGGTGGCCTTCTTCGGCAAGGGCGCCTTCAAGCTGGGCGGCGGCCACCTGGCCACGGTGGAATACCTGCATTCCGAAAACAAGGTGAAGGCGCGCACGGCGCCGCCGCCGCAAACGGGCCTGATCCTGCCCAATACGAGCAAGTACTATCCGGGCAACGCGGGCGGCGTGCCGGCCCAGCCGGGCCTGTCGGGCCAGCCGCTGAGCGTCAACTGGCGCCCCGTGGAAGCGGGCCAGCGGCAAATCGATTCGGATGGCAAGGCGGACCGCCTGGTGGTGGCGCTGGAGGGCGAACTGGCCGGCTGGGACTACAAGACGGGCCTGAGCCACGCCATCAGCAAGTCGTCCGAGAAATTTACGGGCGGCTACGTGCAGGATGCCTCGTTCGCCGCCGGCGTGCTGAACGGCATCCTGAACCCCTTCGGCATGCAGGATACGGCCGGCAAGGCCTACCTGGACAGCACCGCCCTGCGCGGCGAAGTGCAGAACGCCAAGGTCACCACGACGGGCTTCGACATCAAGGGCAGCCGCGAGCTGATGCAGCTGGCCGGCGGCCCGCTGGCCATCGCGCTGGGCGGCGAGCTGCGGCGCGAAAAGGCGGAATTCAACGTCAACCGCGACATCGCCAGCCAGGCCACCAGTTCCGGCCTGTCCGGCTCGCTGTCGAAGAACGGTTCGCGCGACATCGAAGCCGTCTTCGGCGAAGTCAACTTGCCGCTGATCAAGGACCTGGAAGTGCAGCTGGCGGCCCGCTTCGACCATTACAGCGACGTCGGCAGCACCACCAATCCGAAGCTGGCCCTGCGCTACCAGGCCAGCAGCGCGCTGGTGCTGCGCGGCTCGGCCAGCACGGGCTTCCGCGCCCCCACCCTGTTTGAAAAGAATGCGCCGCCGTCGAAGAACGATACCAACGATTCCTACGACGACCCCATCCTGTGCCCGGGCGGCGTGCCGCAACCGGGCGCCAATCCCCTGCGCGATTGCGACTTGCAGCAATTCAAGCTGCAAGGCGGCAATGAAAAGCTGAAACCGGAAAAATCCACCACCTTCGCCTTCGGCGTCGTGCTCGAACCTGTCAAGGAAGTGACGGTGGCCATCGATTACTGGAACATCCACCTGAAGGACAAGATTTCGTCGCTGCCCGAGCAATCCATCTACGGCAACTACGAAAAATACAAGGCCTTGTTCCTGCGCAATCCCGATGGTTCCCCCTACGCCATCCTGGACTTGAACGACAACCTCGGCGAAGTGAAGACCGACGGCATCGACGTCAGCCTGAATGCCCGCCTGGGCCGCAGCGCCTACGGCGATTTCAGCGTATCGGTGGACGGCACCTGGACCCACAAGTACGACTACCAGAATGAACGGGGCGGGGAATTCATTTCCAACGTGGGTCGCTATGCGGACAACAATCCCGTCTTCCGCTGGAAACATACGGCGGCGCTGAACTGGCGCATGGGCAACTGGGGCGCCACCGTGTCGCAATCGTTCAAGTCCGGCTACACGGACCAGAACAATGTGGACCCGCAATACAAGCACGACGTGCCGTCGTACAGCCTGCTGAGCGTGTCGGGCAGCTACGCGTGGAAAGGCCTGCTGCTGACGGCCGGCGTGAAAAACCTGTTCGACAAGGAACCGCCATTCTCGAACCAGGGCACGCTGTTCCAGAAAGGCTATGACCCGCGCTACACGGACCCGATCGGGCGCGCCTACTACTTGCGCGGCAGCTATACGTTTTAAGGGAGATGTGCTGAAACAGACATGAACGGGGCAGCGCCGACCAGCGTTTGCCGGCAGCACCAGAGACGGCGCCATCAGTGATGATGTGCGCCGTTTTATTTTACGCGCCTGAATGCGCCTGACAAGGGTTCACGATATTTTATTACTGAAGTAATGCAAAAATATTAGCAATATGTTGCATTTCATCCAAAAAGTCTGCACGAAATTGACAATCTGAATGGTGAATGTTTTGATGGGGGCCCAGAAAATTTACCAAATTTTCACTGGCGAAACTAAAAAGAAGCAAATAAATTGTTACCAAGCAACAACTTATATCAAGATAATTGCTACCTTTATCACAAAAACAAGGAATTACAAATGATGATTGAAAGTGTAATATCGCGGTCGCTGCGCCTCATGTTTGCTGGTAGTCTGGCCCTGGGCATGCACACAGCATATGCTCAAGAAACAACAGATGGCGCCATGCAGCGCGTGGAAGTGACGGGCTCGAGCATCAAGCGCCTGGCCTCGGAAACCGCGTTGCCGATCACCTCGATCAAGGCTGACGATTTCGCCAAGCAAGGCTTGACGACGGCACAGGAAGTCCTGTCCACCATTTCCATGAATCAAAGTTCGCAAAGCAGCTCGCAGTCCGTCGGCTCCGGCACGGGCGGCCAGTCCGTCGCCGACCTGCGCGGCATCGGCGGCGACAAGACCCTGGTCCTGCTGAACGGCCGCCGCATCGCCAGCCACCCGTTCAACGGCTCGTCCGTCGACCTGAACATCATCCCGATTTCCGCCCTGGAAAGAGTCGAAGTGCTGCGTGACGGCGCTTCCGCCATCTACGGCACGGACGCCATCGGCGGCGTGATCAACTTCATCACCAAGCGTTCCGTCAAGGGCGGTTCCGTGACCGTGGAACACTACGAGCCACAGAAATCGGGCGGCGGCGACGAGTCGCGCCTGAACCTGTCGGGCGGCTACGGCGACCTGAACAAAGATGGCTTCAACGTCTTCGGCGTCGTCGACGTGCACCGCCAGTCGGCGCTGAGCGCGGCCGACCGTTCCTTCTCGAAGAGCGGCTACATCCCGAGCAAGGGCGTGGATAACCTGAGCGGTACCACCTTCCCGGCCAACTTCTACGACACGGGCAATGGCGTGACCGGCAACCCTGCCTTCGCCAGCGGCTGCGTGGGTCCCAACCTGTACAAGAACACCTCGGGCAAGAGCACCTGCGCCATGGATGTCACGCCGTTCATCCAGGCCATTCCCAAGACCCAGCAGGAATCCTTCCTGGGCAAGGCCAGCTTCAAGCTGAACCAGGATCACCTGGCCACCATCGAATACCTGCACTCGCGCAGCACCAACGAAGCGCGCATCTCGCCGCCGCCGATGTCGAACATCGGCATCCTCATGTCGTCGAGCTCGCCTTACTACCCGGGCGGCAGCGGCGGCGTGCCAGCCGTGGCCGGCCTGTCCGGCGAAGCGCTGGACATCAGCTGGCGCCCTGTGGCGTCGGGCCAGCGCAGCGGCTTCGACACCAGCACCTCGGACCGCCTGGTACTGGCATCCGAAGGCGTCCTGGGCGCATGGGACTATAACGTCGGCCTGAGCTACTCCGTCAGCAAGGCCACCAGCGCCTTCACGGGCGGCTACCTGAATGACCAGCGCATCATCGACGGCGTCGGCAGCGGCATCCTCAACCCGTTCGGCGAGCAGAGCGCCGCCGGCCAGGCCTACCTGAACGACTCGGTCCTGAAAGGCGAGTACCTGAGCGCCAAGATGACCAGCACGGCAGTCGACGCGAAGATCAGCCGCGAGCTGTTCAACCTGCCGGCAGGCGCCGTCGGTTTCGCCGTCGGCACGGAATTCCGCAACGACAAGGCGGAATACAATGTGAACCGCGACCTGGCTGGCCAGGCATCGAGCTCCGGCTATGCCGAAGCGCAAAACCAGTCGGGTAGCCGCAACATCTCCGCCATCTTCTCCGAGCTGAGCGTGCCTGTCGTGAAAGACGTGGAACTGTCGCTGGCCGCCCGTTATGACCACTACAACGACGTCGGCGGCAGCTTCAACCCGAAAGTCGGCGTGCGCTGGCAGCCAACGAGCCAGGTGCTGCTGCGCAGCTCCTACAACACCGGTTTCCGCGCGCCAACGCTGTATGACCTGCATGGCCCGCAAACCAAGACCTTCACCGCCAACAAGTACGACGACCCGCGCCTGTGCCCGGGCGGCGTACCAGTTCCTGGCGCCAACAGCAACGTCGCCTGCGGCGCGCAGCAATACATCCGTTCGGGCGGCAATCCGGACGTCGGCCCGGAAAAATCGAAGACCTTCAGCGCCGGTATCGTCATCGAACCGACGAAATCGCTGACCATGTCGCTCGACTACTTCCAGATCAAGCTGCGCGACAAGATCGGCACCGTGGCCGAACAAACCCTGTTCGACAACTACGACAAGTACAAGAACAACTTCGTCTACACGGCTGACGGCAGGCTCGACTACGTGCTGGCAACCCTGGGCAACCTGGGCGAAATGCACACGTCCGGCATCGACCTGGGCCTGAACTGGAAATTGCCACGCAGCCAGTACGGCAACTTCACGTTCAACTTCGATGGCACCTGGGTGCAGAAGTATGAGTACCAGAACGAACGCGGCGGCGAATTCGTGCAAAACGTCGGCGTGTATGGCGACAATGCACCGGTATTCCGCTGGAGACATAATGCCTCCCTGCAATGGAATCTGGACAAATGGAATGCCACCCTGTCGAACAAGTACATGAGCGGCTACCGTGACCAGAACTACGTCGATCCGCAATTCGAGCAAAGCGTCAAGGCATACTCGGTGTGGTCGCTGTCGGGTGCCTACTCGGGCTTCAAGAACACGGAACTGACCGTCGGCGTGAAAAACCTGCTGAACGAAGATCCACCGTTCAGTAACCAGATCGGTACCTTCCAGTCCGGCTACGATCCGCGTTTCGCCGATCCGCTGGGCCGTACCTTCTACGTGCGCGCCACCTACAAGTTCTAAGCGGATACGCAACCGATATCGGCTGAAAACTGAAAAAGCCCGGAAAGCTTAGCTTTCCGGGCTTTTTTTCATGCTGCGCGCCACCTTATTCCTGGTCGCCCTGCAGGCGGCGCTGCTTCACGGCTTGCGCCAGGTTTTCCAGCACGGCCAAGCTGGCGCTCCAGTCGATGCAGCCGTCCGTAACGGACTGGCCATAGATCAACTCCTTGCCCGGGATCAAATCCTGGCGCCCCGCCACCAGATGCGATTCCACCATCACGCCGACGATGCGGCTGTCCCCGCCCGCCACCTGGCTGGCGATGTCGGCGCACACGGGAATCTGGTTTTCCGGCTTCTTCGAGCTGTTCGCATGCGAGGCGTCGATCATCAGGCGCGCCGCCAGGCCCTGTGCCGCGATGGCCTTGCACGCCTCGTCCACGCTGGCTGCGTCGTAGTTCGGCGTCTTGCCGCCACGCAAGATGATGTGGCAATCCTCGTTGCCGTTGGTCGAGACGATGGCCGAGTGGCCGCCCTTCGTCACGGAAAGGAAATGGTGCGGCTGCGAGGCGGCCTTGATGGCTTCCACGGCGATTTTCACGTTGCCGTCCGTGCCATTCTTGAAGCCGACCGGACAGGACAGTCCCGATGCCAGCTCGCGGTGCACCTGCGACTCCGTCGTGCGCGCGCCGATGGCGCCCCAGCTGATCAGGTCGGCGATGTATTGCGGGCTGATGACGTCGAGGAATTCGGTGCCGGCCGGCAAGCCCAGCTCATTGATATCGCGCAACAGTTCACGCGCCATGCGCAAGCCGTCGTTGATGCGGAAGCTGTTGTCCATGTACGGATCGTTGATCAGCCCCTTCCAGCCCACCGTGGTGCGCGGTTTCTCGAAGTACACGCGCATGACGATTTCCAGTTCGCCGGCGAAACGCGTGCGCTCCTTGACCAGCAGGCGCGCGTATTCCATCGCCGCCTTGGTGTCGTGGATGGAGCACGGGCCGATCACCACCATCAGGCGGTCATCCTGGCCGTGCAGGATGCGGTGCAGGGCGATGCGGGCGCTGGCGGCGGTCTGCTCGGCTTGCTCCGAGCAGGCAAATTCGCGGATCAGGTGGGACGGCGGAGTCAATTCCTTCATTTCGCGAATACGCAAATCATCGGTGCGGGGCATCATTTTCTCCAAAATTTAAGGAAGGGTAAAACATCTGGGTAAAAAAAAACCGCCATCAGTGGCGGTTTTTTAGAATTTGCTGGGATCTCGTTTTTTGCTGCTACGTGAACCGACCGCTACTCCACCGCCTTTGGGTTGGAATTGCTAAAGTAAAAATAAGCGGTAAAAAAGTGGCGAGCGAACATGCGAGTCATCCATAAGTGATGAACGACTATAAACCTAAATTGCAAGGGTTGGCAAGCATATTTGTCGGCAAAGCCGCATGCCGCCGCCGTTTTCCACTGCAAAGCACGCAAAAAAGCATGAAAAGTTGCGCACCGCTGACGAGCTTGCCACTGCGGCGCGCCATGCGCCGCCGGCCCTTGCTAGCGCTGTGTCCGTCGTGGCGCACGCGCCACGCAAGACCCATTGCGGCAGCGGCAAGCGACGCACTACTGATCAAGATCTAATCCGGCGCGGACCGCAGGGACAAGACTCAAGGACGCATCGACGACCTTTGACTGCCTGACCTTTACGGAGACCAGCATGACCCCTACCTCATCGCCCCACCCCGCTTCCTTCCCGTCGCCACGCCTGGGCCTGGCCCTGGCGGGAGCACTGTTGAGCCTGCCTGTGCTGGCACAGGAGGCCGCCCCGATTGCCCGTGTGGAAATCACCGGCTCGAACATCCGCCGCGCCCAGGCGGAAACGGCGTCGCCCGTGCAAACCCTGAATGCGGCCGATATCGAAAAATCGGGCAAGTCCAGCGTGGCCGAACTGCTGCAGACGCTGGCCGTCGACAACCAGGGTTCCGTGCCCACCACCTTCGGCAACGGCTTTGCCGCCGGCGCCTCCGGCATCTCGCTGCGGGGGCTGGGCACGGCCTCGACCCTGGTGCTGCTGAACGGCCGCCGCGTGGCGCCGTACGGCCTGGCCGACGATGGCCAGAAAGTGTTTGCCGACCTGAACATCATTCCCCTGGAAGCCGTGGAGCGCGTGGAAATCCTCAAGGATGGCGCCTCGGCCATCTATGGCTCGGACGCCATCGCCGGCGTGGTCAACGTGATCCTGCGGCGCGACTACCAGGGCACGGCCATCAAGGGCAATTACGGCAAGACCAAGGACTGGGACGGGCGCGACGCGCGCGCCGCCATCACGCACGGCTTCGGCAACATCGACAGCGACCGCTACAACGTGCTGCTCAATCTCGAATACAGCGAAAAAGCCGCCATCTGGAACCGCGACCGGGCCGGACGGGGCGCCGTCGGCCGCAGCGACTTGCGCGACCTGGGCTTCAGCGCGCAGGAAACGCTGGGCGGCACGGGTGCCATCACCACCAACAACGCGGCCGGCAGCGCCGTCAACGGCAACGTGCGCAATCCCGACACGCTCGACTACTACAACCGGGGCAACCTGGCCGGCGTAGGCTTTACGCGCACCTTCCCCGGCGCCGCCTGCAGCAACTTCACCAGCCATCCCCAGGGCGATCCCGGCGGCGGCTGCCTGACGGATGCCGCGCAGCAATATGGCCAGATCCAGCCCAGGCAAAAGAATATCAACTTCTTTGGCCGCGCCGCCTGGCAACTGACACCGGCGCTGCAAACCTATGCGGAACTGAACCTGTATCACAGCGAATCGAACTCGGCCACCACGCCGTCGACCGTCAGCGGTTCGGTGGGTTTCCCTGGCGGTCCCGTCAGCAACGCGGGCGTGGCGCTGGGCGCCGACCACCCCGACAACCCGTATTTCGGCACGGCGGCACGGCTGCGCTACCTGGCGGCCGACGTGGGGCCGCGCACGTCGGAAGTCGATTCCACCTTCACCCGCTTTGTCGCCGGCATCAAGGGCGCCGTGGCGGGCTGGGACATCGACAGCGCGCTGCTGTATTCGCAAAACAAGGTGTCGAACGACCAGGGCGGCTACCTGCAGCGCGACGTCGCCTTCGCCCTGCTCAACCCCACTGCCGCCAACGTGGCGGCCGCCAGCCTGAACCCCGCCTATGCGGCCTTGCCCGCCGGCAGCCTGTGGCGCATCGCGGAAAATGCGGGCCTCAATTCGCCCGCGCTGTACGCGGCGCTGTCGCCGCGCATCTCGAACGATGCCAAGACGCATATCGCACAGATCGACTTCAAGGCCAACCGCGAAATAGGCAAGCTCGACGGCGGCCCCCTGGGCGTGGCCGTGGGCGCCGAATTCCGCCACGAAGCGACGGAACTCAAGCCCACCACGGGCACGGAGCGGGGCAATATCATCGGCCTGGGCTACTCCGCCTACAAGGGCAGCCGCAACGCCTCGGCCATCTACGCGGAAGTGCTGGCGCCCGTGCTGAGCACCGTGGAACTGTCGGGCGCGCTGCGCGCCGACCATTTCACGGATGTGGGCAATTCCTACACGCCGAAAGTGGGCGTGAAATGGACGCCCGTGCGCGAGCTGGCCCTGCGCGGCACCTTCGCCAAGGGCTTTCGCGCGCCCAGCGCGGCGGAAAACGGCGTCGGCGGCCTGGCCGCGTTTTCCACCGCCAGCGATCCGCTGCGCTGCGCCCTGGGCGTGGCGGTCGCCTGCGATCCCGCCTCGATCGCCGTCATCACCTCGCCCAACCCCCATTTATCGCCCGAGCGTTCGCGCAGCTATTCCGTGGGCGCCGTGTGGGACCCGCTGCCGCGCACCAGCATTTCCATCGACCTGTGGCAAATCCGCCGCAAGAATGAAATCAACCAGGAACAGACGGATACGGCCATTGCGGAAGGCCACGTGGCGCGCGACCCGTCGACAGCCACCACCATTCCCGGCGACCCGGGCGCCATCACGGCCGTGCTGGCCAGCTACGTGAATTCGGCGCAGACGACGGTGCGCGGCCTCGACGTCGATGCGCGCCAGCGCTTCAACCTGGGCGGCGACTACGGCAGCCTGACCTTCGACGTGAAGTGGACGCACCTGTACAAATGGCTGCGCACGGAACAGGACGGCACACAGCGCGATTTTGCCGGCACGCATGGCAATTGCGATGTATCAAACTGCATGGGCACGCCGGCAGACCGCATCAACCTGGGCGCCACCTGGGAGCGCCAGAACTGGCGCGTGAGCGCCAACGTCAATTACCGCGCCCACCTCGACAACGTGCTGTTCAAGAACGATCCCGACGGTTGCGCCACGCACTTCGCCGACGGCACGGACGCGCCGCGCGGCTGCCGCATCGCTTCCTTCACCACGGTGGACCTGACGGGCCGCTGGCTGGCCACGCCCAAGCTGGAAGTGTTTGCAACGGTGCAGAACCTGTTCGACAAGATCGCCCCGCTCGACCCGCTCACGTATGGCGCCACGGGCTACAACCCGCTCGATTACGCGGGCGCGGCGGGACGCTTTTTCAGTGCCGGGCTGAAATACAAGTTCTGATGCAAAGCTTGTTTACACCAGCAGCAAGGACCGGAGTTGGCCCCGGCCGGGACATACGGCCCGGCGGACCGTATGCCGGTGCCGCAGGAACCGTCCCGGCATGCGGCATTGGCTTGACCGTCAGGCAGTCCCGCCCACCGTGATGCCGTCCAGGCGCAGGGTGGGCTGGCCCACGCCCACGGGCACGCTCTGCCCTTCCTTGCCGCACACGCCCACGCCCGAATCGAGGCGCATGTCGTTGCCGATCATGGAGACGCGGTTGAGCACGTCGGGGCCGTTGCCGATCAGGGTCGCCCCTTTGACCGGGTAGCTGAGCTTGCCGTTTTCGATCATGTACGCTTCGCTGGCCGAAAAGACGAACTTGCCGTTCGTAATGTCGACCTGGCCGCCGCCGAAGTTGACGGCATACAAGCCGTTTTTCACGGAAGCGAGGATTTCGCCCGGGTCCTTGTCGCCGCCCAGCATATATGTATTCGTCATGCGCGGCATGGGCAGGTGGGCGAACGATTCGCGCCGTGCATTGCCCGTCACGGGCATCTTCATCAGGCGCGCATTCATGGTGTCCTGGATGTAGCCCTTCAGGATGCCATCCTCGATCAGGGTCGTGCACTGCGTCGGGTTGCCCTCGTCGTCGATATTCAGGGAGCCGCGGCGACCCGCCAGGGTGCCATCGTCGACGACGGTGACGCCCCTGGCGGCCACGCGCTCGCCGATGCAGCCGGAAAACGCGGACGAACCCTTGCGGTTGAAATCGCCTTCCAGGCCGTGGCCGATGGCTTCGTGCAGCAGGATGCCGGGCCAGCCCGGTCCCAGCACGATGGTCATGGGGCCGGCCGGCGCGGGCCGCGCTTCCAGGTTCACCAGCGCCGAATTGACGGCGTCCGTCGCGTACTGCTCCAGCACGGCATCGCTGAAATAGTCATAGCTGTAGCGTCCGCCACCACCGGCAGAGCCCGTCTCGCGGCGGCCATCCTGCTCGGCGATCACGGTCAGCGACACGCGCACCAGGGGACGGATGTCGGCCGCCAGCACGCCGTCGCTGCGCAGCACCAGCACCACGTCGTATTCGCCGGCCAGGCCCGCCATCACTTGCACCACTCTGGGGTCTTTCGCGCGCGCCATCTTTTCCACGCGTTCCAGCAACTGCACCTTGGCCGTGGCGTCCAGCGAGGCGAGCGGATCGTGGGGCAGGTACAGCGAGCGTCCGCCCTGCACCATCGTCTGTCCCGCGATCTTGACCTTGCCCGCGCCGGCGCGCGCGATGGTGCGCGTGGCGGCCGACGCTTCCAGCAGGGCACGCTCGGAAATCTCGTCCGAATACGAAAAAGCCGTCTTGTCGCCGGAGACGGCGCGCACGCCCACGCCCTGGTCGATGGAAAAACTGCCCGTCTTGACGATGCCCTCTTCCAGGCTCCAGCCTTCGCTCTTGGTGAACTGGAAGTACAGGTCGGCATAATCGACCTTGTGCGTAAACATCGTGCCCAGGGCCTTGAGCAGCTTGTCTTCGTCCAGGCCAAACGGCGTGAGCAGAATATCGCGCGCCACGGCCAGGCTGGACAGATTGGGTTCAAATGGATTCATGGCTATCTTTTCTCAAAATTCAATTCACTTGCAGTACCTGGCAGTCACGTAGCGAGCGCCAGCGGCTGGTGGCCAGGAGGCGCAACCGCGCTCTCGCATGGGGGCGCCGAGCTGGGGGCGCCGAGCCGGGGGCGCCGAACCGGTGCGCATCGCAGGCCGCCCGGCGCGACGCGCAGCAGCGTATGTCAGGTATCCCTCACATGGTGCGGTGCGCCAGGGCGGGCAAGGATTCGCGCACGCCGGCCAGGAACAGAAGATCGATCTCGCCGCTGACCACGCCTTCGCCTTCGGGCAGCACCGCCTTCACTTCGCCCCACGGGTCGATCAGCATGCTGTGGCCCCAGGTGCGGCGGCCATTCGGATGCAGGCCGCCCTGCGCCGAGGCCAGCACATAGCACTGGTTTTCGATGGCGCGCGCGCGCAGCAGCACTTCCCAGTGGGCGCTGCCCGTCGTGTGGGTAAACGCGGCCGGCACGACGATCAAGGCGCAGTCGCCCATGGCACGGTACAGCTCGGGAAAGCGCAGGTCATAGCAGACCGACAGGCCGACACGGCCGAAAGGCGTGTCGATAGCGCGCACCTGCGCGCCCGCCACGATGGTGCGCGATTCATTGTACGACTCGGTGCCGCGCGTAAAGCCGAACAGGTGGATCTTGTCGTAGCGCCCGGCCGGTTCGCCTTGCGGGTCATACACCAGCGTGGTATTGAGGACCTTGCCTTCCTGGTCCGAGATCAGCGGCAGGGTACCGCCGATCAGCCAGATGCCGTGCTGGCGCGCCATTTGCGCCATGCCATCCTGGATGGGGCCGCTGCCAGGCTGCTCCGCATGGGCCAGCTTGTCCGTTTCCTGCCGGCCCATGATGGCCCAGTATTCGGGCAACACCACCAGCTCGGCCCCGCCGGCGGCCGCCTGCGCCACCAGGCGCCGCGCCGTGGCCAGGTTGTCGTCCACGGAAGGCGAGGAAATCATTTGTATCGCTGCGACTGTGTGCATCATTTCACCTCTTGTCCATTCGAGCTTGCTGCGTGGCACTTATTTCGCCACAGCATCTTTCGCCGCCGCTGCCGGCGTGGCGACAGGCTCCAATTTACCACCATCGAGCTTCGTCACCACGGGCGACTTCCACGGGCCGGCGATCTGCATATGATAGGTCAGCGCCTTCATCACGGGAGCGCGCAGGAACAGCTGCGCCAGGAAGCTGCCCAGGCCGATGACGGGGTTGACGGCCAGCGCGTAGACGAGCGGGCCCGTGCCCAGGTTGAATTCCGGGATCACCACCACGTGCAAATTCGTCGTTTCATTGGCGATATCGGCCGTGCCATCCATCAGCACCGTGGCGGCCACGCCGTGCATCTTGAGATTGTCGGTGCTGACCACGCCGCGCTTGATGCTGGCATTGGCCGTGATGCCGTCGAAGGCCAGGCCTTCGGAAAACACGTCGTGGAAATCGAGTTTCAGCAGGCGCGGCAAGGCTTGCAGGCTGAGCACGCCCAACAGCTTGGCCGCGCCCGGGTCCTGCTTGAGGAACTGGCCCGACTCCACGTTCATCTCGATCTGTCCCGACAGGGTGGGGATGTCGAGCGAATACGGCAAGCCATTCCAGGCGATGTCGCCGCTCAGGCGCCCCTTGCCGCGGCGCACCGTGTCGGCAAAGCCGAAGCGGTCCAGCAGCTTGCCCGCGTCGACGATGTCGAGGCCGAAACGCAGGCTGGTCGTGCTTTGCCCATCCTTGATGACCCATTTGCCATTGCCGCTCAGGGCGCCGTCGGGATTGGACAGTTGCAGCTTGCCCACGCGCCACTCGCGCCCGCCGGCAGCCATGGTGTTATACGCCTGCAGTTCGAGCCGGCCGATCTTCTTGTTGAACAGTTCAAACTGCTCGGCAACGATATCGAGCGAGGGAATCGATTGGGCGCCGCTCTTGCCTTCCAACAAATTCTTCACGTCGTTGGCGGCCGATTCCGGGATGATCAGCGAGGACAGGCGGGCCGTCATCTTGCCCAGGCCGGACGGGGTTTCCAGCCACGTCACGTAGCCCGAAACTTGTTTCGCATCAATATTGGCCTGCCACACGTCTTTCTGGTGCGTTGCGCCCACGACGACGTTTTCCAGCTTGCGCTCGCCCAGCATCAGCTCGCCCGCGCGGGCCGCCATCATGTCGGGCACCACGTATTGCGCGATATCGGGCGCATCGCCATCGGCGGCGGCGCCGTCGGCCGGGACCGTGCCGCTGCCGGCAATTTCGCTGCCGGCGTCGATCCAGCTGTCCACGTCGAGCGCCTTCATATTTACATTGAGCATCATGCCGCTGTCCGGTTCCGGCGCCGGAACGTTCACGCCGATGCCACCGCGCACCAGGCGCCACGGCTCCTTGCCTTGCTTCTGGCGCTGGTAGCGGGCCGCGATGCCGGCCCCCAGCGCGATGCGGATCTCGTCCGTGCGCAGGCCGGCCCCGTTGGCCGCATTGCCCGTCAGGGTGAATTTCACGGGCAGGCTGTCGCCGGCCGGCTTTTTCAGGGGCGCGGGGAAATCCAGGCCCAGGCCCGTCAGCGGCGACTCGACATTGACCACCACCTGGTGGTCGCGCGCCGTGATCAGGCCGCTGTAGCGCGCGCCGCCGTTCAAGTGCTTGGCCAGGCGCTGCAGCACGGGCGCCGGATACGTCTTGCGCAAGCCGTCGATGGTCATGTTGCCGGCGATTTTCACCTGGATGGAATTGTCCGGCTGCGTGCCGCCCGAGATGGCCAGCGGCCCGCCCAGCAGGCTGCCATTCAGGCCGTTCAGGTTGACGCCCTTTTCATTGAATTCGATCTTGCCCTGCGCGCCCAGCACGGGCGGCATGTCATGGAACAGCACCACGTCATTGCCGGCCAGCTGCAGGCTGCCCTGCACGGTCGATTCCAGCAGGCGCTCGATGGGCAAGTGCAATTTGAGTGCCAGCCTGGCGTTGCCGGTGGCCGTGGTTTCATCCGTAAAATGCTCGATCCAGCCCAGCACGGGGCTGGCCGTCACGTACTTGAGGAATTCCTGCATGGGGCCGGCCGCGTTGCCGTCGATGTCGAGCAGGGTATCGAACACGGTCAGGTCGGGAATCACGGCCTTGACGTTCGTCAAGGCCACGCCGCCCGTGGTAGCCGTGTCGCCGCGGATTTCCATGCGCGCCCGCTCGAAGACGAAGCTGCCCTTGATTTTCTCCGCCTGCGGCCACAACGGCGCCTTGCCGGCCAGCGGGCCGCTTTCGGCAAATTCGCCGGGCGCATAGTTCAGGGTGCCGTTGTCGATCTTGCCGGCGATGCGGAAGTCGCCGCGGCTGCGCTGCGCGGGCGTGTCTGCCTTGAAGGGGAAATGCGCGAGTTCGCCGCGCAGGCGCAGGCTGACATCGCGCGCCACGCCGCCTTCCAGCGCGCCCGTCAGCCAGTGGCGCAGGTGCTCCGGCGTCTGCATGGGCAGGTAGCGGCCGATGGTATTGATCTGGAAATTATCGATCGTGCCCGTCAGGTCTACCTGGCCCGGGTCCTTGCCGTCGAGCGGCATGCGGTGCGAGCCATGCAGGGCCACGCGCAAGCCTTGCTGGTCGAAGTCCAGCTTGTCCAACTCGACCTGCAGCATGTTGTCCGCTTCAAACGTCCAGCGTGCCTGCATGGCGAATTGCGCGAACGGCATGGCCGGTTCGCTCAGGTAGGAAGGCAATTGCAGCACCAGGTCCTGCGCGTCGATGGCGATGCTGCCGCCCTTGTCGCTGGCGTCGATCGTGCCCGTCAGGTGGTCGAAACCGGGAATGGCCGGGGCGGCGGCCTGCGCGGGGCTGGTCGCCGTCTTCGCCACGGCCAGGCGGGCGGGCTGCGCATTGAGTCCCAGTTCGACCAGCTTGCCGCGCAGGCGGTAGCTGGCGGGCGTGGCGATATCGCCCTGCCATTGCGCGGAAAAATCCTGCAGGCGGCCCCGTGGCGCCAGGGCGTCGAGGCGCTGGCGCTGCTGCTGGCCCAGCGGCAGCTTGTCGGCCAGCGCGGCCAGGGTCTGCAAATCGAGGGACTGGGCCGCGATTTCCGTCTGCGCCGGCTTGCGCCTGGTGGCGGCAACATAGCGCTCGGACAGGGTCGTGGGCGGCAGGCTGAGGCCATCGCGTGTTTCCAAAGCGAAATTCGTCAACTCCACCTGGTGGCCGTTTGCGCCGAAAGTCGGCTTGCCGTCCGGCACCTGGGCCGACAGGTCTTCCTTTGCCGAAATGCGTCCACTCACCGTCAGCAGGTCGAGCGGCGCGATATGCTCGCCCAGCTGCGCCTGCACATCCGTCAAGCCTACATCGGCCGTGAAGCCGGCCAGGCGCGCGTGATCCAGGCTCAGCCAGGCGCGCAGGGCGCCCTTGCCCTGGCTCAGCTCGAACGGGTAATCGAGGTAGCGGCGCCAGGCGGCCAGGTCGGCGTTTTTCAGGTCCGCATACAGCTCGCCCTTCCACATCGACACGTCCGAGATGCGCTTGCTGAAAGGCGGATGCGTGAAGTGAGCGCGCACATCGATGGGCGCGGCCAGGCTGGCGGGCGGCGTCGCCTGCAAGCCCAGGCGGTGGCTGCGCCAGCGGTTGCGCAGCAAGACATTGAGCTGGGTCAACGCCAGCTCGGGCGTGCCGCGCGCCTCGTCCGTCCAGCGCACCTTGCCGTCGCGGATGATGATGTCGTGCTGCGACAGCAGCCAGTCGGCGCCCTTGCCATCGCTGCCCTGCTTGCTGTCGACGAGCACCCCCGCCACGTACAGCTTGCCTTCCTTGCTGCGCCGCACGTCCAGGTCGGGCCGCGTGATTTCCAGTGTATCAAAGCGCACGGAACCGAGCACGCTCCACCACGACAGGGTGGCCGACACGCTCGGCAGGCTCAGCGCCTGGCGGCCCGTCTGGTCGCGCAAGGTCACGTCGCCCAGGAACAGGTTGGGGCGTACGCCATGCCAGGAAGCATAGATACGCGCGATACTGACGGGATTGCCCAGCGCGCGGCTGGCGGCGCGCTCGATATCGCCCTTGTAGTAATCGATATTCGGCAGGATGGCGTAACGGAGGAAGAGAAACAGCACGGCGAAGGCGAAATACGCCAGCAGCACCAGTTTCACGGTGAAACCCAGCACGTGGTGGGTGGCCAGGTTCGCCATGCGATAGGCGGCACGCAGCCGCTGCCAGCGCAGGGCCAGTGGCACATGTTCTGTCACGCTTGCTTCTGGCGGTTTTTGCATCAATAAGCTAATAAACTGGCCCGGCGTCAAATAATGGCAAAAATCGTCTGAATTCGTGGTGCGCGCCTGCATCCTTGCGCTTGCGTCTGAGCAAAGCCTCCCTTACCATCGTCCGGGAGACCGTGCACGGCCGGCAGCAACCCTGCCAGCGGCACAATTTTACCGCATCCCCCGCCGTTCGCAGCCATTTAACCGACAACCATGCACGCAGCATCCACGCAGCACCTACCGACACCGTCACCATGAGCCAAACGCCTTTGATTTCCGCCTCCCGTTTCTACCAGCGCTGGCTGGGCGCCGCCCCCGAGCGCGCCGCGCAGGTGGCCGAGCTGGTGCGCGCACCGCTGGACCAGCTCGACTTCGCCGCCGCGCTGGCCGCCCAGGCAAACACGGCCACGCCGCCCCTGCCGGCCGAGCGGGCCATGCGCCGCCTGCGCAACCTGCTCGTCTGCGGTTTGATCGAACGCGACCTTGGCGGCCAGGCCGACCTGAACGAAGTCGTCACGGCCATGACGGGCTTTGCCGACTTCGCCATCCGCACGCAGGTGGACGCCATCATGGCCGAGATGGTGGCCCAGCACGGCATGCCCGTGGGCGAGGAATCGGGCGAGGAACAGGCATTGATGGTATTGGCGATGGGCAAGCAGGGCGGCGGCGAGCTGAATGTGTCGTCCGACATCGACCTGATCTTTGTTTACCCGGAAGATGGCGACACGCAAGTGACAGGGCCGGGCCAGCGCAGCCTGTCCAACCATGAGTTTTTCATTCGCATGGGCAAGAAGCTGATCGCCGCCCTGGCCGAGATCACCCAGGATGGCTTCACTTTCCGCGTCGACATGGCGCTGCGCCCGAACGGCAACTCGGGGCCCCTCGCCGCCAGCCTGGGCATGGTGGAGCAATACCTGATCGTGCAGGGGCGCGAATGGGAGCGCTATGCCTGGGTCAAGGCGCGCGCCGTGACGGGCAAGGCCGAGGATATCGCCGCGCTCGACGCCATCGTGCGTCCCTTCGTCTTCCGCCGCTACCTCGATTTCGGCGTCATCGATGCCATCCGCACCATGCACGGGCAGATCCGCGCCGAGGTCAACCGCCAGGAGCGGCTGCACCCGGACCGCAGCAACAACGTCAAGCTGGGCCGCGGCGGCATCCGCGAAATCGAATTCCTCGCGCAAGTGTTTCAATTGATACGGGGCGGACGCGACGCCGAACTGCGCGACCGTTCCACGCGCGCCACCCTGCGCACGGTGGCCGACAAGGGATTGCTGGAACCGGCCATCGTGGAACAGTTGCTCGGTTCCTACACCTTCCTGCGCAACCTGGAACACCGGCTGCAGTATCTTGACGATGCGCAAACCCATACCCTGCCCGCGAACGAGGCCGACCGCCTGACCGTGGCGCAGATGATGGGCTTGCCCGACACGCCCACCCTGCTGGCCAGTCTGGAAGCGCACCGCGTGTTTGTTGCCGGCCAGTTCGACGAGATGTTCAGCGACAAGAGCAGCGGCACGCCGCCGGCCGACACGGGCATCGACCCGCAGACGTCGAACGACTGCGCCGCCTCGGACCAGCAGGAAGCCATTGAGGCGCGCTTTGCCGCCCTCGGTTTCGACGAGCCGGCCGCCTGCGCGCGGCGCCTGCTGGCCACGTGGCAGGCGCCGCGCCTGCAATCGCTGCCCGAGGCGAGCCGCACGCGTTTGGTGGCCCTCGTCAATTCCGCCCTGCCCCTGATCGCCGACTGCTCCATCACGACGGGCAAGGCCAGCCAGCTGGCCACCCTGGGGCGCCTGCTCGATTTCCTGGAAGCCATTGCGCGCCGCTCCGCCTATCTGTCGCTGCTGACGGAATACCCGCACACGCTGGAACGGGTCGTGCGCATGGTGTGCGCCAGCGGCTGGGCCGCCACCTTCCTCACGCAACACCCCATCCTGCTCGACGAGCTGCTCGACGAGCGCATCCGCCACACTGTGCCGGACCCGGCCGCCCTGGCCCTGGATTTGCAGCGCCAGCTCGACGACGCCCCCGGCGATACGGAACGGCAGATGGATATCCTGCGCGAAATGCACCATGCCCAGCTGTTCCAGTGCCTGGCGCAAGACCTGGCGGGCGACCTGAGCGTGGAAAAGCTGGCCGACTACCTGTCGCAGCTGGCCGACATCATCGTCGCCGCCACCGTGCAAGCCGTGTGGCAAACCATCCCCAGCCGCCACCGCGAGGTGCCGAAATTCGCCGTCATCGCGTATGGCAAGCTGGGCGGCAAGGAACTGGGCTATGTTTCCGACCTGGACGTCATCTTCCTGTTCGACGACGACGACCAGGAAGCCCCCGGCCTGTACGCCAAGCTGGCGCAGCGTTTCATTACCTGGATGACCTCGCACACCTCGGCCGGCATCCTGTTCGACATCGACATCGCCCTGCGCCCCGACGGCGCCTCGGGCATGCTGGTCTCCAGCGTGCAAGCCTTCGAGCGCTACCAGGGCAGCGCCGCCTGGGTGTGGGAGCACCAGGCCCTGACGCGCGCGCGCTTCTGCGCCGGCGACGCCACCATCGGCAAGCACTTCGAACGCATCCGCGACACCATCCTGCGCAAGGAACGCCCGGAAAACGGCCCGCTCAAGGGCGAAGTGGTGGCCATGCGCAAGAAAATGCTCGATGCCCACCCGCCCCGCCCCGGCAACTTTGATTTGAAACAGGACCCGGGCGGCATGATCGACATCGAGTTCATGGTGCAGTACCTGGTGCTGCAGCATGCGGCGCAATATCCGCAGCTGACGGCCAACTCGGGCAACATCGCCCTGCTGCGCCTGTGCGGCGAACTGGGGCTGATCGACGCGCAACTGGCCGCCTCCGTGGCCGACGCCTACCGGGCGCTGCGCAAGCTGCAGCACCAGCTGCGCCTGCAGGGGCAGGACCTGGCCCGCGTGGAACCGGAGCGGGTACAGCTGCACGCGGACAATGTACGCCGCCTGTGGCGCTCCATCTTCCAGGACGCCGGCTAGCACAGCAATCCGCCACTGCCGCGACCGTTCCCTGGCACGCCGTGGCGCGTGCAAGGCACGCCTGGACGGCCACGTTTTTCCCCCGTCAGCGCGCCCATCGGCGACGTTGACGGCGCCGGTTGTCGCGTAATTACCACAACGAAGTGCAAGCCCCCGGCACCGCGCGCCGGCGCCGCCGTCGCCCTCGCGCCACATCCTGGCAGCGCCCCGTTAGCGCCATGCGGCCGCAGGCTTTTTATGCCTCGCCATTCAAAAATAAAATATCCATTATATTCTCCGCTGCACTCCGCAATAAAAAAGACACGGCCATTCTCATTCTATTTTTCTTAAAAAAAATAAATAAATCAGGCCATCACCATTTCCTGTTTATCTGGAAATATCCGGCAATCAGCGTCGCTGACTATATTCGCTTACCAGAAAATACCAGTGCCTTGTTTTCCCGGCAAAACAACTATTCCATGCCCATCGCCCGTCTGCATGCTGGCACGGGCCGGTGTCCGCATGCAACACCGGCAAGCGTGGCCTTCCCTCTTCATGCATTTGCAAAATATCATCTTAAGTTTCAAAAAGGAAATTAAACCCCGCAAAAACCGCAAAAAATGAGGGGTTTATTTACGTCTTTATATGTTCCTGAGCTTTGGCATGAGGAAATAATGTCAATTATGCAAAATCATAATGACAAATGAAAGCGGGGCATCCTGAATGACGAGGCATCTTCCAATTGCAGTGTCCCTCCTCCGATATTGTCTATACATTCAAACGTGCGCCATGGCGACGGCAAAGCACGGGGCTTTTAATTCCAGATAAATATTTTCCGCTGCGGGCATCATGCACGATGACATTCATGTCGCCCGTCATGAAAAAAAAAGCGCTCCGAAAAAATAAATAATAATTATGCAAGTTGTTGTTATTTTTAAAGATTGCAAGTATTAAATTGACTTGAAACTTGTGCCTAGGTACAGTCGATCGTCGTAAAGTTTTTTAAAAAATAATTATTAACTTACAACACAAGGGATTCGACAATGCTCAAGGAAACAGTTCTTTCACGCTCGATCAGACTGGTGTGCGCAGGCAGTATCGCGCTCACCATGCACTCCGCATTTGCCCAGACAGAGGATGACAATGTCACCAAGGTACAAGTCACGGGTTCGCGCCTGACTTCGCCCAATGCCGTATCGCCATCGCCGCTGCAAATCCTGACGTCGGCCGACATCGCCGCTTCCGGCGCCACCAACCTGCAAGAATTGCTGCTGAAAAATCCGACCCTGGGCGCGCCGAGCATCAGCCGCACCAACTCCAATTTCCAGACCGCCAGCGTCGGCGTCGCTACGATTGACCTGCGCAACCTCGGTACCTCGCGTACCCTGGTGCTGGTCAACGGCCGCCGCTTTGTCGCGGGCGTGCCCGGCGAATCCGCCGTCGACATGAACACCATCCCGACCGACTTCATCGAGCGCGTCGAACTGCTGACCGGTGGCGCCTCGGCCGCCTACGGCTCGGATGCCGTGGCCGGCGTGGTCAACATCATCCTGAAGCGTAACTTCAACGGCGTGCTGGTGGACGCCTCGCTGGGCCAGAGCGACTACCACGACGACTCGAAGAAAAAACTGGCAATAACCTTCGGTACCAGCAGCGCCGACGGCGCCAGCAATATCATGGGCCACTTCGGCTACTCGAAACAAGGCGCCGTGTACTCGCGCAACCGTCCGGGCACCGATGTCGACAACCAGTCGCTGGGCACCCTCACGGGCGATCCGGCCGACATCTTTACGCCAGAAACACCGTTCTACTCGGGCATCGCACCGCAAGGCCGCTTCCTGTACGGTTCCGGCAAGACTGCGGGCGACTTTACCTATGACCGCGCCGGCAACATCATTCCCTGGTCCACCAACGGCTCGGCCACCCAGGCGGCAACAGGCTACAACCGCAATGCGCTGCGCACGATCGCCGTGCCGACGGAACGTTTCCTGTTCGCCACGAACGGCAACCATGCCTTCGACGAAAACCACAGCGCCTTCTTCGAAGGCACCTACGCGTCGACCAAGGTCACCTCGCGCATCGAACCATTCGGCCTGCAATCGAAGGATATCTTCCCGACCGCTGGCGCAGTGCCAGTCGGCAGCATGGTCAATGGCGTCCTCGTGCGCAATCCGCTGGTGCCGCAGTACCTGTATGACCGCGCCACCGACACCAATGGCGATGGCATTCCGGACTACACCTTCTCGCGCCGCCTGTCCGAAGTGGGCACGCGTGGCAATACGGCAGAACGCGACACCTTCCGCCTGGCGACCGGCCTGAAAGGCATGATCAAGGACTGGAACTATGAAGCCTTCGTATCGTACGGCAAGACCAAGGAAGCACAGAACTCGACCGGCCAGGTCAATGTCATGAGCTTCCGCAATGCCTTGCTGGCGATTCCTGATGGCAAGGGCGGTGCAATGTGCGCGGATCCGATCGCGCGTCTGCAAGGCTGCGTGCCCGTCAATCTGTTCGGCTTCAATTCCATTTCGCCGGAAGCCCTGAAATATGTGACGGCACCAGGCTCCCTGATCACGTCAACCACGCAAAAAGTGGCTGGCGGTAACTTGAGCGGCGAGTTGTTCCAGTTGCCAGCAGGTAAAGTTGGCCTGTCGGGCGGCGTCGAATGGCGTCAGGAAGAATCGAGCAGCGTGGCCGATCCGCTGACCCAGGCAGGCTTGAACGCCGGCAATGCCGCGCCACCGACCTACGGCAAGTTCCAGGTCAAGGAAGCCTACCTGGAAACCCTGGTACCGATTCTGAAGGACAAGTTCCTTGCCAAGCAGCTGGACTTCCGTGCAGCCTACCGCGTCGGCGACTACTCGACGGTCGGCCACACCAACAGCTGGAACACGGGCCTGGAATGGGCGCCGACGTCGGATGTGAAATTCCGTGCCACGCGCTCGATTTCGACCCGCGCGCCGAATATCAACGAACTGTATTCGCCAGCGAGCCAAACCTTCCCGCCAGGCATCTCTGATCCGTGCAAAGGCGTCACCGCGACGTCCACCACGGAATTCTCGGCAGGCTGCCGCGCCGATCCGAATGTATTGGCCAATATCCAGGCCAATGGCGTCTTCACGCAAACGCAGTCGGACCTGCAAGGCATCAGCGGCTACGATCGCGGCAATCCGAACCTGAAGGCGGAACAAGGCCGTTCGACGACCGTCGGCGTGGTGCTGACCCCGCGTTCGATCCCGATGCTGAGCAAGTTCACCTTCACGGCGGATTACTTCGACATCAAGATCTCCGATGCCATCGTCAGCACGCCACGCCAGTACTCGCTGAGCCAGTGCTATGGCGGCGGCAATCCTGAGCTGTGCAAGTTCATCACGCGTCGCACCGCTACCGGCGGCGGCAACAACATCGGTACGCTCAGCTACATCGATTCGGCCGTATCGAACAGCGGCGGCCTGGGCACCGAAGGTATCGACTTGACCGCTTCGTGGGCGGATATGGTCGGACCAGGCCGCCTGACCGCGAAGATGCAATACACCTACGTCAAAGAGGGTTATGTCATTCCTCTGAAAGGCGAAGACAAGGACCCGTTTGCTGGCGAAGTCGGCGCAGCCAAGAACAAGGCTAACCTGAACCTGGCCTACAAATGGGGCAGCTTCGGCATCAGCAGCACCACGACTTACATCGGCCGCTCCTCGCTGGATGACCAGTTCCTGGCGCAGCTCGACCTGCCAGCCAACTCGCTCAAGGTTGGTTCGCGTACCTACCAGGACTTCCAGCTCACGTTCGACGTGAAGAAGCAAGTGCAGCTGTACCTGGGTATCGACAATGCCTTCGACACGTCGGCACCACCGATCCTGAGCGGTTTGCCAGGCAACAGCACCGGTACCAACACGGATGCCGGTACGTATGATGCCATCGGCCGCCGCTACTATGCCGGCCTGCGCGTGACGATGTAATCCTGCAGCGGATGGAGGGCGCCACCGCCTTCCATCCCCGCAACGACGGCGCGCTACGGTGCGCCGTTTTCTTTTCCGCAGAAGAAACGACAGGAACTGGACATGAAAAAATTATTACTGTTGCTGGCCGTGTGCGGCCCGGCCCTGGCCGACGATGCGGCAACCCTGCACTGCCGCACGCTCAAGGATGGCGCGGCACGCCTGGCCTGCTATGACGCCATGCCCGTCGGTGCCGCACCGGCCACGGCGGTGGCCGTGGCGCCCAGGACGGTGGAACAGCAAAAACAGGCCTTCGGCATGGAAGGCAAGCAAAAACGCGCCGTCGATGCCATGCCGGCGCAGCAACTGGCCAGCCTGGACAGCCATATTCCCGGCAAGTTCGAAGGCTGGCAACCGGGGCAGACCATCACCCTGGCCAATGGCCAGCGCTGGAGAGTCGTCGACGGCAGCGATGGCGTGGTGGTCGGCAAGGACTTGAAAGTCACCCTGGTGCGCGGCATGCTGGGCGCGATCTTCCTGGATATCGAAGGCGCTTCCCGCTCGCCCAAGGTGGTGCGCATCCAGTAGCATCGAGCAGGCTGGCCCATTGCCACGCAGCGTGCCCTGATGATAGCCCGCGACGGCCGCGGGGCGTATGATAGGGATCAACGCTGTCTTGCCAAAGGAAACTTTTTTCCATGCCCTTGCATTACCTGTCACGCCTGAGCGGCGCCACGCGCGACCAGCATGCCAACCTCCAGCTGGGCTGCGTGCTGGCGCTGGTGGCCGGTGCCGTGAATGCGGGCGGTTTCCTCGCCATCGGCGGCTATACCTCGCACATGACGGGCATCGTCTCGGGCATGGCCGACGACCTGGCGCTGGGCAATGTCACGCTGGCACTGGCCGCCCTGGGCGCCTGGCTGGCCTTTGTCAGCGGCGCCGCCGTGACGGCCATCATGGTGAACTGGGGCAAGCGCCGGCGCCTGCACAGCCAGTTCGCCGCCAGCCTGCTGCTGGAAGCGGCCCTGCTGCTGCTGTTCGGCTTGACGGGTGGCTACCTGGCCGCCATGCCCGACGTGCTGGGTCCCGTCACCATCTTGCTGCTGTGCTTTGTGATGGGCTTGCAGAACGCCATCATCACCAAGATCTCGGGCGCCGTCATCCGCACCACCCACGTGACGGGCCTGTCCACCGATATCGGCATCGAACTGGGCAAGATGGCATATTACAACCGGCGCCAGCTACCGGACCGCGTCGTCAAGGTCAACCGCGGCAAGCTGAAAACGCACAGCCTGCTGATCGCCTGCTTCTTCATGGGTGGCGTCAGCGGCGCGCTGTCCTTCAAGCACATCGGCTTTCCTGCCACCACCATCATCCTCGCCGGCGTGCTGACCCTGCTGTCCGGCGTGCCCGTGCTGCGCGACCTGCGCCTGCTGTGGCGCTTCTACCGGCGCCGCCTGCACGCCCACACCTTGCGTTAGCAGAAATATTTTTCTTTATAGCAATAATTTATTGGTTTTAATGCTAATATTTTTCTGCGTCCGGCAAGCGCATCACGCGTGCCGTGGCGGCCTTTTGATTCGACACCCTACTGTTGTCCAATTCTGAAAGCGAGAAAAATGATTTCCATCAAAAAAGCCCTGTTTGTCTTTGCCGCCGCTGTCGGCATCGCCGCGTCCTTCTCCAGCACGGCCGCCGTGCGCGCATGGATTCCTTCGGATAGCTGCGATTACATCCTCAACAGCTGTTACCAGGGCAATCAGGAATCCTGCGAACGCTGGTTCCACCAATGCCAGCACCTTGGCGCCGACGACTAAGCAGACGAAAAAAAAACGCCCTTGCGGGCGTTTTTCATATGCAGGCCAGAATTACTTGGCCGACATCAGTGCGACGGTGGTGTCGAGCATGCGGTTCGAGAAACCCCACTCGTTGTCGTACCACGACGATACTTTCACCAGGCGGCCCGAGACCTTGGTCAGGGTCGAATCGAAGTTCGACGATGCCGGATTGTGGTTGAAGTCGATCGAGACCAGCGGTTCGGTCTGGTACGTCAGGATGCCTTCCAGGGCGCCTTCCGACGCGGCTTTCATCAGGGCGTTGAC
Source organism: Janthinobacterium sp. GW821-FHT03C08 (assembly GCF_059420905.1). Classification (NCBI taxonomy): domain Bacteria; kingdom Pseudomonadati; phylum Pseudomonadota; class Betaproteobacteria; order Burkholderiales; family Oxalobacteraceae; genus Janthinobacterium; species Janthinobacterium sp. GW821-FHT03C08. The sequence continues at coordinate 140,273 of NZ_JBWKUP010000005.1, read as the reverse complement.
TTCTTCCACCGTGGTGTCGCGCTTGGCGATGAAGGACAGGTCGACCAGCGACACGTTGATGGTCGGCACGCGGATGGCGAAGCCGTCCAGCTTGCCATTCAGCTCAGGCAGCACCAGGCCCACGGCGGCGGCAGCGCCCGTCTTGGTCGGGATCATGCTCATGGTGGCCGAACGGGCGCGGCGCAGGTCTTCATGCATCACGTCGGACAGCACCTGGTCGTTGGTGTAGGCGTGCACGGTGGTCATCAGGCCCGTTTCGATGCCGATGGCGTCGTTGAGCGGCTTGACCAGCGGTGCCAGGCAGTTGGTGGTGCACGACGCGTTCGAGATGACGGTGTCCGTCGACTTCAGCACCGAGTGGTTCACGCCGAACACGACGGTGGCGTCAACGTCCTTGCCGCCTGGTGCCGAGATGATGACTTTCTTGGCGCCGCCCTTCAGGTGAGCCGAAGCTTTCTCTTTGGTGGTGAAGAAGCCCGTGCATTCCAGCACGACGTCCACGCCCAGCTCGCCCCATGGGATTTCAGCCGGATTGCGCTGTGCAAACACGCGGATCGGATCGCCATTGACGATCATGTTGTCGCCTTCGACGGTGACCGTGCCCGGGAACTTGCCGTGCGCGGTGTCGTAGCGGGTCAGGTGGGCGTTCGATTTGGCATCGCCCAGGTCATTGATGGCAACGATCTGGATGTCCTGTTTCTTGCCGCCTTCGTAGAAAGCGCGCAACACATTACGGCCAATGCGGCCGTAGCCATTGATTGCAACTTTGATCGTCATACTCTGCTCCTGATTAAAAAAAAGGTATCAGCACAGCACCCCGGCATTACCTTGCCGGGGTCTGCTCAAAATCAATATTAGCCAGCGATAACAGCTTTAACCTTGGCTACGACGTTCTCGACCGTGAAGCCGAAGTGCTTGAACAGCACGCCCGCCGGCGCCGATTCGCCGAACGTGTCGATACCGACCACGGCGCCTTCCAGGCCCACGTATTTGTACCAGAAGCTGGTCACGCCCGCCTCGATGGCCACGCGCGGCACGCCCTTCGTCAGCACGCTAGCCTTGTAGGCGGCGTCCTGGCGGTCGTACACGTCGGTCGACGGCATCGACACGACGCGCACATTGATGCCTTCCGAGGCCAGCGCGCTGGCGGCGGCGACGGCCAGTTCCACTTCGGAACCGGTGGCGATCAGGATCGCCTTGGCATCGACCACGTCGTTGAGCACATAGCCGCCGCGGAAGATGTTGTCGATCTGTTCGGCGCTACGCTCCTGGTACGGCAGGTTCTGGCGCGAGAAGATCAAGGTCGACGGGCCATCCTTGCGGCGCACGGCGGCGCCCCAGGCAGCAGCCGACTCGACGGTGTCGCATGGACGCCAGTTGTCCAGGTTCGGGATCAGGCGCATCGACGAGACGTGCTCGACCGATTGGTGCGTCGGGCCGTCTTCGCCCAGGCCGATCGAATCGTGGGTAAACACGAAGATCGAACGCAGCTTCATCAGGGCGGCCATGCGCAGGGCATTGCGGCTGTAGTCGGAGAACGTCAGGAACGTGGCGCCGAACGGAATGTAGCCGCCGTGCAAGGTGATGCCGTTCATGATGGCGCTCATGCCGAATTCGCGCACGCCGTAGTTGATGTGGTTGCCAGGCTGGCCGGAACGCACGGCCACGCATTCTTTCCAGTTGGTCAGGTTCGAACCGGTCAGGTCGGCCGAGCCGCCGAGGAACTCCGGCAGGGACGACGCCAGTGCCTGGATGGCGTTCTGGCTGGCCTTGCGGGTGGCGATGTTTTCTTTCTTTTCCACGCAGGAAGCGATGGCGGCGCTCAGGGCCGCTTCGAATGCCTGTGGCAGCTCGCCTTGCATGCGGCGGGTCAGTTCAGCGGCTTGCTGCGGGAATTCGCGGGTGTAGGCGGCGAAGCGCTCGTTCCAGTCCGCTTCCAGCAGGGCGCCCTGTTTCTTGGCATCCCAGGCCGCGTACACGTCGGCCGGCATCTCGAACGGTGCGGCATCCCAGCCGATGTACTCGCGCACGGCAGCGATTTCCTTGTCGCCCAGCGCGGCGCCGTGGACCTTGTCGCCGCCTTGCAGGTTCGGCGAACCCTTGCCGATGATGGTCTTGCAGCAGATCAAGGTTGGCTTGCTGGCCGTCTTGGCGGCGGCGATGGCGGCAGCCACGGCGGCTACATCGTGGCCGTCGACGGCGCGGATGACGTTCCAGCCATACGCTTCGAAGCGGGCCGGGGTGTCGTCCGTGAACCAGCCTTCCACTTTACCGTCGATGGAAATGCCGTTGTCGTCGTACAGGGCGATCAGTTTATTCAGGCCCAGGGTGCCGGCCAGCGAGCACACTTCGTGCGAAATGCCTTCCATCAGGCAGCCGTCGCCGACGAAGGCGTAGGTGTAGTGGTTGACGATGTCGTGGCCAGGCTTGTTGAATTCAGCGGCCAGCAATTGCTCCGACAGGGCCATGCCGACGGCGTTGGCGATACCCTGGCCCAGCGGGCCGGTGGTCGTTTCCACGCCTGGCGTGACATCGACTTCCGGGTGGCCCGGGGTTTTCGAATGCATCTGGCGGAAGGCCTTGATGTCATCCATCGACAGGTCGTAGCCCGTCAGGTGCAGCAGCGCGTAGTGCAGCATGGAGCCGTGGCCGTTGGACAACAGGAAACGGTCGCGGTTCTGCCATTTCGGGTTCGCGGGATTGTGGCGATAGTGACCACTCCACAGGGCAACTGCGATCTCGGCCATGCCCATCGGCATGCCTGGATGGCCGGAATTGGCCTTTTGCACAGCGTCCATTGCCAGTGCGCGGATCGCATTGGCCATTTTGGTAGTCGGGAGCGTAGTTGTCATGATGGTGTGGGTCAGTCGCGAGTTTGGGATTCGTTTGCAACAGCGCGGACAGGGAAGCCGGCTGCTTTCTGTAGTCAACTATTTTACCAGACTGGGGGCTGCAAATTAGAATTGCGCCGTACTGGTGCGCCAAATGGCTATACTTTGACGTCTTTCCACCCTACTTTCCCCCCGTTGAGGATTTGCATGCCGCGTTTTTTCTGCCCCCAGCCGCTCGTCGCCGGCACCACCGTCTCCCTGCCGGAGGCCGTCGCCCACCACATCCAGGTCGTGCGCCTGGCACCGGGCGACCTCATCACCCTGTTCAATGGCGAAGGGGGCGAAGTGCAGGCCAGCCTGGTGGCGGTCGCCAAGCGCAGCGTCACGGCGGAGATCCAGGCGCACGTGGCGCGCGAGGCGGAATTGCCGTATGCCGTGACCCTGGCGCAGGCGCTGCCGGAAGCGTCGAAGATGGACTGGATCATCGAAAAGGCCATCGAACTGGGCGCTGCGGGCATCGTGCCGCTGGCGGCGCAGCGCTGCGTCGTGCGCCTGTCCGCCGAGCGGGCCGAGAAAAAAATGACGCATTGGCAAGGAATCATCGTCTCGGCCTCGGAACAAAGCGGCCGCAACCGCCTGGCGCAGCTGGCGCCGTTGCAAGACTTCAATAGCTGGAGCAGCCAGCAAGATTTACATAAACGCATCATCCTGACGCCACGCGCGGACCAGTCGCTGGCCGAATGGGCCCGTCACCAGCCGCCGCAGGCGGTCACCGTGATGGTGGGGCCGGAAGGGGGGTTTTCGGAGGCGGAAGAAAAGGCGGCCCTGGCCGCCGGCGCCATCGGCCTGTCCATGGGACCGCGCATCCTGCGCACGGAAACAGCGGGCCTGACGGCCCTGGCCGCCCTGGCCGCGCTGTGGGGCGGCATGTAAGCCAGCCGTCCCCCAGGAAGCGAACGAAACGCCATGCCGCCTTGGGCGGCGCCCCCCTCCCCTCTGGCCTGCAGCACGCTTGCCGGCCGGACACGGGCAACGCCGCGCCTGGGCCTCCTGGTTCGCTTCCGCTCCCGCCACCATCCCGTTCAGCACACTCGGCAGAGCCGAAGATTCCCCCCGCCTCCTGAGGTCCATAACCATAAAAAAAAACCCGCCAGGCGAACCTGGCGGGTTTTATGCGGACTAAACGGCCACTCCTTGCGGAGCAGTCATATTAGAACGACTGGCTGTAGCGTACGTACACGAAACGGTCGATTGGCAAGTTAGGATCAACTGACGAGCTCGACGATGCATCGCTCTGGATCAAACGTGGTTTCTTGTTGAACAGATTGTTCGAACCAACCGAAACCTTGCCCTTCCATGCCGTCGAGTAGCTGACGTTCAGGTCGGTGTAGGTCAACGAACCAAGCTTGTTGTATGGACCGTAACCAGCCGACTCGCCATCAGGATTCGAGCAAGCGATCGTGCTGGTGTAGCAACCATCCTTCACGGCGCTCGAGTAACGCATCGTCACGGTCGAGGCCCAGTTACCCAGGCTCCAATCCACCGACAGGTTCGACTTCAGGCGATTCGAACCGTATTCACCGGCGTATTCGTTCCAGTCGGACGTTGCCGTGCTCTTCGTGCGGAACGATTTCAACCAGGTCGACTCGGAACGCACGTTGAACTGACCGTAGGCGGTGCGCGGCAAGCGGTAGTTCAGACCGATATCCACGCCTTCGGTTTCCATGGCACCCAGGTTGGTGTTGCCACGGGTCAGAGCGATGATCTGACCGGTACCATCACGACGGATGTTGTCGCAGAACTGTTGCACGCCTTGCAGGTAGCACTGGTTCAGCGTGTAGGCCACCGACACCGCGGTAATGCGATTGTTGACCTTGATGTTGAACCAGTCCAGCGAGGCGGTCAGGCCAGGCACGTACGATGGGCTATACACCAGACCCAGGGTCTTGGTTTTTGCCGTTTCAGGCGTCAGCGAGGTGTTGCCGGCGCCGCTGCTGAAAGGCACAGGGCTTTGCTGCGAACCGGTCACAGGCAGGCCGGTCTGGCCCAGCTGACGGTAGTTCGCCGGCACGCCCGCAGCGCGGCAGTTTGCCTGAATCGTGGCGTTCGTGATGGAGCCCAGTTTCGTGTCGCAGACGTCGAGGTAGGTATCGTAGGTTTGCGAACCGCCGCCGAAGGTATCACCCAGCGATGGTGCGCGGAAGCCTTCCGCCCAGGTACCGCGCGTCAGCAGGTCGTTTACCGGCTTCCACATGAAGCTGGCTTTGCTGTTCGTGGTCGTGCCGAAATTGCTGTAGTCCGAATAACGGGTGGCCAAGTCGATCGACAGCAACTTCGCGAACGGCGCATCTTTCAGCAACGGAATGTTTGCTTCCAGATATGCTTCCTTGACAGTGTAGCGGCCGCGGGTGGCATTGTACGAGTTATCGGTCGTCAGGCTGTTGGCAACCATATCGTCCGGCAAATCGTAGCCGCGCACTTCGCGATGCTCGATACCGGCAGCAACACCGACCACACCCGCAGGCAGCGTAAACAACTCGCCGTTGATGTCGGCCGTTGCGCTATTGACGGTACTGCCGTAGACGGCGTGGCTGTTGCTGCCGATGTAGTTCAGCACTGCAGCATTCGATGCGGAAGGACCGCCCAGAATATCAAACGGCAAGCATTCGCCCAGAGCGATCGGGGAGGCAGCGGTACCGCACTGCACCACGCCGGCCGAGTTCAGGAACGATGGACCCAGTGCCTTTTTCAGGTTGACCAGGTTGATGTTGCCCGTACCGTTGGACTGCCCCGTGACAGCGCTATGGTTGTAACCGGCCGACCAGCCCCACGCCTTGCCGGCGATGGTGAAATCGCCTTCCAGCGTTGCATCGATATGCACGGTCTGGTTGCGGCTGTCCGTCGTACGCGGCATTTCAATCATGCGGCGATAGAAATACAGGTCCTGGCCCGTGCCGCCCGTTGCTGCGGCGCCGTACGGATTGAAGTAGCTGTTTTTGTCGATGTAGACAGGGTTGCGCAACTGGTTCTGGCTGCTCAGCGGATAACCGGCGTTCACGCGTGTCGAGCTACGCTCGGAGAACATCGCGGTGCTCTTGAAGCGCATATCCCAAGGCAGCTGGATTTCGCCTTTGGTGAACATGGTGGTCAGGTCCGTTGGTGCCTGGAACATCATCTGCTGCGTGGTGTTGTACTGGTCTTCCAGCGCACCTGCATACGTATGATAGTTGGCCGGATTGCGCGAAGCCGCGCCCGCATCGCCACTGTGGTTCAGGTAGTAGTTGAAACCGGTCGCATTGCCAACGCTGCCTGGAACGGAGCTGACTTGACGAATACGGCCGAATTGCCCTGCGCCCAGGCCATTATTTGGCGCATCGGCGTAAGGGTAGGAAGTGATGTAACGGTCACGCGACCATACGGCACCCGAAGTCGTGTGCGACAGACCAAACATCAGCGATGCTTTTTCATCGCCGCCACCGTACGAAATATCGTAGTCGGAGTTCTTGCCGTCGCCTTTTTCGTTAATGCCCTTGTACACGCTGATCGTGCCACCCTGCATCGACTTCTTCAGGATGATGTTGACCACGCCGGCGATCGCGTCGGAACCGTAGATGGCCGATGCGCCGTCTTTCAGGATCTCGATACGCTCGATCATCGAGGTCGGGATGGTGGACATGTCGGTGTAGCCGGCCACGGTGGTGGACCAGCGCTTGCCGTTGACCAGCACCAGCAGGCGCTGCGAACCGAGGCCGCGCATGTCGATGTACTGGCCGCCTTGTTCGCGGTTCGAGGTCAGGGTCGCGCCCTTGCTGAACGCTGGAGGGCCGGCCGCAGTCAGCTGGTTAAGCACGTCGCCAACGGTCACCAGGCCGCTAGCCTGGATCTGTTGCGCGGTCATTTTCAGGACAGGCTGGGCAGTCTCGAGATCCACTTGGCGGATACGCGAACCGGTAATTTCCACGCGTTGCGGGGCTTCGGCTGCGGCTGCTTGCGTCTGGGCGAAAGCCGTCAGCGAATTCAATGCCATTGCCACTGCTACGGCAATCTTGGTGCGTTGATGCATAAGTTCTCCGATTTGAAATACTACTACCTACTGATCTAGTCAGGCTCTTGTAAACATATGTGAATATGTTTATGTCTTTTTTAATCCAGTGCTGGCGGCCGTGTATCCAACCGTTAAACGCTTTATGAGCGGGTCAGCAAGATTGCTATGACATGGCCATCATCAAACCATTTCCAAAGCGACACTGTCAATAATCGTTGGAAATCGATTCATCAAAGAAACAACACTTTTCCATTAAGCATTTCCTGTTTCCTGTAGAAAAAAGAGCACATCATGCTTGATAGCAATAGTGCATGCACCAGACGAGGGCAATAGCGAGAGTTGTACGAGATCAAGTGCTGCATTGCAGTGCGCAGGCAGTCGCTGCGTGGTGGCCGCCCAAATCAGCAATAACCCACAATCCGATGGCAATTGCTGTCAAAATCAGCGAATACACGCGATTCCAAGCAAAGTCCTCGCACACAAATGGTGCAATGCAGAAAAAAACGTCGTTTTTTTCGCGCACAGACTGACGTAAATAAGATTTTTTTGACGCCGGCGATACGGGGAGCGGCAGAGAGTTGCAAAAACACAACAACAACAGTTAAATCTATCACAATCTCACTTTTTCATTATATGATGCAGAGGCAATAAGAAAGCCCTTGCTCATTTGAACGCGTTATTTAGCATGAAAACATATATTCATATGCGTTAGCTCAGCAAATTGCCACTTTTTAAAATAACAATCTCCCCGTTTCTATTCCTAAATTAAATAATATTTACCGGAATATAAAATGACCGCGCCCTGCCCCAATATAATCGGGGAAGTATCAAGACGCCGGTTGATCTTTCACGCCTGAGTATTTCCCATCAAATACCACGGTGAAAATACCACGCTGCCGTTTGCAATAACATGCGGAATACTTTCTGCTCGCCCGCGCCATAGTTTGGACAGCTTTCCATTATTCGCTCCCATACATTCCCGAGCTGGCCGTTGCCGCTGTGCCTGACGCGAGCCGCTGCGCACGACCAGGGGCCTGTCCCGGGCCATTCCGCTCGCGGCGGCGTTGCCGGGCCGGGCGATCTGCCGGGACCGCCACTGCCGGCCAGGCGCTGCCGCCTCGGCCTTCTCAACAAAACGCCGGCTCCGGGTAAAATGGCGGCTTGATGGCCGCGCGCGGCACGTCAACGACTCTCCGCTAGATACGGAGCCCAGCCATTTATATAGACAGATATCATGTTGCGACTCAACGAAGTAAAACTCCCCCTCGAACACGACGAAGCGGCCCTGCCCGCCGCCATCCTGGCGCGCCTGGGCATCACCGCGGCCGACCTGACCGGCTTTACCGTCTTCAAGCGCAGCTATGACGCGCGCAAGCGCAGCGCCGTGGTGCTGATTTACTCGCTGCATGTCGAAGTCAGGAATGAAGCGGCCGTGCTGGCGCGCCTGAGCCACGATATCCACCTGATGCCCGCGCCCGATACCGATTACAAATTCGTCGCCGGCGGCGAACAGTTGGCCGGCCACACGAACGAACCGCGCCCCATCGTCATCGGCACGGGCCCCTGCGGCCTGTTCGTGGCGCTGATCCTGGCGCAGATGGGCTTGCGCCCCCTCATCCTGGAGCGGGGCAAGCAGGTGCGCGAACGCACGGTCGACACCTTCGGCTTCTGGCGCAAGCGCGAACTGAACCCGGAATCGAACGTGCAGTTCGGCGAAGGCGGCGCCGGCACCTTTTCCGACGGCAAGCTGTACAGCCAGATCAAGGACCCGAAACACTACGGCCGCAAGGTATTGACGGAATTCGTCAAGGCGGGCGCGCCGGAAGAAATCATGTATGTCAGCAAGCCGCACATCGGCACCTTCCGTCTCGTCAAGATGGTGGAAGAGATGCGCGCGAACATCGAGCAGCTGGGCGGCGAATACCGCTTCGAGAGCAAGGTGGTCGATCTCGACATCGTGCCGGGCCCGGACGGCGGCCAGGTGCGCGGCGTGGTGCTGGCCAATGGCGAAACCATCGCCAGCAACCACGTGGTGCTGGCCATCGGCCACAGCGCGCGCGACACCTTTGAAATGCTGCACAAGCGCGGCGTGTACATCGAGGCGAAACCGTTCTCGATCGGTTTCCGCGTGGAACACCCGCAATCCCTGATCGACAGCTGCCGCTTCGGCCCCAGCGCCGGCCACCCGATTCTGGGCGCGGCCGACTACAAGCTGGTACACCATGCCAGCAATGGCCGTTCCGTGTACAGCTTCTGCATGTGCCCGGGCGGCACGGTGGTGGCGGCCGCCTCGGAGCCGGGCCGCCTGGTGACGAACGGCATGAGCCAGTACTCGCGCAATGAACGCAACGCCAACAGCGCCATCGTCGTCGGCATCACGCCGGCCGACTATCCGGGCGACCCGCTGGCCGGCATCGCCCTGCAGCGCGAGCTGGAAGAGCGCGCCTTCGCCCTGGGCGGCGGCAATTACGATGCGCCAGGGCAATTAGTTGGCGACTTCGTCGCGGGCCGCGCCTCGACGGAATTCGGCAGCGTGGTGCCCTCGTACAAGCCGGCCGTGCACCTGACGGACCTGGCCCCTTCGCTGCCCGAGTACGCGATCACGGCCCTGCGCGAAGCGTTTCCGGCATTCAACAAGCAGATCAAGGGCTATTACAAGGCCGACGCCGTGCTGACGGGCGTGGAGACGCGCACTTCGTCGCCGATCCGCATCAAGCGCCGCGACGATGACCTGCAAAGCCTGAACACGCGGGGCCTGTTCCCTGCCGGCGAAGGCGCCGGCTATGCGGGCGGCATCCTGTCGGCGGCCGTCGATGGCATCAAGGTGGCCGAAGCGGTGGCGCTGTCGATGAGCGCGGCCTGATCCCCCCCGGCAGCGCGCAATGCGCTGCCGGGATCTGTGCGCTGTCCTGAAAACCATCTGGATGGCGCCCTCGGTGCATCCATTCAGCCTGCCTGGCAGCGCATGGCCGCCTCCGGCACCACGGGCCGGCAGCACGGCAGACGCCCTGCTCTTCCCGCCGTATGTGTGGCCGGGAAAAAGTACGCCTCCTTCCCCGCTACCATCCCCTTATATTGCCATATATGCATCACGTTTCCGGCAGGGTGTTTCATTTTCACATCACCTTTCCAGTTGTGTCGAGATTGTTACAAACAAGGGACGAATCTTGATAATTCCCCTACTTTCTCACCAGCCATTTCACCTTTCCAGCAGGCTGCTTACAGCCCTTCTCGAGTGAAAAAGGTAACCATGAATTAACAAAAATATCAAAATATAAAGTTTCATAATTTGAAATATTTGTTACAAATCCATGCGAAATGTTACGCAATGACCTTCTTTTCGTTCAATGAGCTGATTTTCAGCATTTTTTTTCATTCACTAAAAGTTGCGAAGTTTGACAAGCAAACACGAGCAATGCTCTCATGAAGAGTCTGAATTCTCGTTGTCGACCACAAGTGAATTTCAGCTGTATGTTAATGAGGAAATTTGTACTTATACCAACTATATCCTTCAGGAGTTAACAGAGATGATGATAGAAAATGCGTTATCGCGCTCACTGCGTCTGATGTTTTCAAGCAGTACCTTAATGGTCAGTGCCGGCCTGTTGATCCAGCCTGCATTTGCCCAGGACAATGCTCCCATACAACGCGTGGAAATCACCGGTTCGTCCGTGAAGCGCGTCGATGCTGAAACTTCCCTGCCAGTGCAAGTGGTCACCAAGGCTGACATCGCCCGTACCGGCGCCACCAGCACCGAAGAACTGATGCAATCGATCTCGGCCTTCTCTTCGGCCGGCGGCACGACCAATGCGACCGGCGCCGGCACCTCGACCGGGGGCCTGTCTTCGATCTCGCTGCGCGGCCTCGGCTCGACGCGCACCCTGGTACTGGTGAACGGCCGCCGCCTGGCAGCATTCGCCGGCAGCGACGGCGCATCCGTCAACGTCAATGCCATTCCGCTGGCAGCCATCGAGCGCGTCGAGGTATTGAAAGATGGCGCGTCAGGCGTGTACGGCAGCGATGCCGTGGCCGGCGTGGTCAACTTCATCCTCTCCAAGCGCGTCGATGGCATCGAAGTCACCGGCGGCTATGGCTCGCCGACCACCAGCGGCGGCGGACAGAACGCAAAGGCCTCGATCACCGGTGGCTACAATACCGACAAATTGAGCGCGGTGGTGTCCGGCTCCTACGAGAAGGAAAAGGCGCTGTTCGGCCGGGACCGCTCCTATGCCGCTTCCGCTACGCGCCTGCCTTATTACAACTCGACCGCAACCGGCCAGGGCAATATTCAGGGATCGTTCACGCCGGGAGTGGGTCCCGATGACGGTTTCAGCAACGGCGGCTCCGGCTATGGCAATCCGCTGGCTGTCGGCAACAAGTGCAGTTCCATCAAAATGAGCACCATCGCGGTCGGCGCCAAAGGCAGCCCGTACTGCGCCTACGACAGCGGCCCGGACGTGGGACTGACCCCGGACCGTGAACTGTACAACCTGACCGGCAACCTGAGCTACCAGCTGAACGACAACCATCAGCTGTTCGCCGACCTGCTGTACTCGGAAAGCAAGATTACCCAAACCTATCAGCCATCGCCAGCGCGGGCCGACTTTTTCCAGACCGACGGCCTGTTTCAGCAACAGGGCGTCGATCCGGCCCTGCTGCTCATGCCCTCCAACCCGGTTTACCAGTCGATCGCCGTCCCCTACCTGACCAGCCAGGGCTTCACCTCGCTGATCGGCAAGCCGCTGGCGATCACGTCGCGCGTGTTCGACTTTGGCCCGCGCCAGAACGTTGATACCGCCAAGCAATCGCGCGTGGTGGTGGGCGCCAAGGGTGCGCTGAGCTTCGGCGACTACGAAGTGGCACTCAGCCATAACGAATCGAAACTGGAAAGCGCCGTCACCACCGGTTACTTCTCGCAAGTGGCCTACGCCAAGATCATCAACGGCAGCAACTGGAATCCATGGGCAGACGGCGGCGTGCAAACGGGCGCACTCGCTACCCAACTGCAGGGCGCCGCCTTCACCGGCAATTTCCTGAACGCTAAATCGACCAGCGATGCGTTCGACGGCAAGGTCACGGGCGATTTCTGGACCATCGCCGGCATCACTCCACAGTACGCAGTGGGCTTGCAGTCGCGCAAAGAGAAATACGTGACCGATCCGAGCGCAGCGTACCAGTCGGGCGATATCTCAGGTCTCGGCGGCTCGGTGGTCCCCATCGACCGCAGCCGCACAGTCAACTCGGTTTACGGCGAGCTGAACATCCCAGTGCTGAAAACGCTGGAAGTCAACCTGACCGGGCGCGACGACAAGTACAACGACGTCGGCAACACTGCCAACTGGAAAGGCAGCTTCAAATGGCGTCCGGTGCAGCAACTGGCGCTGCGTGGCTCGTACGGCACCGGCTTCCGCGCACCATCGCTGGTGGATCTGTGGACCCCGCAGACGCTGGGCACTTCGGAACAGTTCACCGATCCTGGCACCAAGCAAACGGGCCTGCAGGTGAACTCCTTGAGCGGTGGCAACCCGAACCTGAAACCGGAAAAGTCGAAACAGTACTCGTTCGGTGCCGTATGGCAGGCAACGAACACTGCCAGCATCGGTCTTGACTTCTTCAACATCAACATCCGCGACATCCTGGCCACGCCATCGGCACAGGAAGTGGTTTCGCGCTTCCGCGCAGGCGATCCGGCCTATGCTGGCCTGGTGACCCTGCGTGGCAACGACATCGTCAGCATCAAGCAAACCCTGGCCAACACGGGTGATGCCAACGTGCAAGGTATCGACCTGTTCGCCAACTGGAAGGATAATTTCAGCTTCGGCAAGCTGGAAGCAAACCTCAACGGTACCTACATGGATACCTTTGACCAGACCAGCCCGGGCGGCCAGGTGTCGCACAAGGTCGGCACCATCGTGGACGGTGACGGCACGCCCGTGATCGGCGCGCAAAACGGCGGCGTGGTCCTGCGCTGGAAACACCAGTTGGCTGCCACCTGGAGCAACGGCCCATGGTCCACCACCCTGGTGCAAAACTACCGCACCGGCTATCAAGTGGGGCATGACCTGAACGACAACAAAGTGTTCATCGGCGCCGAATCGATCTACGATGCCAACGTTGCATACCGCGGCATCAAGAACCTCACCCTGGCACTGGGCGTGAAAAATATGTTCAATAAGCAACCTGAACCTATAGGCACGGCCGTCACCAATCAGTTCCAGGCCGGCTACGATATCAACCAGTACGATCCACGTGGCCGCTTCGTCTACGTGACCGCTGGCTACAAGTTCCAATAAGAATCGAAGCCACCAGTAATAGCGCCTGGAGCAATCCAGGCGCTATTTTTTTGCTCTAGCAGCGGGAAGTCGGGGACTTCCGGCCATTGTCATTCGACCCGGCTGTCTGACCGTCCGTCTCGGACAAGCGGGCATCTCCCATGCCGCCAGCCACCGGCATCCGCGTGCGGGCGCGGCCTACATGGCCTACGCGCAGAAGGTGAAGGCCTGTCACGGCCGTCTGCGCGCCTGGCAGCGCATCGTCCACGGCGTGGCCACGCTACCTGCCGACTTACCTGGACTGGCGCTGGAGACTCGACGCCAGGCGCATCCGCGCTACAGCAACCTTATCGAAAGCAATCCCGGGAGCGTTCCCGCACCTGACGCTGCCATCGCTTTCTTTCCTGCCATCAAGCCGCCAGCGGCAGCCGGATACGGATATGGCAGCCGGGGCTGCTGTCGACGGCGCTGACCTCGCCGCCCAGCTGCTGCACGATGGTATAGACGATATGCATGCCCAGGCCGGAGCCGCCCTGGCCCCGCTTGGTGGTGAAAAACGGTTCGAACATGTGTTCGCGCACGGCGGGCGCCAGGCCGATGCCGTCGTCGGAAAACTCCAGCAGCAGCCAGGACGCGGCAGCATCGGCATCGTCCGTCTCGATGCGCGCGCGTATCGTGATGCGCCCCGGGCCGCCCTGCGGATAGCCGTGGCGGGCGCTGTTCATCAGCAGGTTCGACAGGATCTGCGACAGCTTGCCGGCCGCCAGGCGCACCTGGCAATCGGGGGCGATGTCGAGTTCCACGCCCAGCGCCGCCTTGCGCAGCTCCGGGCTGTGCGCCGACACCAGGCCGTGCACGTAGTCGTGCAGCGCCAGGTCGGCCACGTATTCGCTGACCTGGTCCACGGCCAGCTGCTTGAAATTGCCGATGAGGTCGGCGGCGCGCGCCAGGTTGCGCTCGATCAAGGCGGCTGCGCCCTTGAGCGACTCGGCAATATCGACCAGTTCGGCGCGGCTGACCTTGGCGCCGCCCAGCAGCTGCACCAGCTGGTCGGCATAGCTGCCCATGCTCGAGGCCGCCGTCAGCGCCACGCCAATGGGCGTATTGACTTCATGCGACACGCCCGCCACGAGCGAACCGAGCGCCGCCATCTGTTCCTGCTCGATCAGGTTGGCCTGGGCCGCCAGCAGCGATTCGGTACGCACGCGCACGATTTCCTCCAGCTGCCGGGTACGCTCCTGGTGCTGCAGCTCGGCCGCGCTGCGGGCCGAAAAGATCGACAGCAGCAGCAAGGCCAGCAGACGCTTGTTTTCATCGATGGGACGCGTGTCGATGGCCGACAGGATGCCCAGGGTCTGGCCTTCCGTATCGATCAGCGGCATGCCGACATAGCTTTCCGCGCGCATGTCGACGAGGAGGGTATCGTATGGAAAGCGACGCTGGATATCGCTGCCATGAAAGCACATGCTCTGGCAGGTCACGTCCTGGCACGGCGTGTGCCGCAGGCTGTATTCGATGTTCGGCTGGTAGCTGTCGCCGCCCCACAGGGCCAGCGTGCGGATGCCTTCGCTGCCGTCATCCATGCGGATCAGGCGCCCGGCGATCACATACTGCACGTCGAGCGCTTCGGCCAGGTCCTTGACGAGGATGCGCAGGAAGTCGTCGCCGCGGGCGCGGGCCGTCGAGGCGGTAATCGAGCGCAGGGCCGCTTCCGCCAGGGTGCGCCGCTGCTCGGGATCGAACAGGGGTTCTTGCGAATTCACATCAAACAACGGAATACTCATGAATGCTCCTGCGCAGCACTGGAAGCACCAGCAACCCTGCCGGCGTGGCAACCCTCAGCCATGGCCCGCGCGCGCGGACCTGCCGCGATTGTACCCCCGGCTATTGTTTAATAATACAGATTTGCAGGAATTTTTTATAGCCAGCCGGAACGCTTGAACAGGTAGTACATATAACCGCAGACACAGCTCATCAGTCCCACGGCCACGGGATAGCCGTATTGCCAGTCCAGTTCCGGCATGAACTTGAAGTTCATGCCCCACACGCCGGCAAAGGCCGTGAAGACGGCGAAGATCGCCGCCCAGGCCGCCAACTGCTTGTTCACTTCGCTCTCGTCGATGGCCACCATCGACAGGTTCACCTGGATGGCCGTGCTGATCGTGTCGCGGATGGTATCGAGCGTGCCATTGATGCGCGACAAATGGTCATGCACGTCGCGGAAGTATTCTTGGGTATCGTGGCACAGCGGCGGCACGCGGCCGCCGTGCAGCTTGCCCACCGCTTCCATCAGGGGCGCCACCACGTGCCGCAAGACCATGACCTTGCGTTTCAATTGATACAGCCGCTCGATATTGTCGCGCTCGGTGCCGCGGTCGAAGATGCGGTCCTCGATCAGTTCCAGCTCCGATTCCAGCGCGTCGAGCACGGGGAAATACCGGTCGACGACGGCGTCCATCAGCGCGTACAGGACGAAGGCGGAACCCTGGCGCAGCAGGTGCGGCTCGCGCTCGGCGCGCGCCCGCACGCCGAGGAAACCTTGCGAGCTGTTACTGCGCGACGAGAGCACGTAATTGGCGCCGACAAAGATGTCGACTTCGCCCAATACCAGTTCGTTTTCGACCATTTCCACGGTCTTCACGACGGCAAACAAGGAATCGCCATATTCCTCGATCTTCGGGCGCTGGTGGCCCCGCTGCGCATCCTCGACAGCCAGTTCGTGCAGGCAAAATTCGTGCTGCATCTGTTTCAGCTCGTCCGGCGTGGCGTCGAGCAGGGCGACCCAGACGAAGCAGTCGGGCCGCTCCACGTAATCGCTGATATCGTCGATCGGCAAGTCGGCCAGTTTTTTGCCATCCTGGTAGGCCACGCAGTTTATGAGCATACACATTCCACAGTCAAATGAAGAGCGGACGAAACAGTCCGCCAGGCGCCAGCTTACCTTATCGCCTGCATTTGTTGTGCATTCTGGCGTGCAACGGACGCCGGGAGAAAAGCGGACGGGGTGGGGTCCCCGCCCGGCAAGGCGTCAGTCTTCCTTGGCGCCGTCAATGCCCAGTTCGGAGATCTTGCGGGTGATGGTGTTGCGGCCGATGCCCAGGCGCACGGCCGCGTCATTCTTGCGCCCGTGCGTATGCTTGAGCGCCGTCTTGATCAGGGCCGACTCGAATTGGCGCCCCAGCACGGCCATGACTTCCTGCTGCCCCGCGCCCAGCATGCCGGCCGCCTGCAGCTCCAGCAAGCCGATCCAGCCCGGCGGCGCGCCATTGGCGGGCGCGGCCGCCTCGAAGACCTGGCCGCCATGCGCATGGGCAACACTCGCCGGCACCGTGTCAGCGGACGCCACCGGGGCGGCGCCATCGCCCTGCCCCTGCGTCAGTTCCAGGGGCAGGTCCTTGATTTCCACCGTCTGGCCCGGCGCCATCACCGTGATCCAGTTGCACAGGTTTTCCAGCTGGCGCACGTTGCCGGGCAAATCCAGGCTGCTGAGGAATTGCATCGTCGGGTCGCTCATGCGCTTCGCTTCCACGCCCAGCTGGCGCGCGCTCTGCACCAGGAAGTGGCGCACCAGAATGGGGATATCCTCGCGCCGCTCCCGCAAACTGGGCAGGCGCAAACGGATCACGTTCAGGCGGTGATACAGGTCTTCGCGGAACAGGCCGTCGCGCACGCGCTGCTCGAGGTTCTGGTGCGTGGCCGTAATGACGCGCACGTTAGCCTTCATGGGCTGGTGCCCGCCAACCCGGTAAAAATGGCCATCGGACAGCACGCGCAGCAGGCGCGTCTGCAGGTCGAAGGGCATGTCGCCGATCTCGTCGAGGAACAGGGTGCCATTCTCGGCCTGCTCGAAGCGGCCCCGGCGCGTCGTCTGCGCGCCCGTAAATGCGCCCCGTTCGTGGCCGAACAGTTCCGACTCCAGCAAATCCTTCGGGATCGCCGCCGTGTTCAGGGCGATGAAGGGCTGCGCCGCGCGCGGGCTGTGCTTGTGCAGCGCGCGCGCCACGAGTTCCTTGCCGGAGCCGGATTCGCCCGTGATGAGCACCGTCACGTTCGATTGCGACAGGCGGCCGATGGCACGGAAGACTTCCTGCATGGCCGGTGCCTGGCCGAGGATTTCCGGCGTTTCCGACGGGCCCGATTCGACGCTCGTCTCGCGCAGGCTCTCTTCCAGCGCGCGGCGGATCAGCTCGACGGCCTTGTCGATATCAAAAGGCTTGGCCAGGTATTCGAAGGCGCCGCCCTGGAAGGCCGCGACGGCCGAATCGAGGTCGGAAAAGGCGGTAATAATAATGACCGGCAGGCCGGGAAAGCGCGACTTGACCGTCTGCAACAGCTCCAGCCCGGACGCGCCCGGCATGCGGATGTCCGACACGAGCACTTGCGGCGTGTCAAATTCCAGCGCGGCGATGGCGTCGCGCGCATTGGCAAAACTCTTGGTGGCGAGATTTTCCCGTGCCAGGGCTTTTTCCAGCACCCAGCGGATTGATTCGTCGTCGTCAACTATCCAGATTGGCTTCATTAGTGTGTGCGTCCCGCAATGGATTTCATGGGTGGGATACGCCCCCGCTTATGGCAAGGGCAGAACGATCCTGAAATCGGTGTATCCAGGCCGGCTTTCGCACTCGATCACGCCCAGGTGCTGTTGCACGAAGGTTTGCGCCAAGGTCAGCCCCAGGCCGCTGCCGCCTTCCCTGCCCGACACCAGCGGGTAGAAAATCCGGTCGCGGATCTGGGGTGCGATGCCCGGTCCATTGTCAATGATATGCAAGTCTAATGCCAGGTTGTAACGCACCTTGGCCAGGGTCACCTGGCGCGCCACGCGCGTCTTGAAAATCAGCTCCGCATCGCCCGCTTCGATGCGCTCGGCCAAGGCTTGCGCCGCGTTGTGCGCGATATTGAGCACAGTCTGTATCAATTGCTCCTTGTCGCCGCGGAACTCGGGAATCGAGGCGTCGTAATCGCGCGAAATGGTCAGGCCGCTGGGAAACTCGGCCAGGATCAGGCTGCGCACGCGCTCGCACACTTCGTGGATATTCACGTCGCCCACGATGTGCGGGCGGCGGTGCGGCGCCAGCAGGCGGTCGACCAGGGTCTGCAGGCGGTCCGCTTCCTTGATGATGACCTGCGTGTATTCGCGCAGTTCGCTCAGGTGCAGGGCCGGCAGCTCCAGCTCCAGCAGTTGCGCCGCGCCGCGGATGCCGCCCAGCGGGTTCTTGATTTCATGCGCCAGGTTGCGGATCAGCTCCTTGTTGACCTGGCTCTGGTCGAGGATGCGCTCCTCGCGGTCCAGCTTTAACTGCTGCACGTTTTCGCGCAGCTCGATCAGCACGCTGTCGGGCGGCGCGTCGAGCGCGCTGATGATGCTGTGCACGCGCAGCGGCTCGCGCCCCAGGCGTTCCAGGCTCAGGTCCTGGCGCAAGTCGGAAAATTTATGCTCGAGCGCCTGCGCGCAGATGCCGGCCAGTTCCTCCGGATTGAGGAACAGGGCCGTCAGCTTTTGCCGCGACAGGGCTTTCAAGGAGCTTTCCAGCAGGTTTTCCGCCGCCGCGTTGGCATAGCCGATGCGGCCATCGCCGTCGAGCAGGATCACGGCCGAGGCCAGCAAGTCAAGGCCGGCCAGGTGGGCGGGACGGCTGGGGTGGCTATCTAAGGTCATGTGGATTACCGAATATTCGCGATTTCGCGTTTCAGGGCCTCGACGTTCTGCTGCGTCCGGCTGATGTTGTCCTTCAACTGCGCCACTCTTTCCTGGTACTTGGCATAGTTGCGCTCATTGCCCAGGCGTTCAGGCTGGCCTGCATTGAATTCCAGGCGCTGCGCCGCCAGTTTCTGCTCTTCGCTGCGCAATTCATCCTGCAGGATCTGGCGCCGGTCCAGGTCGCGCGCGCGCTGCTCGGCGCCATCGACCCGGGGAAACGCGCCGGCGGCCGGCGCCGGCGTCCCCGCCGCCTGCTGCGCTGGCCGCGCCGGGGCAGCGGCCAGCGGCGCCGTCCTGCGCGGCGGTTCCGTCATGGCGCCGGGCAAGTCCAGCAGCTGGCAATGCTTGCCAGCACTCTTGTCCGTGTATGTCTTGTGTCCCTGCGCATCGGCGCACACGTACAGCTGCCCGTGCGCCTGCGCCGCCGCGCCCAGCAAGCCTGCCATCAGCGCCATTCTGTAATGCTTGGTCAATCTTCACTCCTGTCGGCTCGTGCCGCATCATTCCTGCGCCGACTATACAACACTGCACCGGCGCCGCCTTGGCGCGCCGCATAAAAAAACGCGGGCAAGACCATCGCCTCACCCGCGTTTTTATTCAATGCCAGCAACTTGCCGGCATGGCGCCATTACAGCGAGTAGTACATGTCGAACTCGGCAGGATGCGTGGTCATGCGCATGCGCTGCACGTCCTGCATTTTCAGTTCCAGGTAAGCGTCGATCATCGAATCGCTGAACACGCCGCCGCGGGTCAGGAACTCGCGGTCCTTGTCCAGCGCTTCCAGTGCTTCTTCCAGCGAAGCGCACACGGTCGGGATCAGTGCATCTTCTTCCGGCGGCAGGTGGTACAGATCTTTCGAGGCGGCTTCGCCCGGATGGATCTTGTTGGCAACGCCGTCCAGGCCAGCCATCAGCAGTGCGGCAAAGCACAGGTACGGGTTCGCCAGCGGGTCCGGGAAGCGCGCTTCGACGCGGCGGCCTTTTGGATTGGCCACATGCGGGATGCGGATCGAGGCGGAACGGTTTTTCGCCGAGTACGCCAGTTTCACCGGTGCTTCGTAGCCTGGTACCAGGCGCTTGTACGAGTTGGTGCCCGGGTTGGTGATCGCGTTCAGTGCCTTGGCGTGCTTGATGATGCCGCCGATGTAGTACAGGGCGAAATCGGACAGGCCGGCATAGCCGTCGCCGGCGAACAGGTTCTTGCCATCTTTCCATACGGATTGATGCACGTGCATGCCCGAACCGTTGTCGCCAACGATAGGTTTCGGCATGAAGGTGGCGGTCTTGCCATAGCTGTGCGCCACGTTCCACACGACGTATTTCAGGTTTTGCGTCCAGTCGGCGCGCTCGACCAGGGTCGAGAACTTGGTGCCGATTTCATTCTGGCCGGCGCCGGCCACTTCGTGATGATGTACCTCAACCGGGATGCCCAGCGATTCCAGGATCAGGCACATTTCCGAACGCATGTCCTGGAAGCTGTCCACTGGTGGCACGGGGAAGTAGCCGCCCTTGACGGTCGGACGGTGGCCGCTGTTGCCGCCTTCGATGTCCTTGCCGGTCGACCACGAACCTTCGTCCGAACCGATCTTGACGAAGCAGCCCGACATGTCGATCTTCCAGCGCACGCTGTCGAAGATGAAGAATTCAGGCTCAGGGCCGAAGTAGGCGGTGTCGCCCATGCCCGACGATTTCAGGTAGGCTTCGGCGCGTTTCGCGATCGAGCGCGGGTCGCGGTCGTAGCCCTTGCCGTCCGACGGTTCGATCACGTCGCACTGCATGAACAGGGTCGTTTCTTCCATGAACGGGTCGATATTGGCCGTGTTTGGATCCGGCAGCAGGATCATGTCGGACGCTTCGATACCTTTCCAGCCAGCGATGGAAGAACCGTCAAAGGCGTGGCCCGACTCGAATTTGTCCATATCGAAGTGCGACACGGGAACCGTCACGTGCTGCTCTTTACCACGGGTATCGGCAAAGCGGAAATCAACGAATTTGACTTCGTTTTCTTCTACCATCTTCAAGACTTCTGCGGCTGTCATTGCCATGCGTATCTCCTAAATGAATGTGGGGTGAGCCGACCTTAGTGCGTCTGGGCTGATGAAGCGAAGCAAACATTGCGTGCCACCAAAACTCATAAGGATCATAGCAGATTCCATGCCAGCTCCAGAAGAGACCTGGCCGCCAGAGGCAAAACCCGGCTATCCCAATGAAAGTTTTCCCGCCCGCGATTTTCCTGCTGAGTTTGCGTCAAATCAAGAATGCACTATGCAAGTGCAAAAAACGAATAACGCACCATTATCGTGCATTTCGCGGCGATAGTTGAAAAATGCCCATTTATGGTGCATCGGCAAGATCGCCGCATTCCCGCTTGCGGGGCGCTGGCGGCGCACTATAATCGTCCACACCTTTCCACTTTCATCGAGGATGCCATGACCACCGCCGCCGATATCCTGAATACTGCCCGCAGCCGCGTCAATGAGGGCACGCCCTATGCGGGCGCCGTCACGCCGCAGGAAGCGTACGAGCTGCTGCAGCGCGATGCCGCCGTCAAGCTGATCGACGTGCGCACCAATGCCGAACGCGACTGGGTCGGCCGCGTCGACATCGCCGATACCCAGCATGGTGCGGTGCAGTGGGCAACCTACCCTGGCGGCGTGCCGAATCCCGATTTCCTCGCGCAACTGGCGGCCCAGGCCGGCAAGGACGAGGTGCTGCTGTTCCTATGCCGCTCCGGCGTGCGCTCGCGCCATGCCGCCAAGCTGGCAACCGAGCACGGCTACAGCAACTGCTTCGATATCCTTGAAGGGTTTGAAGGCGACAAGGACGCCGACGGCCACCGCAAGCAGATCGGCGGCTGGTGCAAGGCCGGGCTGCCGTGGCTGGGCGCCTGACGCTGGCTGCCTGACTATCTGAACAGTGTTTGATCTGGCGGGCCACGCGATGGCCCGCCATCGGCTACAACCATCCATGCGCGCCCGTTTTCCTCCATTACGGCGCAAATTCTCCTTGCAAATATGTACCTTATATAGTACAACATAGAGGTGCGTCATGGATGCTTCCGGCTTGCGGCAGATTACCCTGCTGTTCTACGCGAACGGCAATGGCGGCGAACCCGTGCGCGACTGGCTCAAGTCGCTCCCCATCGAGGAACGCCATGTGATCGGGCAAGACTTGATGCATGCGCAATGGCGCTGGCCCGTGGGCATGCCCCTGTGCCGGCATCTCGGGCACGGCCTGTCGGAGGTGCGCAGCAGCTTGCCCGGCAAGCGCATTGCGCGCGTGCTGATCTGCCATCACGGCGATTGCCTGGTGGCCCTGCACGGCTTTATCAAGAAAACCCGGACGACGCCGGACGACGACCTGGCGCTGGCCCGCAAACGCTACAAGGAACTGACATGAACGCCACCGCTCCCCACCTCGGCAGCAGCCTCGACGACTTTTTAAAAGAGGAAGGCATCTTTGAGCAAACGCAAACCCGCGCCATCAAGGAAGTGATCGCCTGGCAACTGACGCAGGCGATGCAGGAGCAATCGCTGTCGAAGACCCGCATGGCGGCCTTGCTGCAGACGAGCCGCTCGCAGCTCGACCGCCTGCTCGATCCCAGCAGCGACGTGACGCTGTCCACCCTGGAGCGGGCCGCCGCGCTGCTCGGGCGCAAGCTGTCGGTCACCCTCGTTTAAGCGAGTTAAGCGTTCAGGCCGCTTCGCCTGCCTCGGGATGCTCGCCCATCAAGGTCAATATGCGCTTGCGCACGAAATTGATGTGGCTGCGCAAGCCATACAAGCCATCGGCGAACGACAGGGGAATCGAGATCTGGTTGACCATCTCCTCGATCTGGTCCAGCCGCTTCAACTGTTCCGCATATACGTGCGCGCGCTGCTCTGGCGGCACGTCTTCCAGCGCCTGCTCCACCGTGCGCAGCTGGCCATACCAGCGGTACACGCGCGAACGGATGCGCCATACGTACAGGGGCGGCACCACGCGCGACAGGGGCAATATCAAGGCGCCGAGCGCCACCACCAGCACCCACATGCGATCAAAGAAATTAGCCAGCCAGAAACTCATATAGCGCTGCAGCACGGGCGCGCCATCCTTGTAGAATTTCAGCGCTTCGGGCGCCACGGGAATTTCCGTGTAGCGCGCGGACGGGAACTGCCCCTGCTGCTGGAACCAGCCCGTGCCGCCATGGATGCCTGCCGCCGCCTGCACGAACAGGTCGACGAGGGCCGGATGCAAGTCTTCGCGCGCGACCAGGGTGGCCGTCGGCGCGATCAGATGATAATCCTGCGCCGGGATATTTTTGCCCAGGTCGACGATACCGCGCGGCAGGACCACATGCGTGAGGAAAGGCAATCGCCGCGTGTACGCTTCCGCTTGCGAAAAATCAAACAGCTTGATGCCCGGCGTCTGCAGCAGCATCTGGATCAGCGGCGCTTCCGGTGCCGAGCTGAACACGAGGCCGTCGATGCGGCCTTCCAGCAGCTCCACCGTGGCGGGCGTGTTTTGCAAGGCGCTGACGGTCAGCTCGTTGGCTTCCACGCCATTCACGGACAGCAACTGCCGGAACAGACTGGGCACGCCCGTGCCTTCCGGTCCCAGGTTGATCTTCATGCCCTTCAATTGCGTCAGTTCAGTGACCGCCTTGTCTTCGCGCAGGAACAGCCAGACCGGTTCCGTAAACAGGCTGCCCAGGGAAATCAAGCCATGGCGCTCGGCATCGGCGTGTTCCGTCGATCCGCTTTGCACGAAGGCAATATCGGTCTTGCCCGCGTTCAGGCGCTGCAGGTTGTCCTGCGAACCCAGCGACGGCTGCAGGGTCACCTTGATGCCATGCTTGGCCAGGGTGGCCGCGTATTTCTTGCCGAACTCTTCGTAGGCGCTGTTGTCCTGCCCCGTCGACAGGGTCACCTGGCGCGGCGGCGCCGGGTCTACCAGCCAGTAAGCGAGCGCGCAGAACGCGCCCACCAGCAGCAGGGTGGGACCGGCGGTGGCGAGGAAGTCGCGCACGGAAAAGCGGCTGAACGCGAGGATTTTGGACATGTGGTGGCGCATAGGTTTCATGGGTGGCTACGATGCCAAGAAAACCTCAACTATGCAAGGCACTTTCACGCGCAGCACGTGGCCATTTCCGCTACAGTGCTGGATCGACCACCTGCCCTCTGGAGTCCCGCATGCTGAAAATTCTTGGAAAAGCCGCCTCGATCAATGTCCGCAAAGTCCTGTGGACGTGCGAGGAACTGGACCTGCCCTACGAACGCGAAGACTGGGGCAGCGGCTTTCGCAGCACCGACGACCCGGCCTTCCTGGCCCTGAACCCGAACGCCATGGTACCCGTGCTGCTCGATGGCGACCTGGTGCTGTGGGAATCGAACACGATCTGCCGCTACCTGTGCGCGCAGGCGGGCCGCGACGACTTGCTGCCCAGCAATCCACGCGGCCGCGCGGCAGTGGAAAAATGGATGGACTGGCAAATGGGCGAGCTCAACAACAGCTGGCGCTACGCCTTCATGTCGCTGGTGCGCCACAGCCCCGCCCACCAGGATGCGGCGCAGCTGGCGGCCGGCATTGCCGGATGGAACAAGATGATGGGCGTGCTGGAGCCGCAGCTGCAGCGCACGGGCGCTTATGTGTGCGGCGAAACGTTCACCTTGGCCGATATCGTGCTGGGCCTGTCCGTCAAGCGCTGGCTGATGGTGCCCATGCAGCGCCCCGACTACCCCGCCATCGCCGCGTATCACGCGCGCCTGGAAGATAAAACAGCCGTGTTTGCCGGCTAATCGAGTTCGATGGCCGCGACCGTGCCGCCGATGACGTAGCAATCGCCATCGCGGCGCACTTCGTCCAGGGTCGCGGGAGTGTCGCGCGCATACGTGCCATCGATATCGACGCACCACACGTCGCCAAAGCGCAGCAGCTTCACGCCGCAGCAGATGCGGTTGATGAAGTTGCCCGGCGTCCTGAGCAGCACCTCCCGCACGTCGCCCACCGTGATGGCGACTGTGCGCCAGACATTGCCGTCCTGTGCATGATTTCTTGCGTATAGGACGATGCGCACGGCCTGCACGCCTCCGGGCTGGTACTGCTGCTCGAATGATACGAGCGTCCCATCGTCAAAGCGGTGATATTGCTCAAAAATCCGCTGCGTTTTTTCCATTTTTCTATTCCTGCGCAAAAAAAACCGGCCCGCGAGGGCCGGCTTTCAGCGTCTGCGCCATGCTAATTCGTGCACTGCCTGGCCGCGCCCTCGGCTGGCGCGGGCGGCTCGATCAGCGGCATCAGGCTCGGCGCCAGCGACACGAGCAATTGCACGGGCAAGGCGCTGGTGAAATCGTAGTTCTTCGATTCCGGCCCCCGCACGTACGCCGTCATGCTGCCATAGAAGCGCTCGCCGATATTGAACACAAACGTGGCCGACCGGTTCACGTAGCGCGACTCGATCAGGCGGCCGCCGGCGCCATACACGTCGAAGCGCTGGTCGCCCGTCCCCGTCTTGCCGCCCATCGGGATGGGCACGCCGTCGGCGCCGATAAAGGCCGTCTTCGCCCGCTTCGCCGTGCCGTCCGACACCACTTCGCGGATGGCCTTGGCCACGGCTTTCGCCACGTCCGGCGACAGGACTTGCTCCGCCTCCACCTTCGTGCCCCGCTTGACCATGGTGTCGTATGGCGTATTGGCGGCGAAATGCATGGAATCGATGCGCACGCTCGGCTTGCGCACGCCATCGTTGATGATGATGCCCATCAACTCGGCCAGCGCGGCGGGACGGTCGGCCGACGCGCCCAGGGTCGTCGCATACGACGGCACCAGCGAGTCGAACGGGTAGCCCATCTTCTTCCACTGGCGGTGGATTTCCAGGAAACCTTCCACTTCCAGCAAGTTGGCGATGCGGCGGTCCTGCGCATGCTTGCGGTGCGTATTGAACAGCCATTTGTACACTTCCTGGCGTTCCTTCTCGCTGGCCGCCACCATCTGCGACAGGGTCGAGCCTTCGTGCTGGCGCAGGTACGCCACCATCCACAGTTCCAGCGGATGCACATTGGCCAGATATCCGCGGTCGGCCAGGGACCAGTTTTCCATCGCATACTGCTGGTACATCTTGGCGACGCGCTCGGGCGGCACTTCGTTCTGCGACGGCAGGTTGGCGTTGAGGAAATCGCCAAACTCTTCCAGCGTGCCTTTCGGATTGATGGTGCGGAAGATGTTCGCCAGGCGCACGGGCGTCGGGCGGATGCTGGCCAGCAGGATCTTTTCCTGCTCATCGGTACTCTTGCCGCGGTACTTCTGGTAGAAGCGGTGCAGGAATTCGCGCCCTTCCTTGTCGGCAAACCGGCTCAGGTACTGGGCGCGGCGCGGATCGTCCGCATCGGCCAGCAGCGAGGCTGACGAATCGGGGCGCGAGAACATGTAATAGCGGGCCACGTCGCGCATCAGGCGCACGAACACCAGGTTGGTCGACTGGCGCAAGGCTTGCTGCACCGTCATGATGCGGCTGTCGTCGAGCTTGGAGAAGTTGCCGAAATGATGCAGACCGCCGCCCGTGAAAAACCCTTCCGCCGGACTGCCCGAATACTTGCGTTCCATGGCGGCGGCCAGCATGGCGGGCAGGTTGCGCGCCTCGCCCAGCGGCAAAGGTTTCAAATAAGCAATCGCCCACTGCGACAGCATGTCCTTGGGATCGACGGCCACCTTGCCCAGCTCGGCAGCGCTCATGCCGCCATAGCGCTGGTGCAACTGGTCGATGATGTCCAGGTAAGTCACCAGGGTGCGCAGCTTGGCCGTGGAACCGAGGTCCAGCTTGGCGCCTTCGTTGATGTCCAGCGGCTGGTCGTAATTGTCCGTCTGCACGCGCAGCAGATTGGCTTGCTCGCCTTTTTGCAGCAAAGTAAAGCTGTAGACGACGTTGGCGGGGTCGCCATTGCCTAGCATGCCCTTGCCCGTCAGGCCGGCCGCTTTCGCCACTTCCGGGTCGCGCAGTTCGCGCAAGACCTTGGTGACGGCATTTTGCGCCTGCGCGTCCAGCGTGCTGACCACTTTCAGGTCCAGGCGGTCCAGGTTGTACAGGCGCGGGTCGCCCAGCATGCTGGCCAGGTGGTTGCGCACGGCATTCGAGGCCTTGCGCGTGACAAACGACGTCGACGCTTCCGACTGCACGCCCGAGGCCGTCGACGGACGCAGCTTCTCGGCGATGGCGGCATCGCGCAGCTGCGGCGAAATCACGCCCGCCTGCGCCAGCAGGCGCAGATGGCTGTTCGTCAACGCTTCCAGGTCGGCACCGCCCGCCACCAGGTAATGCGAGGGACGGCGCTGCGCGATCAGCAGGCTCAGCGCCTGCTTGTAGGCCAGCGCACTGCCCGGCTGGTCCATATGTCCCTTGAGCAAGGTTTTCACTTCGGCAAATGGGCGGCCATACCAGACCCACATGCCGTCGCCGATGCCGTTGACCTCGCCAAAACCGCTCTTTGCCGACAGTGGCACGGTATTCAAATAGTTGACGACGATCTTGCGCCGCGCTTCCATGGTGTTTTCGCCATCCTGGTACGAGCGCAGGCTGGCCGAGATCATCTGCAGCAGCTTGTCCTTCATGGAGCTGGTGCGACCATCTTCCGAGTGGCGGTACTTTTCGATCTGCGTGGCCAGGGTGCTGCCGCCGCCGCCCCGATGGCCGCCGAACAGGTTCAGGGCCTTGTCGAGGATAGCCTTGCTCAGGCGGTCCCATTCCACGGCGGGATTGCGCATGGGCGTGCCCGGATCGAGCAATTCGCGGTTTTCGATGAACAGCAGGCTTTGCACGAGGGCCGGCGGCGCCTCGGCAAAGCCGTCGAACATGCGCTCGGGATAACTGGCGGCAAACAGGGGAGCGGCGCGGCAGTCGAGGATGGACAGGCCGGCGCGGTTTTTCTCGTGATAGGTGGCAAAGATGCCCCGGTCGACCAGTTGCACCATCTTCGGCGACATGCGCGCCTGCGCCGTGACGGCATAGTCGCGCGCATTCAGCTTGGTGATGAAGTCCGGCAGGCTGGCGTAGCCCAGGCGCTCGTCGTAGGGGCCATGCTGCGGGTAGCGGATGGCATCGGCTGGCGCAGGACCGGGCTCGACCTTGAACGTCAGCTGGCGGTCGATGCGCGTGAAAAATTCCGCCTGCAGGGCCGAGGTGCGCACTTCGCGCATGACGAACCACGCCACGCCGGCGACCAGCGCCAGCACGATGATGGCAAAGATGGGCCAGACGCGCGAGCGGCGCTTCCGCGGCGGACTCGCCGGCGGCGGTGCCGCGGGAGCGGGATCTTCTGGGGGCCGCTCTTGCGCGGCCAGATTGACGCCTGTGTCTTTCATGGGATGCTGGGGTAAGGTTGGGTTTGGACGGCGCGAACAATGCGGTGGCCATGCCACGTCACAGCACGATCGGCGCCAGGCAAGATCACGGCCAAGGGGCGGCAAGGCCGGTAACAACGAAGATTGCTTAACATGATGTCCAGACCGGTGAATCAAAAAAACGCTCTACTGCACAGGCAGGCAGCCCCGTGTCCGACACGCCAGGCCCCTGTTCACCATTCCACCACATCGGCATGAAAACGACTGACGAGCGCACACAAAAATCTTGCTTCATTGAAGATTTTCGCAAAAAAACAACGACTTGGACTGTACGCTCGCGAACATAGGAGCAAGGCGGGCTGGACGCCGGCGGAAAAGCCGCCGGCGCCGGGCTGGCAACAGCTCAGATGGGAGTGTATTCCGCCTGCAGGGTATCGAGCGTGGCGCACATGTCCGCGAAGGCGGCCGCCGCCTGCTTGGGATCGCCCTTGACGCCCAGTTCGATATGCCGGCGCGTCTGCGCATCGCCCACGCTGGGCAGGCTGAATACCTTGATTTGCGGAAACTCCGCTTCCAGGCGCACCATCAGCGGCGTCAGCAGGGACTCGGCCGTTTCATATACGAGCAGCGCATGTTCCGCATGCGGCACCTGGTTGAACAAATGGCTGTAATGCGTGTCCAGCACCCATTCGATCATGGGCCAGGACATGACGGGAAAGCCCGGCACGAAATAATGTTCGCGTACGGCAAAGCCGGCAATCTTGTTGTACGGATTCGGAATCAGCTCCGCGCCCTGGACGAATTCCGCCATTTTCAGGCGATGCAGGTTTTCCGGCGAATTCAAGTCGGCCGGCACGCCCGCTTCTTCGCCCATTTCCGTGATGCGCTGCTGGATGTTTGCCTTGCCCTGCGGATGCAGCACCAGCGGCAAGCCCAGCGCATCGGCCGCCGCCTGGCGCGTATGGTCGTCCGGCGTGGCGCCGATGCCGCCAAAGCTGAAGACGATGTCGCCGCTGGCAAAGCTGCGCTTGAGCAGGGCCACCAGGCGGGCCGGTTCGTCGCCCACGTATTCCGCCCAGCTCAGCTGCAAACCGCGCTGCTTGAGCATTTGCACCACTTTCGGGAAATGCTGGTCCGTGCGCTTGCCCGACAGGATTTCGTCGCCGATGATGATCAATCCGATAGCCATGAAGCTTCCTCGTAGAATTCGATAAAAATGGTCAGGCGTCCGCCGGCGCCACGTCCTTCATGCCGCGCTGGCCCCGCAGGCGCGCCAGGGCTTCCAGGCAGTAATACTGGAACCACAGGCCCGTAAAGATAAAGATCAGCACATACAGCCAGATGGCGAACGCGGCCAGGAAGGGGAAGAAGACGACGGACATCACGCCGCCCATCCACAGCAGGCCCGGCACGGCGCCGGCCGCGCCCGAGACCATGCCGATGGCCAGCAGGGGCCAGCGCTGCTCGCGCATGATGGCGTGGCGCTCGTCCACGCTGGCGTAGTCGGCCATGGCATCGTAGGCCATGACCCGGTACGTCAGCCAGCCCCAGAGAATCGCCTGCGCCACCAGGGCGGCAGGCGGGAAGGCATACAGGGGCAGCAGGATGACCCAGGCGACGATGAACAGCAAAAAGGTGGCCAGCGAGGTGCCGACGCTGCCGAGCAGGCTGCCGCCATGCTTTTTTTCCAGCCACGGGAAATGCCGTCCGCCCACGTGGCGCGCGATGGCCGGCATGGCGAACAGGCCCATGAAGATCAGGGCCGTGAGTATCATCAGCGGCAGCAGCATGAACATGGCGATCAGGGGCACGATGACGGCTTTCAGCACGCCCAGGCCGAAGGTGGCCAGCACCTGGCCGCTGGTGCGGAAGAAGTCATATTGCGTAAACAGCGCGTGCAGGCTGTCGATCAGGGGCTGCAGGCCCACATACAGCAGGGCGCCCCACAGCACCACCGACAGGATGAACGGCACTGCGCTCAGCAGCAATATCTTGCCGTGCAATTGCGACAGCAAGGCGCGGCCATACGAATTCAACACATTACGCATCAACGGCGTCCTTTTCGTTTCAATCTTGCAAATTCCACCATGCGGCGCAGGCCCAGCCATTGCTGCTGCCAGAAGCCGCTGCCATAGTTGCGTCCCGGCCGGCCGACGCCGGCGCTGTCGATGCGCGCCAGCTGGTCGCGCACGCCCGTGCGCGCATAGCCCGCGGAGAAATTCGCGGTGCCCAGCAGCATATCCCAAATCGGCAGGACCACGCCGAAATTGCAACCGCCCATGCTGCCCTTGCCTTGCGACTCATGCCCCACGCCGATGGCATGGTGCGTGCGGTGGAAACGGGGCGAGATCAGCAGCCGCTCGCCGATGCGGCCGAAGTGTATCCTCACATTCGCGTGCTGCAGGCTCTGCAGGATGCGCGACACCGACACCAGCAGCACGTACTGGCCCGGCGGCACGCCGATGCCCAGCGCCACCAGGGCCATCACCACGTCGCGCAGGAAGTCATCGAGCAAGTGATTGCGGTTGTCGCTCCACAGGTTCAGGTTCTGCTGGCTGTGATGCAGGCTGTGCAAGCCCCACCACCAGCCGAAATGGTGCGAGGCCCGGTGGTAGCAATAGTCGACAAAGTCCAGTATCACAAAATAAATGATAAAACTGAGCAGGGGACTGATGCCGGGCAACAGCGATTCCAGGTTCAATGGATGGATATTGTCGAAACGCAAGGCCCCGGCCAGACCATCCATCAGCGGATCGAGCGTGAAGAAGATGAGGACGGAAAACAGGCCGATGCGGTGCAGCACGGTATACAGAAAATCGTTCCAGCGGGCGCGCGGGTCCGTGATCTTTTGCGCGGGGATCATGGCTTCGAGCGGGCGCAGCACGAGAAACAGCAGCACCAGTTCGCACAGGCCGATCAAGAGCCATTCCGTGCCCTCGAACGCCTCTTCCGTGAATTCGCCAAAGCCCAGGTGATACACGAGCGGGTTGACGATGGTCTGGAACAACCAGCCTTGCGCCACGCCAAAGGCATCGACGACGGCGTCAAGGGCGGGCTGGACGATGGCGCTGATATCGGCGGCCATCATGGCTGCCCCTTCTTCGCGTAGGCAGGATGCTCACGCAGGGTGGCAAAGCAGAAACCCTTGTCTTGCAAGCCGGAAATTAAGGCATCCAGGTTGGCGGGTGCCCACGGATCCTTGCGCGACCAGATGCCCATGTGGGCAATGAAAATGTCGCCGCTGCGCAGGTTCGCCAGGGCTTTTTTCAGCAGCATGGCGTTCGGATACTTATCGCTGGGCAGCTCGTCACCGGAGTAGCCAGCCGGTGCCCAGCCCGCATGCTGGTAGCCGCAGGCGCTGCCGGCCGCCAGGGTGCGCGGCGACGTGTAGCCACCCGGCGCGCGCCAGAACGGGTCGAGCTTGCGGCCCGTCAATTCCTCGAAGCGCGTATCGACGCGGCGCAACTCCTCGCAGAACTGCTGATCCGTGAACGACGCCAGCTTGCCGCCCTCCTTGCCGAACTGTGGCTTGACCTGGATCAAGCCGTTGGCCAGATCCTTCTTCCAGTACACGTGGTCAAACGTATGCGTGCCAAAGGCATGGCCTTCGGCGACCCGGGCCTTCCAGTACGGCGCCCAGGACGGATCGAGCGAATAATCGCCGCGCGTCGTCTTTTCATTGGCCAGGAAGAACGTTGCCTTCACATGGCGCTTGTTGAGCACGTCGGCGATCAGTTGCGCCTGTGACTGGCTGCCCGTGTCGAAGGTCAGGTAGATCGTGCCCTTGCAAGCGGCCGGGGCGGAAGAGGCGACTGGGGCGGCCGGGGCCACAGGGGCGGCGGCGTGCGCAGGCGGCAGCATGGCGCTGGCGCACACCAACATGGCGGGCACATGGCCCGCAAAAGTGAGGCGTTTCATCATCACACCCGTCATCACATGCGCGGCGAGTGGGTGGCGAAGTACACGCCATGGGGCGAGCGGCCCACGGGGATCGTCTTGATCACCTTGCGCGTGGTCAGGTCGATCACGGCCACTTTCTTGATCCAGCGCAAGGTCACCCACATGGTCTTGCCATCGGGCGTGATTTCCATGCAGTCCGGGCCGCCGGGCACATTGATGGTGCCCACGTTTTCCAGGGTTTGCTGGTCGATGATGTTGATGGTGTTCGAGACGCGGTTCGACACGAACGTCATGCGCTTGTCACCCAGCGCGCGGAAATTGTGCGTGCCGGCGCCCGCCTTGATGCGCTTGACGGTCTTTTGCGTGCGCCAGTCGATCACTTCCACGTAATCGCTGCCCATGATGCCCACCAGCAAATGCTTGCCATCGGGCGTCATGGTGATGCCGGCCGGCGCGGGGCCGACGGGCATGGTCCACTTCACCGTTTGCGTGGCCAGGTCGATGGCGCTGACCTGGTTGCTGCCCTGCTGGGTAATGAAAGCCATGCTGCTGTCGGCCGTGAAGGCCATGTGGCTGGGCAGTTTCGGCAGCGCGATGCGCTTGGCCAGGGTCAGGTTCTTGCCGTCGTAGCGGTACAGGTCGATGCGGTCCAGGCGCAGGGAATTCGAGATGAACCACTTCTGGTCCGGCGAAAAGCCGATCTGGTAGGGGTCGAGGATATTGCTGATGCGGCGCTGGATCTGGCCCGACACGGGATCGAGGAAGATCAGTTCATTGCCGACGGAACTGGCGACGATCAGCGACTTGCCGTCCGGCGTCTCCATCAGATGGTGCGGCTCCTTGCCGACGGCAAAGGTGGACAGGGGGGCATAGGTTTTCTGGTCCAGCAGTTGCACCGTAGCATCACGGGAATTGAGCACCACCACCACTTCGGCTTGCGCCGTAGACATTGCGGAAACCAGGCACAGCGAGGAAAAAAGAAAGCGGCGTAGACTGCGGAACATGGAGGAAATCACTGTTAAATACAAAACATGTATTTTACGTGGAAACACTGTATTTCCTGAATTAATTCCCGCTTGAATGATACCGATGGCGACATGCCATGGTAATTCCCGGTTTTCGGGCGGACGCGGCATGCAATGGCGCTTTGCAAGCCATTGCTCTACAATCTGAAGCTTTCATCGCCTACACAAGGATAATCATGACCACCACTACCACCGCTTCCGGCCTGCAATACATCGACACCGTTGTTGGCGAAGGCGCTGAAGCGCAAGCTGGCAACAATGTTGTCGTGCATTACACGGGCTGGCTGCAAAACGACGACGGCAGCGCCGGTTCGAAATTTGATTCGAGCAAGGACCGCAACGATCCATTCGAATTCCCGCTGGGCGCAGGCCGCGTCATCCAGGGCTGGGATGAAGGCGTGCAAGGCATGAAAGTGGGCGGCAAGCGCCAGCTGATCATCCCGGCAGCGCTGGGCTACGGCACGCGCGGCGCCGGCGGCGTGATTCCACCGAACGCCACGCTGATTTTCGACGTCGAACTGCTGGGCGTGTAAGACACAGGCTGCGTTCGCATGACCGCAGCAGGCGCCGCCCCTGTTCACGCAGCGGCGGCGCCTTTGTTTTGAGTATGTCCTCTAATGCAGCGCGCCCTTTTTTCACTATGATGTCAGGCACTGCAGCACGCACGGTGGCCACTCCGCCGGGCCTGCCGCACTTTTCCAGCGATTCCATCAGCACACAGGAGCCATCATGAGTTTACAAGAGCAATTCGAACAAGCGCAGCTCGATTCCAAGACCCTGTCCGAGCGTCCGGACAATATGACCTTGTTGAAAATCTACGCCTTGTTCAAGCAAGCCTCGAGCGGCGACGCCACGGGCGAGCGTCCCGGCATGACCGACTTCGTCAACCGCGCCAAGTTCGACGCGTGGGCGGCCCTGGCCGGCACCTCGAAGGAAGAGGCGCAGCAGCAATACATCGACCTGATCGAAGACTTGAAGGACTGACCGTCCCTCCCCTGCCCTGGCGCCTGCCGGGGCAGTATAATTTCCGCATGACATCATCACCGATTTCCCTGGCCATCCCCGCCGACCTGCCCCGTCTGTTCGACGTCTGGCACCTGTCCGTGCGCGCCACCCACGATTTCCTCGCCGACAGCGATATCGCCTTCCTGATGCCCTTCGTGCGCGACGAGCTGGCCAGAGTGGCCGCCGAAGGCTTGCTGCACGTGCTGCGTACCGATGATGGCGTCGCCTGCGCCTTCCTGTGCGTCGAGCACGCCAAGATCGAGATGCTGTTCGTGCATCCCGATCAACGCGGCAGCGGCGCCGGCCGCACCCTGCTCCGGCACGCCATCGATACGCTGGGCGCCACGGCCGTCGACGTCAACGAGCACAACACGCAAGCGCACGGCTTTTACCGCCACCTGGGCTTTATCATGGAAACCCGCTCGGAACGCGATCCGTTTGGCCAGCCATTCCCCATTTTGCACCTGAAACTGGCCGAAACCGGCTGAAAAATCACCAAAACCCACGCAAACAGGCCGTTAACGCAAAAGTGGCTACCAAAACGGTAACCACTTTTTTTACGCCTGCTTCAGCCGTAAACTTACTTTTTTGCCGCCGCCAGCGCCTGCGCGATCCAGCCGTCGAACGTCTGCTGGTGGAACTTGATCCAGCCGGCCGTGTGGCGGGCGATGTCCGCCTGCGTATTTTCGCCGCGGCGCATGCGCTCGTTCTGCGCATTGATGTCGGCCACGGGCAGTTGCATCACTTCGAACAGCTTGGCCGCCGCCGGGTTGTTTTCCGCCCACGTCTTGTTGGCAACGATGCGCGCCGTGTTGACGGCAAAGCCGTAATCGCTGCCATCGTCGAGGCGCGTATTGACCTTGTCCGGATTGGCCGAGAACGGCACCTTGAGCCAGATCACATCCTTGCCCGGTACCAACACGCCGCTGACCCAGTACGGCGTCCACGTGTAGTACAGGATCGGTTCGCCACGCTTGTAGCGGCCCAGGGTGTCGGCGATCAGGGCCGCATAGCTGCCCTGCACGTGCGTCACCGTCTCGCGCAGCTTATACGCATCCATGTGGTTTTCGATCAACGCTTCGCAGCCCCAGCCGGGGTTGCATCCCGTCAGGTCGGCCTTGCCATCGCCATCGTGGTCGAACAGCTTGGCCAGGGTGGGATCGCGCAACTGGTCGATATTCGTGATGTTGTACTTTTCCGCCGTGGCCTTGTCGATCAGATAACCCTGTGCGGCAGGCCCCGCATACTGGCCCGTGCGCAGCAGCTTGGCGTCGCCGCCCGCATTGTTATAGAAATCCTTGTGCATGGGGTCCCAGTGCACGGCCATGAAGGTGGCGTCGCCGTTGGCGATGGCGATATGCGCCGTCGGATACTCCACTTCCTTGATCGGCTGCACTTCGTAGCCGAGCTGTTCCAGGGCCTTGTCGACCAGCATGGTCTGGAAGGTTTCTTCCGCGATCGAGCTTTGCAGCGCCTGCACCTTGATGCCCTTGCCGGGCAGCGCATCGGCGGCCGGCGTCTGCGCCATGGCCAGGCTGGTGGTCAGGGCCAGGGCAGCGAGCGCCAGGGCGGAAAACAGCTGGAACTTGCGTTGCGATTTTTGCGTCACTTTAAAATTGTCAATTTGATGCATGTAAATCCTTTCTTATTGTGCGCTGGCCAGCGTTGCTTGCTGTTGCGCATTATTTTTTTCCGTATTGCCGCGCACCAGGCGCAGCACGCAGCCAGCAGGACCCGTCTGGTACCAGTGGCGCACGCCGCGGCGCGGCTGGCCCATGGCTTGCGTCAAACGGTCCAGGGTGATGGCCAGCAGCACGATGCCCAGGCCGCCCACGGTAGCCAGGCCCATGTCCAGGCGGCCGATGCCGCGCAAGACCATCTGGCCGAGGCCGCCCACGGCGATCATCGAGG
This sequence comes from Janthinobacterium sp. GW821-FHT03C08, assembly GCF_059420905.1. Taxonomy (NCBI): domain Bacteria; kingdom Pseudomonadati; phylum Pseudomonadota; class Betaproteobacteria; order Burkholderiales; family Oxalobacteraceae; genus Janthinobacterium; species Janthinobacterium sp. GW821-FHT03C08. The sequence continues at coordinate 104,275 of NZ_JBWKUP010000005.1, read as the reverse complement.
CGATCACGACCATCGACAGCGACAGCATCAGCGACTGGTTGATGCCGGCCATGATGGACGGCATGGCCAGCGGGAACTGCACGCGGGTCAGCAACTGCCACGGCGAGGCGCCATAGGCGCGGGCCGCTTCGATCAGGTCCGGACGCACCTGGCGGATGCCCAGGTTGGTCAGGCGCACCAGCGGCGGCAGGGCAAAGATGATCGTCACGATCACGCCCGGCGCATTGCCGATACCAAACAGCATCACCACCGGCACCAGGTAGACGAAGGCGGGCGTCGTCTGCATGGCGTCCAGCAAGGGACGCAGGATATTCTGCGCGCGGTCGCTGCTGGCAAGGAAGATTCCCAGCGGCAAGCCGATGGCCAGGCAGAAGGCCAGCGACGTCAGCACCAGCGACAGGGTCGTCATGGCTTCCGGCCAGATGCCCAGCATGGACACCACCAGCAGCGCCAGCACGGTGCCGATGGCCAGCGTGCGGCTGGTAAATTGCCATGCCAGCAAGCCGATGATGGCGATCACCGTCAGCGACGGCGCTGCCAGCAGCACGCCTTCCACGCCGTTCAGGGTACTGTCGATGGGCGCGCGCACGGCCTGGAAGAAGGGGCGGAAATGCGCCACGACCCAGCCCAGGCCCTGGTTGATCCAGCTTTCCAGCGGCAGCGAACCGTCGAAGATCTGCGTCAGATGAAAACCGGACGCGGCGTGTTCCGGCTGCACGGCCGGTCCGGCCGCGTCCAGCCAGGAGGTGTCGCCCGGCGGCGTCAGCGCCCAGGGGTTGATCTGGGCGGCCTGTTCAACAACAGGTTCTACTGTGGAAACGGTACTTGGGTTCATGCTTGTCCTTTCTGTTGTTGTTCGGCAATGGCTGGCGTGTCGCGGTCGAGGAACTTCAGCAAGGTCGTCTTGCTGATGGCGCCGCGGAAGCTGCCGTCATTTGCCACCACCGGGACGGCGTAAGGCAGCTGCGCCACTTGGCCGAACAGGCCGGCCACGGGCTCGTCTGCATTAATGGTCTGCACGTCGGGCAGGTAGGCATGCGCCAGGCCCAGCGGTCCGACATGGCCGTCGAGCGCATTGCGCAGCGAATCGGCCGAGACGACGCCGAGGAACTTGCGCTGCGGATTGACGACGTAGGCATACGCGCGGTCCTGCTCTTCCAGCATCGACAGCGCGGCGCGCGAGCCGCGGCTGGGCGACTCCGACACGACGATCTGGCTCTTGCGGGCGATGTCGCTGGCCTTGAAGACGGCCGCCGCATCAACGCCGCGCACGAAATTGCGCACGTAATCGTTGGCGGGTTTACGCAGGATTTCTTCCGGCGTGCCCACTTGCACCACGTGGCCGTCTTTCATGATGGCGACGCGGTCACCGATGCGCATGGCTTCGTCGAGGTCATGCGAAATGAAGACGATGGTGCGGCGCTTGATTTGCTGCAAACGCAGCAGTTCCGATTGCATTTCCGTACGGATAATCGGATCGAGCGCGGAAAACGCTTCATCCATCAGCAGGATCGATGGATCGCACGCCAGCGCACGGGCCAGGCCCACGCGCTGCTGCATGCCGCCCGACAATTCGTCGGGATAGCTGGCGCCGTAGCCGTCCAGGCCCACCTGCTCCAGCGCTTGCTGGGCCAGCGCATGGCGCTCGGCCTTGGGCATGCCGGCCAGTTCCATGCCGAAGGCAGTGTTGTCGAGCACGGTAATTTGCGGCAGCAGCGCGAAGGACTGGAACACCATGCTGATGTCCTTGCGGCGCAGGGCGCGCAGCTGGGCGTCCGGCAAGGTATTGATGTCGTTGCCGTCGATCAGGATGCGGCCGGCGGTCGGCTCGATCAGGCGGTTCAGCATGCGCACCAGGGTCGACTTGCCGGAACCGGACAAGCCCATGATGACGAAGATTTCGCCCGCTTCAATGGTAAAGGTGGCGTCGAAGACGCCGATGGTGCAGTCGGTCTGGGCCAGGATATCCTGCTTGCTGGCGCCTTGATGGACGAGCTCAAGTGCTTCTTCTGGCTTGTCGCCGAACACTTTGAACACATGGTCGATAATGATTTGTTTTGCCACGATGTGGTTCTCCCTCGATTGGACGAATGGAATGAAACCCAGCAAGCTGCGAGCTTGCGGCGGGAATCAGCAAACCCTGTTGCGTCGGCTACGCCACGGCGCGAACAGCGCACGGGAGCGACAGGAAACAGGGGGTGACACGCGTGTGACCAGCGGATGGCCAAAGCCGATGCCGGGGTGCCGTGTGCGTGCTAAAAGAGGCTGTGGTTCAGGACTTTTAACGACGCTAGCGCCATGCAAATACATGGCACCAAATGTATTTGACCGAAAAAACGATCAACCTACTTTTTTAACCGGATGCGGGTGTAAAACCCAAAGAATTATTCACCACTCAGCGAGTGGGAGTACTGCGAAGCAGAAGGTGAAACGCGGTGTAGCTGTTGTAAATATGACTCAAGTATAACGCAAAAAGACACAAAAGTCCAATGGCTTTCCAAATAGAAATGTGCTAGCAATGTGCGTTGGCGTACAGTCGGCGCCCAAACAAGGGGATATGGCGGCGAAAAGACTGCTGTTTCCAGCGTCTTTTCGCCTGCCGCTGCGGCGCCATCCCTACCACCAAAACGGGGTGGCAGGCAAGCCGCAGGGGGAACCTCACGCCGGCTCGGTAAACACCTTGCGCATCTTTTCCGCGATCTTGCCTTCGATCGTCGGGGCAAAGGCGCTGAGCAGGAATCCCAGCTTGATTTGCAGTTGCGCCTGCTCTTTTTCAAGGGTCAGCGAACCATCGACGCCGCTGCGCTCGAAACGCAGCACGTCGCCATCCCAGGCGCAGGCCAGGTCATATTCCTGGGCCAGCTTGTCGGCCACTTGCTGCGCCGCTTCACGCGCCTTTACCGCTGTCAGCTTATGTTGCTGAACTATATTTATATCCGCCATCAAACGATCCTTTTATTAAAAACGGGGGCAATACGGTCAGCATCATACCAGCCGCCCCGCGGCAGGCAGGACGGCTGCCGGCGGGGGACGGGCAGAAAACCGCGCATCTTCCCGCGCGTCGTTTGCGCAAGATCAAACCGGAGGTAGCGAAGCAGGCCGACTATTTCAGTTCCAGTTGCGCGTTCTTGGAGAGCTACCATGGAGCAGAAAGTCATCGTGCCAGTCGAAGCCGTGCTGACCAATGGCATATCCTTGCCAGTCGGCTATGTTCCCACCCCCTCGGCGCCGTACCGGCAGCACCGCAAGAATGCGCAGCTGACCTTGCAGCCGGGGCCACCCCGCCTGCTCGACGCCGTTACCCGCAAGCTCGAAGCCGTGCCTGTCGGTTCGCGCGTGCTGATCTGGAAGCAGGACCCGTCCGTCACCGAACTGGGCACGCGCAAGGCCTTCCTGCCCGGGCTGATCCTGCAAGGCCCGCGCGACGCGCGCATCACGTTTGGCGAACCGGGCATCGCCCAGGTGAGCCCGAATGCCTTCGGCGACTTCATCGTCTCGCCCAATACCGACCAGTTCGATGCCGTGCACTGCTTTGCCGTCGTGCGCATGACGCTCACCATGTACCAGCGCGCGCTGGCCACCAACGACACGGCACCGCCCCTGCCCTGGCAATGGAATAGCGCCAGCAACACGACGCCCCTGAGCGTCTTTCCGCACGGCTTGCCCAATGTCATGAATGCCTATTACAGCCGCAGCGACAAGGCCCTCAAGTTCGGCGACTTCATCCCCAACGGCGCCAGCGAGCGCGTCTACACCTGCCGCTCGCTCGACATCGTCTCGCACGAAACCGGCCATGCCGTGCTCGATGGCTTGAAGCCGAGTTGGCTGCTCAGCAACAATCCGCCGCAGACGGGCGGCTTGCATGAATCGTTTGGCGACCTGACGGCCATTTTCCTGGCGCTGTCGCAGCTGGACCAGGTGGAGGCCGTCATCGCCCAAACGAAGTCCGACCTGCACGACAAGACCTTCCTGTCCGACCTGGCCGAGCAGTTCGGCCTGGCCCTGGGCCGCCCCAATGGCTTGCGCAATGCCGACAACGACATCAAGCTGTCCGAGGCGGGCACGGAAGTGCATGCCATCTCGCAAGTCTTTACGGGGGCCATCTACGACATCCTGGCCGACATCTTCGCCCACGAGCGCCGGCCCCAGCTGGAAGATGACGCGGCCGTGCTGCACCGCTGCGGCGACTACCTGCGCAGCCTCGTCCTGCGCTCCCTCGTGGCCGCCCCCGACCAGGCAGCCACCTATGCCGACGTCGCCGGCCAGATGCTGAGGATCGCCCAGGCCGACGGCAATACCGCCTACCTGGACTTCATCCGCAACAGCTTTACCGTGCGCGAAGTCCTCAAGGCCACGGCCATGACGACGGCGGACCAGCTGGCATTTGCCGCCGACGTTGTCGACGAAGAAGGCGCCGTGCAGGACAGGCGTGCCTGCTGCGGTACCATGAACCACGCGGAATACAGCGAATCGGATCAGTTGCTCGAGGCGGAGCGCGCAGCGCTGGCGGCCTGGTGCCGCAGTTACGGCCCCCATTAGGGCGAGTACCGCTGCGCAACACTGGCCGCGCCCCGCACTAGGGCGCAGCCGGTCCGGCTGCGGCGGCCACGACACCATCCACAGCAGGGAGCACCATGAAAATTTCAGCGCACAGCAGCGGCGGCTTTGCCGGCCTGAGCGAACATTATGAAATCGATACGCGAACCCATCCGGCCGGTCCCCGCCTGGAAGCGGCCCTCGCCAGCAGCGGCTTTTTCACGGAAAACCATGCCATGGGCGGGCAAGTGGGTGCCGACATCCCCCAATGGCGCATCACGGTCGACGCCCCTACCACGCGCCGCACCCTCACCTTTGCCGAGGATGGCAGCGCTGAAAACGCGCGTTGGCAACAACTGGTGGCACAAATCCGCGCCAGCGCCTGATTTTCAGGGCAGGTCTTGATTTGAATAAAGCAAAAACACCACACGGCACGACCCTGCCGCCCCATTGCTGCGCCAGCCCGCGGCAGGCGAGTGTTGCGTTCTTGCCGCGTTCTCCATGGCAACGTCCCGGATAGTCGCCGAACGGCCCGCTCCGGGCAGCAAGGGCGCCGCCAAAAAATGAATTTGCTTATATGTATTGTATATAAGCGGGATTTGTGAGAAATAGCGAATTGCCTTAAAATACAATGCTTTGCTTTAGTATGCGCCGCCGCCGTTCCTGCAGGCGCTACAGCACCTCCCCCCAAATTGATAGGACTGTTATGACCCACGTTGTCACCGAATCCTGCATCGCCTGTCGCTATACCGACTGCGTCGATGTCTGCCCGGTAGATTGTTTCCGGGAAGGCCCGAACTTCCTGGCAATCGACCCGGACGAATGTATTGACTGCGCAGTCTGCGTGGCAGAGTGCCCGGTGAACGCGATTTTCGCGGAAGAAGACGTGCCGGGCGACCAGCAAGCCTTCATCAAGATCAACGTCGATCTGGCCCGTAACTGGCCATCGATCACCAAGACGAAAGCGGCCTTGCCGGAAGCCGAGCAATACAAGGACGTCAAGGACAAGCTCGACATGCTGGTGCGCTAAACGCCTGGCTGACCCAGCCAGGCCGCATGCCCGGGGCACGCCCCGGTCTTCGATCCGGCCCTATGGTCGATGAAACACTAAAAAAGCAGCGGAAACGCTGCTTTTTTACTTTTAAAGCATGTTTGCAGGTCTGTCTACGCCACTGTGGCGTGAATCCACACTGTTGCGCAAACTGTGGATCTATGCGCGGTAAAGCACATTTTGTCCTCAACAAACATCGTAAAATTGGATTATGATATTTGAGCCGATATTGGCGCTTGGAATTAAACAAGGACTCTATATGCTTTACCAACTGCACGAACTGCAACGCTCCTTCCTCACTCCAGTGATGCAATGGGCAGACATGTCCTCCAAGTTATTTACCAACCCGGTTTCTCCACTGGCCCACACCCCGTTTTCACAACGCATCGCAGCCGGCTACGAGTTGATGTACCGCCTTGGCAAAGACTACGAAAAACCACAATTCGACATCAAATCCGTTCTCGTCAAAGGCGAGAGCGTCGACATCCTCGAACACGTTGTCGTGACAAAACCGTTTTGCCGCCTGATTCACTTCAAAAAAGAAGCCACTGGCTTGCAACAGCCCAAAGTTTTGCTGGTTGCCCCCCTGTCCGGTCACCACTCGACCCTGCTGCGCGATACCGTGCGCGGCTTGCTGGCCGAGCACGATGTCTACATCACCGACTGGACGGACGCGCGCATGGTACCGCTGACGGAAGGCCCGTTCCACCTGGACGACTATATTTATTATGTGCAGGAATTCATCCGCCTGCTGGCGCCCGACCTGCACGTCATTTCCGTCTGTCAACCCACCGTGCCCGTGCTGGCCGCCATTTCGCTGATGGCGACGGCCAAAGACCCGCACATGCCGAAAACCATGACCATGATGGGCGGCCCGATCGACCCGCGCCGCTCACCCACGCAAGTGAACAACCTGGCGACGGAAAAGAAATTCTCGTGGTTTGAAAACACCGTGATCTACGCCGTGCCGCCGAACTACCCGGGCTTTGGCCGCAAGGTCTATCCGGGCTTCCTGCAGCACGCCGGCTTCATCGCCATGAACCCGGGCCGCCACGCGCAAAGCCACCGCGAGTTCTACATGCACCTGGTGACGGGCGACGACGAGCCGGCGGAAGGCCACCGCCAGTTCTACAACGAGTACAACGCCGTGCTGGACATGCCGGCCGAGTACTACCTGGAAACCATCAAGACCGTCTTTCAGGAATTCAGCCTGCCGAAGGGCACGTGGAAAGTCGGCGGCCAGCTGGTGCGTCCGCAGGACATCACGAACGTGGCCCTGTTCACGGTGGAAGGCGAACTGGACGACATTTCCGGTGCCGGCCAGACGCAGGCGGCGCATGACTTGTGTTCAGGCATTCCCGCCGACATGCAGCAAGACTTCGTAGCGCCGAAATGTGGCCACTACGGTATCTTTTCCGGCCGCCGCTGGCGTGAAATCATTTGCCCGAAAATCGGCGAATTCATCCAGAAACACGGCTGATCAGCCGTATTTCAGCCAGAACGCCACGCCAGCTCACCCTGGCGTGGCGTTTTTTTATACTCGGCTCATGCGCGCGACGTTTCGATTTTCACCGTCGGCCGCGTATTGACAAAGATCTGCTCCACCCTCGGCTCGCCCGGCCCCGGCTTCTTCATCGCATAGCCATTCACGGGCTGCGAGCGGTTCACCCACAGTGCGTAATACAGGTGATCGGCGCGGGGATCTTCCGTATTCGGGTGGATCAATATCGTCAGGCCCAGGCTGTTCAACTGCAGCCACGGCACGATGACGGGTAGTAGATCATTGGTGAAGCCAAAATAGAATGACGGCGTCACGTGCGGACCGCGCGGCTCCAGATTCCAGTCTCCCAGTTCGATCTTGAAACGCTCGGCCGCCCACTTGCGTATCAGCGCCGCCTTCTGATAATTATCTTCATCGAAATAAATGTGCGCGTGATAACTCTCGATATCCGTGTAGGCGCGCGGCTTCGACGGCAAGGTTTCCTCGCCGGGTCGCACGCTGGCGGGGCGCGGCGTGGGCGCCGTGTCCGTGTGCTCGCCCCACGGGCTCTTGCCGGGCGCCGGCTTCACCCGCTTGACGGCGCCATCCTGCGCCAGGGCCGTCCCGGCCAGGCCGGAAGCGGCCAGCGCGGCCACGAGGCCGCCGCCGCGCAAGACCGTGCGGCGCTGCGGCGAAAGGAGATTGGCCCATTCCAGGTCGATGGCCGCGTGTTGATTTTGCTCAGACATATAGAATTTCCTGTACTTGATGATAGGTAGGGAGATAGCGTCGCCAGATCAAAATTGAATCGTGGCACGGGCGTAGTAATAGCCGCCGAGGACGCCTAGTGGCCCGGAGTTGTCGTACGCGCCCGTGTACTGCGCCAGATTCGCCGCGCTGCGCGCTTCACGCGGCACCTGGCCCGGCTTCTGGTCGAAGACATTGTTGGCGCCCACCGTCACGTTGATGCGCTTGCTGATGTCGTAACCCACGCTCACGTCCGTCACGAAGGCGGCCTTCAGCTGGTAGTCGCCGCCCGTGATGGCATTCAGGCGCTTGAGCTTGCCGTAGCGCGTCTCGCGCACGTTCAGCGTCCAGCCTGCCTTTTCATACGCCACGGTGACAATTTCCTTGTCGCGCGGCGCGCGGTACAGCAAGTCGTACTCGGCCGACTTGCTCAGGGTGCCGATGTTCGGCAGGCCTTGCAGCACGGCGGGAAGGTCCGCCTTGCCCACCAGGCTCGTGTGGTTGATGTTCGCCGCCGCCGTCCAGCGCAGCTTGCCGTCCGCCACGCGCAGCACGTCCTCGGCCGTGAAATCGAGGCCGCGCGTGCGCGTGTCGCCCACGTTGGCAAAGTAATGCGCCACCAAGCCATTGCCCACCGTCAATCCGGCCGAGCGCAGCAGGTTTTCGATCACCGTCGCTTGCGCCGCCGTCAGGGTCCGGCCGCTGCCGTCGAGCGCCACGCCCGAGCTGCGGTCGATGCCGATGTTCGACGACACGCCCAGCCGGTCGCTGACCTTGATTTGATACGCATCAACGGCCAGGCGCAGGGTGGCCGTCGGATTGAAGGTCAGGCCGGCAGACAGATTCGTCGATTTTTCCGGTTTCAGCGCTTGCGCGCCCAGGGCCCGCGCGGCCGCCGAATTGGGCTGCGCCAGGGTGTAGGGCACGCCCGCATGGTCGGACGTGTTCGCATACGATTGCGTCACCAGGCTGGGCGCATGAAAACCGTTGCTGACGGTGCCGCGCACAGCCACCGTCGGCGCGAAGTCGTAGCGGGCCGACAGGCGTCCCGTCGTCTTGCTGCCAAAATCGGAGTACTTTTCGGCGCGCAAGGCCGTGTCGAGCAGCAATTGCGGCGTCAGTTTGGCACCCAGGCCGATATACGCCGCGTAGCTGTGACGGGCCGTGTCGGATGCATCGACGGGCAGGTAGCCCGCCAGCGCCGACGAGCCGCTGCCCTGCCAGGACGCGGGCTCGCCCGGGCTGCGCTGCTGGGTTTCATGCGAATACTCGAGACCGACGCTGAGGTCGGCCGGCTCGGCCAGCCCCAGCGGCAAGGAGCGGCGCGCGTCCGCGTTCGTCGTCGAGCGGCTGTAGCGCTGATTGCCGATATCAAAATCGGTCTTGCCGCCCGGATAGACCAGCGAATAATTGGCCGAGTTCTCCACCCCCACGTCGATGTCGTCGCGGCCGTAGGTCGTGCTCAGGTCCCAGGCCCAGCCCGCTGTCTCGCCCTTGATGCCGCCCGTCAGGGAAAAATCGTTTTCACTCGTCGTTTCATACGGCGTGAAACCGTCCGGATACACGGACAGCAAGCCGCGGTTGTTATTGAAAATCGTATTGGGCAGGCGGAAATTCTGCGCCGAGCGGGCATCGCGGTGAGCGTACGTGCCGAAGCCGTACAGTTGCACGTCGGGCGAGACGTCATAGCCCAGGTTGGCGCTGAGCGACGTAGTCGTGCTTTGCGGCACGCCCGTGTTGCGCCATGGATTGCTGTTGCGCGTCGCTTCCGCCGGGTTCGGCGCAGCGCCGGCCGGCAAGCTGTTGTTCGGCCCCAGCTTGACCAGCTGGCCATCGCTGTTGCGCACGGCCGGATAGGACAGGTAGCCGGGATTCAAGCCGAAGTTGCGCACGGCAATGCCCTGGCGCTGGTACTCGGCGCCGAAGTGGGCAAAGCCGTGCTCGCCCAGGCGCGTGCCGCCATCGATGCGTACATGGCCGTTCGTGCCATCGCCGGCGTAGGTGGAACCGAGCTGCGTGCTGGCGCTGAACTTGTCATCGGCTTTCAGGATGATGTTGATGACGCCGGCAATCGCATCGGAGCCGTAGATGGCCGAGGCGCCGTCGCGCAGGATTTCCACGCGGGCGATGGCGCCCGTGGGAATCAGGGCCAGGTCGGTGGCGACGGAGCCGGGAAAACCATCTTCATTGACGATGGCCGTCGTATGGCGGCGCTTGCCATTGACCAGCACCAGGGTATGCGACGGGTCCAGGTTGCGCAGCTGGCCGGCGCGCACGATGCTGCCCAGGTCGGGCTGCACCCGCGCCGGCAGGTTGAATGAAGGCAAGGCCGTGTCCAGCGCCTCGAGCAGGTTCAGCTTGCCCGTCGCCAGCAATTGCTGCGCGCTGATGACATCGATGGGCGCGGCGCTGTTGGCCACCGTGCGTCCCGTGCCGCGCGCGCCCGTGACGATGACCGCTTCCAGGGGGCCTGCGGCCAGCGCGCCCTCTTCGGCCGGTGCCGCTTGCGCATGACCCAGGGCGGGCAGCGCGAGCGCCAGCACGGCAGCGGTGACGGCTTGCGCCAGCGGCCGCAGGCGGGGTGCCGGGACTTGCCTGTAAATCAGTTGCAGCATACGAAAACATCCTTTCAAGAGTCGTCAACACAGTGGCTGCAGACTAAAGGATGGACAAACAAACAAGAACGAATGGTTTCGTATTTAGATATTTCGTTTTGGCAACAAACAACAGTGGCGCAGCGCCTCAGGAACCGGGCGGCGCCGTGGCCAGGCTCTGGTCCAGGCGCTTCCAGTAATCGCGCTCGAGCCTGGCCGTATCGATTTCACGGGCCGCTTCGTTGAAACGCTTTTGCTGCGCGGCACCTTCCGCGGTGCGCTGGAAGCAGACATGCACGGTACGCTCCTTGAACACGGTATCGACGATGGCGATGCGTTCCCGCTCGGCTTTGCTGAAGTTGCGTCCCATCAGCAAATGCTGGAGGACATGGCGTTCGATGACGATCACGCGGTAGCGCTTGATCAACAGCTTTTTCAGATTCGTCGCGTCGTTCAAGCCCTCTTCCGTCTTCAGCTCGCCGCGTGCCACCATGCCATCGAACTGTTCCCCGTTTGAATAACCAGCCACGGTGCCAATGCGCAGCTTGCCCAGCTCGGCCAGGCTCGCACCCGGCGCGCCGTCTTCCTTCAGATACGCCAGCACGCCCTGCGTATTGCCAACCGGCACAGAAAAATGGCAGAGCCGTTCCCGCTCGGGCGTCCGCCAGACGGCCAGGAAGCCTGCATAGCGGGGGCTGGACAGGCCAAACTGCATGGCCCGCTTCCAGGGAAAGTACTCGTACCGGGCCACATAGCCGAGGCGCTCGAAGACGGCGCTGACCATGGCGCCCGACATGCCATCGGCAGGCAGGCTGGCGGAAATGAAGGGGGGCCAGTCTTCCGCGGCAAAGCGGACGATGCGCGACGCTGCCACGCCCGGTGCCGCAATGGCGGATGCGGTCTGGCCGTGCGCCACGGCAGACAGCAGGGATAAACAGAAGGGCAAACCAACTGTCCGGAGGAAACGCATGCTCTGCTCCTATGGCCCGGCGCGCCTTGTCCTGCAGGCGCGACAACAGGACTGGCGGTCGGCTTTCTGAAAGTCTTTCTTGATAAAAATCATGCTCCCACAAAAAAAAGAATTTTCAAAGTTGTTTATTTGCACTTTGACATTCTTATGGGAAATAAAATACGATTGCGGCGCACCCGCAACAGCCAGCCGCGACACCATGCTATCCCCTCCCGGGAAACAGGTTTTTCCTTGTGCGCGGCCCGGATGGCCGATAATGGCGTTTTACCGTGGAAGATGACCGTGCCGCACCCTGCCCCTCCCTCACTTGCCGACCAGATTGAAGACCTGCTGCCGCAAACGCAATGCACCAAATGCGGCTACAACGGCTGCCGCCCGTATGCGGAAGCGATCGCCGCCGGCAACGCCGACATCAACCAGTGCCCGCCCGGCGGCGCGCAGGGCATCGTGCGCCTGGCCAGCTTGCTGGGCAAAAAAGTCATTCCGCTCAATCCCGTCAACGGCCTCGAACGTCCGCGATCTGTCGCCTACATCGATGAATCGCTGTGTATCGGCTGTACCCTGTGCATCCAGGCCTGTCCCGTCGACGCCATCGTCGGCGCCGCCAAGCAGATGCATACGGTAGTCACCAGCCTGTGCACGGGCTGCGATCTGTGCGTGGCGCCCTGCCCCGTCGACTGCATCGTCATGTACCCGGTCAGCGGCGACGCCACGGGCTGGGACGCGTGGAGCCAGACGGATGCCGACGACGCGCGCGCGCGCCACGATTTCCGCACGCAGCGCCTGCGCCGCGAAAGCGAGGAAAACGAGGCGCGCCTGGCCGCCAAGGCCGTTGCCAAGATGCAGGAAGTGACGCAGGAAGTGCCCGCCGCGCCCGACGAACAGGCGGAGAAAGAGCGCAAGCGCGCCATCATCGCCGCCGCCATGGAGCGCGCGCGCGCCAAGGCCGCCGCCAGCGCCGCAGCCAAGACCGACGCCCCCTCCCCCAACACGCCGAAAAAAGACGCATGAACGCCGCCAAACGCCTGGAAATCTTTACGCGCTTCCGCGCCGCCAACCCTTCCCCGAAAACCGAGCTCGAATACACGACGCCGTTCGAGCTGCTGATCGCCGTGCTGCTGTCGGCGCAGGCTACGGACGTATCCGTCAACAAGGCGACGCGCCTGCTGTATCCGGTCGCCAATACACCGGCCGCCATGCTGGCGCTGGGCGTCGACGAGCTGGCCAGCTACATCCGTACCATCGGCCTGTTCCGCACCAAGGCCAAGAACGTCATCGCCACTTGCCAGATCCTGCTCGAGCAGCACGGCGGCGAAGTGCCGCGCGACCGCGCCTCGCTGGAAGCCTTGCCCGGCGTGGGCCGCAAGACGGCCAACGTGGTCATGAACACGGCGTTTGGCGAACCGACTATGGCCGTCGATACGCACATCTTCCGCGTCTCGAACCGCACGGGCATTGCGCCGGGCAAGAATGTCGATATCGTCGAGCAAAAGCTGCTGAAATTCATCCCCAAGGAATTCCTGCACGACGCCCACCACTGGCTCATCCTGCACGGCCGCTACACGTGCACGGCGCGCAAGCCCCAATGCTGGAACTGCATGATTGCCGACCTGTGCGATTACAAGGACAAGTCGCCGATGCCGGCCGTGGTGTAAGGCAAAAAAAAACGGCCCGCAAGGGCCGTTTTTGTCATTCGCAGCAAGTGGACGCCTACAGCAAGACCATATTGTCGCGGTGGATCAGCTCATGGCCTTCCATGTAGCCGAGGATGGCTTCGATCTCGGTGGATGGCTTGCGCATGATGCGGCGCGCTTCGCCGCTCGTGTAGTTGGACAGGCCGCGCGCCACGGGCACGCCGTCGGCATCGACGCAGGTGATCACGGCACCGCGGCCGAACTCGCCATTCACGCCCGTCACGCCGATCGGCAGCAGGGACTTGCCTTCCTGGCGCAGCTTTTGCACGGCGCCCGCGTCCAGCACGACGGCGCCGGCCGTGTGCAGGTGATCGGCCATCCACTGCTTGCGTGCCGTCAACTGCCCCGTTTGTGCCCGCAACTCCGTGCCGATCGCTTCGCCTTTGGCGAGGCGGCTGAGCACGTCGCTGTCGCGGCCCCAAGCGATGATGGTATGGGCGCCGGACTTGGCGGCGCGCCTGGCGGCGAGGATTTTCGTCAGCATGCCGCCCCGGCCCAGGCTGGAACCGGCGCCGCCGGCCATCGCTTCCAGGGCGGGGTCGCCGGCGATGCCTTGCGTGATCAGGTAAGCGCTGGGGTCCTTGCGCGGGTCGGCCGAGAACAGGCCGTGCTGGTCCGTCAGGATGACCAGGGCATCGGCCTCGATCAGGTTGGCCACCAGGGCGCCCAGGGTATCGTTGTCGCCGAACTTGATTTCATCCGTGACGACCGTGTCGTTTTCATTGATGATCGGCACCACGCCCAGGCGCAGCAAAGTCGTCAGGGTGGAGCGGGCGTTCAGGTAGCGTTCGCGGTCGGCCAGGTCGGCGTGCGTCAGCAGCACCTGCGCCGTGCCCAGACCGTGGGCGCGGAAGCTGCTTTCATAGATTTGCGCCAGGCCCATCTGGCCGACGGCGGCGCAGGCCTGCAATTCGTGGATATCGGTGGGGCGTTGCTCGAAGCCGAGGCGCAGCATGCCTTCGGCGATGGCGCCGGAGCTAACGAGCACGACTTGCTTGCCCAGGGCGCGCAAGCCGGCGATCTGCGCGGCCCAGCGGGCGATGGCGGCATGGTCAAGCCCGCGGCCGTCGTTGGTGACCAGCGAGGAGCCGACTTTGATGATGATGCGGGTTGCTTTTTGAATCACGGAATCCATGGGGCGGCGCTCTTCACTTGATAGACGTCAGCGCGCAGGACGCAGCAGCAGCAAGGCCAGCCCTGCCAGCAACTCCATTGCGCACATGAACAACACAAAACCCTGGGGCAAGCCGAAGCTGATGGCCGAAAACAACCGGCCGGCGGGCTGCGCCAGGACCAACATTGCAGTGAGATCGCGGTAGACGGGCGGTTCGCCCTGCCGTGCTGCGAACAGCGCCAGGAGCGCGGTGGCGCCCCAGAGGCCGACATGGGAGGCGTAGAACTGGCTGTAGCCGTTGACGCCATTGAGGAAGATGCCCATGCCGGCCGCCATCTCGTCGGCGAACAGCAAACAGGCGACCGCGCTCAGCCCGTAAGCATACGCGATCAGATGCAATACACGGCGCTGCCACGCTTGCTTGCGCGCTGGCGCGACAGCGGCCGCTTGTACCGACATCAGGATAATGCCTTAGTCGAGAATCTTGAAACGTGGATCATCCGGGTCGATCGACGAGATACCGCGTGCTTCTTCGGTCATCTGCGTTTCTTCGGCACGGCTTTCGCTGTGTTTCTTCTCTTCCAGATGCTGGTAAATCGCATTCACCAGTTCCGGGCAACCTTGATGGTTCAGCGCGGACATCTCGAACACGGGACCTTTCCAGGCGAAACGCTTGAGGAAGTCCTTCACCAGCTTCTTGCGCTCTTCTTCCGGCACCATGTCGAGCTTGTTCAACACCAGCCAGCGCGGCTTGTCGACCAGCGACTCGTCGTACTTTTTCAGCTCCTTGACCAGCGCCTTGGCTTCCTTGACAGGATCGACGTTGGTTTCAAACGGCGCCAGGTCGACGATGTGCAACAGCAGACCCGTGCGCTGCAAGTGGCGCAGGAATTGATGGCCCAGGCCCGCGCCTTCGGAAGCGCCTTCGATCAAGCCGGGAATATCGGCGATCACAAAGCTCTTCTCGTGCGACACGCGCACCACGCCCAGGTTCGGGTGCAGGGTGGTGAACGGGTAGTCGGCGATTTTCGGGCGC
The DNA here is from genome assembly GCF_059420905.1 of Janthinobacterium sp. GW821-FHT03C08. NCBI lineage: Bacteria > Pseudomonadati > Pseudomonadota > Betaproteobacteria > Burkholderiales > Oxalobacteraceae > Janthinobacterium > Janthinobacterium sp. GW821-FHT03C08. Next base: position 89,053 of record NZ_JBWKUP010000005.1, on the reverse strand, counting down.
GCGTTCGACACGGCCGAAATAAAGGTCGACTTGCCGGCGTTCGGCATGCCCAAGAGGCCCACGTCAGCCAGTACCTTCAGTTCCAGGCGCAGTTCGCGGCGTTCGCCTTCCTTGCCCTCGCCTTTTTGGCGCGGTGCGCGGTTGGTCGAGGACTTGAAGTGGATATTGCCCCAGCCGCCTTCGCCGCCCTTGGCCAGCAGTTCGATCTGGCCGTGTTCGGTCAGGTCGGCCAGGATTTCGCCGCTCGCGTTGTCGATGATCAAGGTGCCGACCGGCATGCGCAGGTGGATATCATCCGCGCCCTTGCCATAGCAATCCGCGCCACGGCCAGGCTCGCCATTGCGAGCCTTGTGCATTTTGGAAAAGCGGAAATCGACGAGCGTGTTGATATTGCGGTCGGCCACGGCCCAGATGGACCCGCCCTTACCGCCATCGCCGCCATCGGGGCCGCCGAAAGGCCGGAATTTTTCACGGCAGAAAGATGCGCAGCCGTTGCCGCCATCGCCCGCGATGACTTCGATTTTTGCTTCGTCGATAAACTTCATAATTTTGCCGCCATAAAACTAAAAAGGCTCTACCTTGGGCAGAGCCTTTCGATTGAAGGCTTGCGCCTTACATCATGCGATCATGCGGAGCACGCGCTCCGCGATGAATTACGCTGGTACTGCTTCGTTTGGTACAACGGTCACGAATTGCTTCGAGCCAGCACCTTTGACAACGAACTTCACTTTGCCAGCGATCAACGCGAACAGAGTGTGGTCCTTGCCCATGCCTACGCCTTCGCCGGCGCGCACTGGGGTGCCGCGTTGACGAATGATGATGCCGCCAGCATTGATAGCTTGGCCGCCGTAGACTTTAACGCCAAGACGTTTTGATTCTGAATCACGGCCGTTTCGCGTTGTGCCGCCGCCTTTTTTATGTGCCATTTAAGACTCCTTGATAGCTGATTAATTCAAACAGCGGCGATTAGCCGTTGATCGAAACGATTTGGATTTCGGTAAAATTCTGGCGATGGCCTTGATGCTTCTGGTAGTGCTTACGACGACGCATCTTGAAAATTTTGACCTTATCATGGCGACCATGCGCCACAACCGTAACCAGTACCGTTGCACCTTCGACCAATGGCGCACCAAATTTAATGGTGTCGCCCGCGCCTACTGCGAGAACTTGATCGATGGTGATTTCGGAACCAATGTCTGCCGGTATCTGTTCTACTTTAAGTTTTTCGCCAGCGACAACTTTGTATTGTTTGCCACCGGTTTTTATGACCGCGTACATGATTTGAAACCTCATCAAATGTTGAAAGAATTTGTCCCAACGCCGTGCAAAGCAAGCCGTACACAACAGGGGGAACCAGCGATTATACACGGACTGAGAAATTGCGTCAAAAACTATTCACAAAGCTGGACGATCGTGGTATGTCGACAACCTGGACACGATGTCAGGCTTGCGCGGGGCAGACAGGAAAACGCGCGCCAATGACAATAAGAACAATCAATTGCTCGACAGCCATAGCCAAACATCACGCGCGTGCAAGCCATGTCGTATAATCGCGGCACCCACAATCTATTGCAGGTTCGCCTTGTCTGACGCTAACAAACACGTTAACCAAAACACCATCGTGCAAACGATTGCCGCCGATATGGACGCAGTCAACACGGTGATCCGCCAAAAACTGCATTCCGATGTGATTCTGATCAACCAGATCGCCGAATACATCATCAGCGCTGGCGGCAAACGCATCCGCCCCGTGCTGATCCTGCTGGTGGCCAATGCCCACGCGTATCGTGGCACGGCACACCATGAACTGGCTGCAGTGGTCGAATTCATCCATACCGCCACCTTGCTGCATGACGATGTCGTCGATGAATCGTCGATGCGCCGCGGACGCCAGACGGCCAATGCCCTGTTCGGCAATGCCGCCTCCGTGCTGGTGGGCGACTTCCTGCACTCGCGCTCGTTCCAGCTGATGGTCTCGCTGAACAATATGCGCGTCATGCAAATCCTCTCCGACGCCACCAACGTGATCGCCGAAGGCGAAGTGCTGCAGTTGCTGAACATGCACGATCCGGACGTGACGCAGGAAAGCTACCTGAACGTCATCCGCTCGAAGACGGCCAAGCTGTTCGAAGCGTCGGCGCAACTGGGCGCCCTGATCGCCGGCGCCAGCGAAGCCGACATCGAAGCGGCTGCCGAATACGGCCGCTCGCTGGGCACGGCCTTCCAGTTGATCGACGACGTGCTCGACTATGCCGGCGACGCCGCCGAAATCGGCAAGAACGTGGGCGACGACTTGCGCGAAGGCAAACCGACGATGCCGCTGATCTGGCTGATGGAAAACGGCACGGCGGAGCAGCGCGAGCTGGTACGCAGCTGCATCGAGCAGGGCGACGAACAGCATTTCGACGCCATCCTGGCCGCCATCACCAACAGCGGCGCCCTCGACTACACGCGCCAGCAGGCGGAAATCGCCGGCCAGCGCGCCGCCGATGCCATCGCCGGCTGGCCGGACAGCGTCTACAAGCAATCCATGCTGCAACTGTGCTCGTTTGCCGTGGACCGCAATCACTGATCGCGGTTTGCGCTACAGCAAAGACAACGGCGCCGATGGCGCCGTTTCTATTACTGCCGTTCATGCTCCATGGCCGCATTCGCCAATTCCTGCACGCTGGCCGGCGCCGCTTCCAGCCGTTCGCTGTAGCGGCTGCCCAGGTAGTCGCGCCGATCGCGCACGAGCAAGGTAAATTTGTACAACTCTTCCATCACGTCGACCAGGCGCTCGTAATACGGCGACGGCTTCATGCGGCCCTCGTCGTCGAATTCCTGGTAGGCCTTGGCGACGGACGACTGGTTCGGGATCGTCACCATGCGCATCCAGCGTCCCAGCACGCGCAAGCCGTTGACGGCATTGAACGATTGCGAGCCGCCCGACACTTGCATTACCGCAAGAGTTCGCCCCTGCGTGGGACGCACGCTGCCCGTTTCCAGCGGCAGCCAGTCGATCTGCGACTTGAACACGCCCGTGACGGCGCCATGGCGCTCGGGACTGCACCACACCTGCCCTTCCGACCATAGCGACAACGCGCGCAGTTCCTGCACTTTCGGGTGCTCGGGCGACACGCTGTCGACCATAGGCAAGCCGTGCGGATCGAACACGCGCGTGTCGGCGCCGAAATGGCGCAGGATGCGCTCCGCTTCCAGCGTCAGCAGCTTGCTGTACGAGCGTTCGCGCAAGGAACCGTACAGCAGCAGGATGCGCGGCGCGTGCGTGGACAGCAGCGCCGGCGCAAGCTTGTCCAGGTCCGGCACGTCCAGGTGGGCGGCGCTGATGTTGGGCAACTCATTGGTTAAATCACTCATTCAGGCCACCGGCTTGCCGTCGTCGCCCACCACGGCCTGGCCATCTTCCTTGGCAAACGCCCCTTGCTGCGGCAGCGGCAGGATGTCCAGCACCTTTTCCGACGGCCGGCACAGGCGCACGCCCAGTTCCGTGAGGACGATGGGGCGGTTGATCAGGATCGGATGGGCTTGCATGGCATCGAGCAGGGCCGCGTCGGGCAGGTCCGGATTGGCCAGGCCCAGCTCCTCGTACAGGGCGCCCTTGTCGCGCATGACGGCGCGCACGGACAGGCCCGCACGCTGGATCAGGTCGACCAGTTCCTCGCGCGAAGGCGGGTGCTTCACGTAATCGATGATGACGGGCTCGACACCCGTGTTGCGGATCAGGGCCAGGGTGTTGCGCGACGTGCCGCAGGCCGTGTTGTGATAAATCGTGATGCTCATGTCGTGGTTTCCTTCGGTAAAGTGGTGGTGCCCGGCAGGCAGCACGGCGCGCCCGCGCAGCAGTTCTCGGTCAGGAAGGCCAGCAAGCCGTTCATGCCCGCGTAATTGGCCGCGTAGATGATGGAACGCCCCGCCTTGCTCGCCGTCACCAGATTGGCATGCGCCAACTCTTTCAAGTGAAACGACAGGGACGACGGTGCGATGGCCAGCGCCTCGGCGATTTTCGTGGCGGCCATGCCTTGCGGCCCCGCCTGCACCAGCAAGCGGAACACGGCCAGCCGCGATTCCTGCGCCAGCGCGGCCAGGGCCGCAATGGCTGCCGTACTGGTCAGCGGCGCTGGCGGCACAGCGCTTGTCTTTTCATTTTCCATATTTCAATAATAATCGAATTATGGAATTAATGCCAGCCTTCATCTGCGCCTACGTAACCCAGCGCACCGACCGGCATGGCCATTCGGCCTACCTTGATAAAAAAATCATTGCGATTGGCTACCCATGACACGCTCGACACCCCTGAAAATCCTCGGCTGGGGCCTGGCCGGCCTGCTCGCCCTCCTCGCCATCCTGGTCATCCTCGTGCTGACCTTCGACTGGAACCGCGCCCGCCCCTACATCAACCAGAAGGTGTCGGACAGCACGGGCCGCAGCTTCGTCATCGCCGGCGACCTGAAAGTGCAATGGCAGCAGGGACTGAAGACGGAACCGGGCTGGCGCCGCTACGTGCCGCGCCCCCGCATCAGCGCCGAGGATGTGCGCATGAGCAACCCGGACTGGGCCACGGCCGGCCCGCAGATGGCCAGCGCCAGGCGCATCGACGTGGCCCTCCACCCGCTGCCCCTGCTGCAGCACAAGGTGGTGCTGACGGACCTGGCGCTGGACGCGCCGCAGATCGCCCTGCAGCGGCGCGCCGACGGCAGCAACAGCTGGACCTTGAAGGACAATGGCCCGTCGCCATGGGAAGTGGACATCCAGCGCATGGCCTTCGCCGACGGGACCATCCGCTACCTCGATGAAGGCATCGCGCTGGACGTGCACGCCAAGGTCAGCTCGACGGCGCCCGACGCCACGCCGGGCGATGGGCAAGACAATACCCCCGTGCAAAAATACGGCATTGCATTTACCCTGGGTGGCAGCTACCGCAAGGCGCCCGTGACGGGCGTCGGCAAGGCGGGCGCCGTGCTGTCATTGACCGACAATAACACCGTGTATCCCGTGCAGGCACACGCCGTGCTGGGCAAGAACAAGGCCAGCATCGATGGCACCCTGACGGACCCGCGCTCGCTGTCGGGCATCGATTTGCAGCTGAGCCTGGCAGGCGCCAGCATGGCCGACCTGTACCCGCTGACGGGCGTGCTGCTGCCGGAAACGCCGGACTACGCCACCAAGGGCCGCCTGCTGGGCAAGAAGGATGGCGACGCCTGGAACTGGACGTACCAGAACTTCAAGGGCACGGTGGGCCAGAGCGACCTGGCCGGCACCCTGCAATATCTGCCGCGCCAGCCCCGCCCCCTGCTGCGCGGCGACGTGACGTCGCAGCAGCTGCGCCTGGAAGACCTGGGGCCCACCATCGGCGCCGACAGCAATGCACAGAAACAGGCACGCGGCAAGGCGCCCGTGCAGCCGGACGGCAAGGCCTTGCCGGTGGAACAGTTCAATACGGCCAAATGGGATGCGCTTGACGCCGACGTGAAATTCACGGGCAAGAAACTGGTGCGCACGCACGACATTCCCTTCAACGACATCGTTGCCAACATCCACATGAAAGACAAGGTGCTCAGTTTGACGCCGCTCAACTTCGGCATGGCGGGCGGCGACATCACGTCGAACATCACGCTCGACGGCCGCCAGAAAACCATCGCCGCGCAAGCCAAGGTGGCGGCGCGCCACCTCAAAATTCGCGAACTGTTTCCCAAGCTGCAATCAATGCAGGCCAGTTTCGGCGAAGTGTATGGCGACGCGGCACTGACGGGCCATGGCAATTCCGTCTCCGCCATGCTGGCCAGCGCGAATGGCGAACTGGCCGCCACCGTCAGCGAAGGTTCCGTCAGCCAGTTCATGCTGGAACTGGCGGGCCTGAACCTGGCCAATGCCGTCTTCGTGAAAATCTTCGGCGACAAGCAGGTGCACCTGAACTGCCTGGCCAGCGACTTCGCCGTGACGAACGGCCAGGCCGACGTGCGCCGCTTCGTGCTCGATACGGACACGGCCGTCGTCAACGTCACGGGCAACGTCAACCTCGCCCATGAAACCCTGGACCTCGACGTGCGCCCGCGTACCAAGGGCGCGCGCATCATCACCCTGCGCACGCCGCTGTACGCGAAAGGCACGTTCAAGAACCCGGACGTGGGTCCGCAAAAAGGCCCGCTCGCCTTGAAGGCGGGCGCCGCCGTGGCGCTGGCCACCGTCGTCACGCCGCTGGCGGCCCTGCTGCCCCTGGTCAACGTCGACAAGGCCCCCGACACGGACTGCGCCGCCGTCATGGCGCAAGCGAACGCCACGCGCAAGGCGCCCACTTCGCCGGCGACGAATGCACCGGCAAAAAAAGTCAGCGAGGCGGACATCCAGAAAGCGCAGCAAGAAAAGAAATAAGCCTTGACGCAGCCGCTTGAAACCCGCCCCGCCATCTGCTGTAATACGAGTAAGCGGGGTGTGGCTCAGCCTGGTAGAGCGCTGCGTTCGGGACGCAGAGGCCGGAGGTTCGAATCCTCTCACCCCGACCAGCCCCTTCCCCCTGGCCCGGCCAACATCGACTGCTGACACCTTGACCTGTGCGTTGGTGTGTTGCTGGGAAGTATGATATTAATTGAGAAATTAGTATCCCGTACACTTCTCGCGCGAGGGCCCGGTCATATGTCTTTCCTGATAGTTCTGGCCGCTCTGGCCTTCCTCATGCTGGCGGCCTACCGCGGCTACAGCGTGATCCTGTTTGCACCCGTGGCCGCACTGGGCGCCGTGCTGCTCACCGATCCGTCCGCCGTGCCGGCCGTGTTCAGCGGCATCTTCATGGAAAAGATGGTGGGCTTCATCAAGCTGTATTTCCCCGTCTTTTTGCTCGGTGCCGTGTTCGGCAAACTCATCGAGCTGTCCGGTTTTTCCCGGTCCATCGTCGTGGCCGCCATCCGCTATATCGGCAGCGCGCGGGCGAATGCCGTCATCGTGGCCGTGTGCGGCGCGCTGACGTACGGCGGGGTATCGCTGTTCGTGGTGGTGTTTGCCGTGTATCCCTTTGCGGCCGAACTGTATCGGCAAAGTAATATCCCCAAGCGGCTGATGCCGGGCGCCATCGCCCTGGGCGCGTTTTCGTTCACCATGGATACCTTGCCCGGCACGCCGCAAATCCAGAACATCATCCCCACCACCTTTTTCAACACGACCGGCTGGGCCGCGCCGTGGCTGGGCACCATCGGCGCCGTGCTGACGGTGGTGTCTGGCCTGGCATTCCTCGAATGGCGGCGCCGTTCCGTCATGGCGACGGGCGAAGGCTACGGGGCCGAGGCCGAAAAGTCCACGACCGACGCGGGCGACCTGCCCCATCCGCTGCTGTCGGTGGCCCCCCTGGTGCTGGTCGGCGTGGCCAACTTTGCGCTGACCAAGCTGATCCCCCACTGGTATGGCGACAGCTATGTGCTCTCCGCCGACGCGCTGCCGGGCCTGCATGCGCCCGTGTCGACGGCCATCGCTTCCGTGACCGGCATCTGGGCCGTGGAAGGCGCCTTGCTGCTGGGCATCTTGCTCGTGTGCGTGACGGCGTTCGGGCGCATCCGCGCCGCCTTTGCCGAAGGCACCAAGGCGGCCGTGGGCGGCGCCTTGCTGGCGGCCATGAATACGGCATCCGAATATGGCTTCGGCGGCGTCATCGCCGCCCTGCCCGGTTTCCTTGCCGTCAGCAACACCTTGCGCAGCGTGCCCGATCCGCTCGTCAATGCGGCCGTTTCCGTGACGACGCTGGCCGGCATCACGGGCTCCGCCTCGGGCGGCATGAGCATCGCGCTGGCCGCCATGTCGGACAGTTTTATCCAGGCCGCCCAACAGGCGCACATCCCGCTGGAAGTGATGCACCGCGTGGTGGCCATGGCCAGCGGCGGCATGGATACCCTGCCGCACAATGGCGCCGTGATCACCCTGCTGGCCGTCACGGGCCTGACGCACCGCCAGTCCTACCGCGACATCTTCGGTATCACCATCATCAAGACCGTCATCGTGTTTTTCGTGATCGGCATCTATTACATGACGGGGCTGGTGTAGTCTACGGCCGCGAGGACGGCGCCGGGTCCGCCATGGCCTGCGCCGGCTTGAACAGGTGGCTGATGCCCATGGTCAGCAGCGGGCCGGCCAGCGCCAGGTAGGAACTGTCGACGCCGTACGGATTGCCTGCCAGGAACCAGCCGATGGTGGCGATCACGGACACGATCACGCCGATGAAGGCGCCGCGCGGCGTGCCGAACTTCGGCGCATAGAAGGCCATCAGCACCAGCACGGCCAGGGTGGCGCGCAAGGCCTTGCCGAGAAAGGCGATCATCAGCAGTTTTTCCGCATACAGGGCCAGCACCAGCGGCAGCAGGCCTGCCACGACGATGGCGATGCGCAGGAATAGCATCGATTTCGCGTCGTTTTTTGCCTTGTTGAACCAGGGATCGTAAAAATCCTTCATGGCCAGGGTGGCCGATGCCAGGGTGGTGGCGGAAATGCCGCCGAACAGCGCGCCAGCCAGGCCGACCACCATGATGCTGGCGGAAAACGCGGGCATGTGGGCGATCAGTGTCGGGAAGGCATCGATGGATTTCATGCCGGGATACAACACGGAACTGCACATGCCGATCAGGGCCGCCATCAGGCCGAACGGGATCATCAAGGACGACACGTAGTAGCAGGCGCGCTTGGCGACGGCCGGATTGTCCGTGCTCACCAGCGCCTGGATCACGTATTGCGTGGCGAAGATGGAACCGATGCCGCCGATCATCCAGGCGATGATCTGGCCCCAGCCGATTTCCACCCAGTTGAACATCTTGGCCGGCAGCTGCGCCTGCAGCGCGCCGATGCCGCCCGTCGCTTCCAGCGCATACGCCAGCGCCAGGATCACGCCCAGGTACTTGACGATGGAATGGGCGAAATTCGTGTACACGACCGAGCGCATGCCGCCCAGGCTGACATAGATCACAGTAATGGCGCCCACCAGCAAAATAGCCACGGTTTTATTGATGTGCAACACGGCGGCCAGCACGGCGCCGCCGCTCGCATACAGGGCGACGGCGACGATGCCCAGAGCGACGATGGTGAGGATGGACGCCGCATAGCGCACGGGCTCGCCATACGTCTGCGCCAGGATGCCGGAAATCGTCGACTGCCCGCTCTCCTTGTATTTCTTGACCAGCACGAGGGCCAGCAGCAGGAAGCCCAGCGACAGCGCCACCAGGTTCCAGGCGGCGGAAATGCCCAGCTCATAGCCCTTCTGCGCCGTGCCGATGCTGACGGAACTGCCGATGAATTCCGACAGCAGCAGGGCGCCGATCAGGTAGGCCGGGAAATTGCGCCCGCCCGCCGTCATGCCTTCTGCACTGTTGGCATGCTTGCGCACGCTATACGTAATGTACGACATGAGGGCGAAATAACCCACCGTGATCGCAGCGATGATGATCAATCTGTTTTCCATCTGTCTACTCCAAGTCTGCTTTTCTTATTATTATTTTTTAAGAAAGCTTCCCCTGCCGCATGCCGGCCTTGCCGGCGGCGGTGTCCAGGGGCAAAGCAAATTCTCGCCGCACCGATACGGTACAGCAAGCCTTACCCTTACAATAAAAATGCCCGCAGCTGCGCCGTGAACAAGTCCGCCGCCTCGACGTTCGAGATGTGCGAGGCCGGCAGGCTTGCCAGGCGGCTCCCCCCGACCTGCTGCTGCAGCCAGCGCGCATCGTCCAGCGTGGTGACGGGATCTTGCTCACCAGCAATAACCAGGGTCGGTACGCCCAGCGTGCCAACGCAGGCACGCAAGTCAGCCTGCGCCAGCGCCTCGCAGCACGCCGCATAGCCGCCCGCATCCTGTCCGCGCAGGATGGCCACCATGCGCGCTACCGTGTCCGGCTCCCGCCCGATGAACTGCGGCGTGAACCAGCGCCCGGCGGCACCATCGGCCACCGCGGCCATGCCGTCGCGGCGCACCAGCGCCGCCCGCGCCAGCCAGGCCTCGGCGCCGCCGATGCGCGCCGCCGTGTTCGCCAACACCAGCTTGTGCAGGCGCTGCGGCCGGTGTATGCCCAGCCACTGCCCCGTCAGGCCGCCCATGGAGATGCCGCAGAACGCGGCGCGGGCGATCTCCAGGTGGTCGAGCAGCGCCACCACGTCCAGGCCCAGGCGTTCGATGCCGAATGGCACGTCGCCGCCGACGGACAGGCCATGGCCCCGCGTGTCATAGCGCACGACAAAAAATCGCGATGCCAGCGCAGCGGCCTGGGCGTCCCACATGGATAAATCCGTGCCCAGGGAATTCGACAGCACCAGGCAGGGATTGCCGCGCTGGCCGTCGGTGCGGTAATGCAGGAGCGTATCGTCCCCGTTCGAGGTGGTCACGGCAATTCCGTTATCCGTCTGTTTCATGGCATGGGTCCTTGGCTCGTACCGCATCGCGGCTCAGGCATCGCCGTCGCGCACGGACGACGGATGGCGGCACAGCGGCATCACGTCGATCTGCATGTAGGGGAACAAGGGCAGCGAGATCAGCAAATCATGCAGCTCGTCCACGCTATCCACGTCAAAGACGCTGATGTTGGCGTACTGCCCGGCGATGCGCCACAGGTGGCGCCACTTGCCTTCCTGCTGCAGGCGCTGCGCCAGTGCCTTTTCCGTCTGCTTCAGCAGCGCCGCCTGTTCCGCCGGCATGCTGACGGGCAGGTTCACGTTCATGCGTACATGAAATAACATTGCATTCTCCTTTATTGGCGCTGCAGGGAACGCAGCTTGTCCATATCGATCTCCACGCCCAGGCCCGGGCCCGTCGGCACCTGCAGCATGAAGTCGCGGTACACCAGCGGTTCGCGCAGGACTTCCTGCGTCAGCAGCAGTGGCCCGAACAGTTCCGTGCCCCAGGCCAGTTCGGCGAACGTGGAACACACGTGGGCCGTGGCGGCCGTGCCGATGCCGCCTTCGAGCATGGTGCCGCCGTACAGGCCGACGCCGGCCAGGCGCGCCACGGTGGCCACTTCCAGCGCCGGCAGCAGGCCGCCCGACTGCGTGATCTTCACTGCGTACACGTCGGCCGCGTCGGCCTGCGCCAGCGCCAGCGCATCGGCGGGACCGTGCAAGGCTTCGTCGGCCATGATGGCCACGTCGAAGCGCTGCTTCAGGCGCGCCAGCGCGGCGCGGTTGCCCGCCTTGACGGGCTGCTCGATCAGGTCGATGCCGCCCGCTTCCAGCGCGGCGATGCCGCGCACGGCGTCCGTCTCGCTCCAGGCCTGGTTGACGTCGACGCGCACGCTGGCCCGGTCGCCCAGCGCCCGCTTGATCTCCAGCACGTGGGCCACGTCGTCCATCACGTCGCGCAAGCCGATCTTCAGCTTGAAGATGCGGTGGCGGCGCAGCTCCAGCATTTTTTCGCCTTCGGCGATATCGCGCACGGTGTCGCCGCTGGCCAGCACCCAGGCCACGGGCAGCGCATCGCGCACCCGGCCGCCCAGCAGTTCCGACAGCGGCACGCCCAGGCGGCGAGCCTGCGCGTCCAGCAGCGCCGTCTCGATCGCGCACTTGGCGAAGCGGTTACCCTGGATAACCTTGCGTACCTTGGCCATGGCCTTCGCCACCTGGCTCGCTTCCATGCCGACCACCAGGGGCGCGATATAGGTATCGATATTCGTCTTGATGCTTTCCGGGCTTTCGCCGCCGTAGCTCAAGCCGCCGATGGTCGTGGCTTCGCCCCAGCCCGTGAAGCCATCGGCGCAGCGCACGCGCACCAGTACCAGGGTTTGCGTGTTCATGGTGGCGACGGACAGCTTGTGCGGACGAATGGTTGGCACATCGACCAGGAAGGTCTCGATATTTTGAATCATATTTATTCCGTATAATTCTGTGGAGTGGTGACACGATATGCCCCCAAAGTCCCCACGTCCAACACCGAGTTGGTATCGAACCTATACCTGAAAGGTATGAAGATGGAATTACGCCACTTGCGCTACTTCGTCGCGGTCGCCGAAGAAAGGAACTTTACGCGCGCTGCCGAGCGCCTGCATATCGCGCAGCCGCCGCTGAGCCGGCAGATGCAGCAGCTGGAAGAAACCCTGGGCGTCGCGCTGATCGAGAAAGGCTCGCGGCCCTTGCGGCTGACGGAGGCGGGCGAGTTTTTCCTCGCCCACGCGCGCCCGCTGCTCGACCAGGTGCGCGACCTGAAGGCGATGACGCAGCGCATCGGCAAGCTCGATCGCACCCTGTCGATCGGCTTCGTCGCCTCGACCCTGTATGGGGAATTGCCCGATGTCGTGCATCGCTATTGCGAACGCCACCCCGAGGTCGACGTGACCTTGCACGAGATGACGACGGTGGAGCAGATCAAGGCGCTCAAGGAAGGCCGCATCGACGTGGGTTTCGGGCGCCTAAAAAGCGAGGCCCCCAGCATCCGCCGCATCCTGCTGCGCGAAGAGCGCCTGGTGGTGGCCCTGCCGCCCGGGCACCGGCTGGCGCATGGCGAGGGCGGCCTGCGCCTGACGGACCTCACGCATGAAACCCTGCTCGTGTATCCGAAAGCGCCCCGGCCCAGCTTTGCCGACCAGGTGCTGGCCATGTTCAGCGATGGCAATGTCACGCCGGGCCTCGTCACCGAGGTGCGCGAGCTGCAGATTTCCATGGGACTGGTGGCGGCCGGCCAGGGGATTTCCATCGTGCCCGAAAGCGTGCAAGCCATGCACCACCGTAACGTCATCTACCGCAAGCTCGACGACCAGCACGCGTTTTCCCCCATCTTCTTCAGCGTGCGCCACATGGACCGCGCGCCCGAGCTGGAAAACATCCTCGCCGCCGTGTACTCGATCTACGATGAACACGGCATCGCGCACGTCAAGGAAAGCCTGTAGCGGAAATCAGGCTACAACGGCGCGTCGGCCAGCAGTTCGGGGAGTAGCGCGCGGATGCGCAGTTCCGTGAAATAGCCGCCCGCCTCGTTGTAGCGCAGGTAGTGGCGGCCGCAGTCCAGGCAGCGGGCCACCTGGCTCAGGTTGGCGGGATAGTAGCGCGGCGCGATGGGCGCGTCGGCACTGTCATAGCGCGTGCCCTGCGGGTGATACTCGGCGAAGGTCGGTTCCTCGTACGGATCTTCGCGCAGGGTGCCGATTTCTGCAAAGCGGTCCAGCTCGAGCGAGGTGGGAAGGCGCTGCCAGGCATCGAGCGGGACGGCGCAGCAGCTGCATTTCTGGGTAACCGCGGCCGACGCGGCGGCCAAGGTGGACAAGGCGGGAAAATCGATGAATTTCATGTTCAGCCAGTGCAAAGGGGCGGCCCTTGGCAACGAGCCTGGCCGCGCCTTGGCATTCTAGCGGAACGCGTCTTTCAGTGCCCCTTGAAGTCGTTCCACTTCGGCAGCAGCACGATGCTGTTCGGATTGAGGCCCCTGTCTTTCAAGGTATCGACGCTGCGTACTACCGCCTCCTTTTTCAGGTCGATGACGGTGATGCTGCCATCGCTCATGCCGGGCAGATTGAGCAGCGCATTCTGCACGAAGGCATAGCGGCCATCCTTCGTGAACGCCACGTGGTGCGCGCCTTCGGCGGCGGGTATCGATTTCACCAGCCTTGGCTTGCCGATGCCGCCCGTCAGGTCGAAGATATGCAGGTGGCCCGGCTTGGCCGTCGTCAGGTACATCCGCGTGGCGCCCTTGTTAAAGTACAGTTCCAGCGGCACGCCCGCCTTTTGTTCGGCAAAATCATGCACCTGGGCCGTGTCGAAATCCTTCGTTGCCGGGTTCCACGTGGCCGTCCAGACGGTGCCGCCGTACATATTGGCGATGTACGCCACGGGCGGATGGCGGCCCGGGACGAACAGCACCTCCACGGGAGCCTCGCCCGACGGCGACGGCTTTTTCGACAGCTTGTGCGTGCCCAGCACCTTGCCCGTGCTCGTTTCCAGCACGCTGATCACTTCACCCGCATCGCCCAGATCCGTGGGGCGGATGGTACTCGTCAGCAGGGTGCGGTCGATGCCATCGTGGACGGCCAGGCCGTGCGGATACGGCGCCGGCAATTTGACGGTGCGCCCCGGCTTGTCGTGCACGGCATCGCCTTCCAGCACGGCCTGCGAGCCCATGCAGCTCAAATACCAGCGCTTGTGGTCACCCGAAAAGACGATGTCCTCGCCCACTTGGCAGGTAGGCACCTCGATCACCTTGATGGGCAAGTCCTTGTGGCGCATGTCCATCACGCGCAGCTGCGTCTTGCCCAGCGCCGTGATGTAGGCCTTGCTCATGTCGTGGTTGTAGAAAATATGGTGCACCACCAGGTCCGGCGGCAGAGGAATATCGCGCACGATCTTGCCGAAGTTGCTCGACTCAGGGTCGACGTCGATGATGGCGATGCCCTCCTTGCGCGAGGGCGGCGCGACGGGGCTTTTCAGCGACTTCAGTGATTCGGGCGACTTGCTTTCGTAATTGACCATGGCCAGGATTTCGGCCCGTCCGGACGGCGAGGCCAGGCAGGCCAGCGCCAGTACAAACAGCATTTTTTTATTCTTCATCGTCTCCCCTGCCTCTTTCAAGTGTCATTGGATAGGCCAGACCGGCGGCGCTTGCCGCCAGTGCGCGCCGATCATTCTACGGCCGCACTTTTTCAAACTGGTGTTTTTTTTCAGATGGCCAAGGCTGGAAATCTTTCCTAAAATTTAAGGATGAAAAAAACTCCATTTCACCTTCCCCTTGTCGGCCTGGGCCTGGCCATTTTCCTGCTGTGCGCATCGGCGCAAAGCCAGTCGCCGGGCGGCCCGGCGGCCAGTCAGCGGCAACCGGGACGGCATCTGGCGCTGGCCATCGCGCAGCGTAAAATCGCGCCAAGGCCACCGACGCTACGCGTCCAACAGCACGACATCATCACGCTGGATTGGACTACCGACGAAGAAGTCAGTATCCACTTGCACGGCTACGACCAGCTGCTGACGGTCAAGCCGGGCGCCTCGCAAGCCATGCGTATCGACGCCAGCGTGCCGGGTCGCTTCCCCGTTTCCGCGCACGGCTACGGCGCGCAGACGGAGCACAAGGGCAAGCAGCACAAGCATCGCCACGAAGCGCCGCTAATGTACCTGGAAGTGCTGCCGCGATGATGCGGCGCGCCGCCGCTCTCGGCCTGCTGGCCGCGCCATGTCTTGGGCACGCTCACGGTTTTGGCCAGCGCTACGACCTGCCCCTGCCGCTCTGGCTGTACCTGACCGGCGCGGGGCTGACGGTGGCGCTGTCGTTTGTCTTCCTGGCCCTGTGGCGCCGCGACGATGCAACGCCCTATCGGGGCGACTATGCGCGCCTGCTCGTGCGGCATATCCCCGCTGCGCGCGCCATCAACCTCGCGCTGCGCCTGCTGGTGCTGGCGCTGTATGTCCTCGTGATCGTGGCGGGACTGGTGGGCGTGCAGAACCCCGTGAAAAATATCGCCCCCGCCATGGTATGGGCCATCTGGTGGGTAGGCATGGCGTATGTCTCGGCACTGGTAGGGGACCTGTGGGCGCTCGTCAATCCGCTCGACAGCGTGGCGCGCGCGGCGGCGCAGCTGTTGCCCCGCTGGCGCGCACCGCTGGCGTGGCCGCGCTGGCTCGACAGCTGGCCGGCCACCGTCCTGTTTTTCTGCTTTATCTGGATGGAGCTGAACTGGGAAGGCAGCGAACAGCCGGCCAGTCTGGCCTGGACCATGCTGCTGTATTCCGCCTGCACGTGGACCGCCATGGCGCTGTTCGGCCGTGAAACCTGGCTGCGCCACGGCGAAGTGTTCCACGTCATCTTCGGCCTGCTGGCGCGCTTCGCGCCCCTCGCCTGCCGCGATGGCGGCTGGTACGTGCGCCCGTATGCGGCGGGCTTGCTGGCGACAGAGCCCGTGCGCCCAGCCTGTTTGGTGCTGGTGATTCTGATGCTGGCCTCCGTCAGCTTCGACGGCATGATGGAAACGCAGGCATGGTACGACATCGTCGACGCCGTCCTGGCCGTAGCGCCGGGCGCGCTGGCCTGGATCACCACGGCCGCCCTGCTGCTGATGCCGGCCCTGTTCCTGACCATCTTCCTGCTGTTTTGCGCGCTGATCGCCCGCTGCGGCGCCAGCGATGGCCAGCCGGCCCTGCCCCTGCGGCGCGTGGCCGGGCACTTCGTGCTGACGCTGGTGCCGATTGCCATCGCCTACCATTTCGCCCATTACCTCTCTTTCCTGGCGATGGCGGGCCAGTACCTGATTCCGCTGGCGTCGGACCCGCTGGGCCTGGGCTGGGACCTGTTCGGCACGAAGCTGTACTTCATCCGCCTTGGCATCGTCGACGCCAAGGCGGTGTGGTACGTGTCGCTGTTTGCCATCATCGCCGGTCACGTGGCGGCAGTTTGGCTGGCCCACGTCTGCGCGCTGCGCCTGTACGCCAGCCGCCGCGCCGCCCTGCGCAGCCAGTATCCGATGCTGGCACTGATGATCGCCTACACCTTGCTCAGCCTCTGGATCATCGCCCAACCTATCGTCGGCGGCTAAGCCGCTGTCGCCGCGCCAGGGCCAGCTCCACCAGCATGAGCAAGCTGCCGGAAATAAGCAGCAGCGGCATCAGCGCGCACATGATGGCCGCCACCAGCCAGGCCAGCGCGGAGGGCGAAGTCCAGGCGCCTGGCAGCAGCTTGGGCAAGCCCAGCGAGCCTGGCGGGCGCCGCTTGAAGTACATCAGCCAGCCCGACACCAGCGAGAACAGCACGCTGGCGCCGAACAGCAGCAGCAAGGCCTGGTTCCACCAGCCGAATTCGCCACGATGGAAAGGGATGCCGATGGCCGTGGCCTTGCCGAACGCCGTTTGCGCCTCCCACCCCGCGTAGTACAGGGGCTTGCCGCTGTAGGCGTCGAATTGCAGGTCGAAGCGCAAGGTGGGCCGGCTGCGGTCTGCCATGGTGGCGCGCCACACATCGTCCTGGCTGGCCGGCGCCGTCAGTTGCACGGCGATGGCCGGCGCATGGCTGCGCGCCACTTGCCAGGCGCCCTGCCAGTCCAGCGGGCCGCCAGCCGCGTCCTCGCTCGAATGCAGGCCGCGCGGCGCGGGCGGCGATGCCTGGCCGCTGATGTCGCGCAGCGCGCGGATGCGCCCTCCTGCCTGCTGGCTCCACGTCAGCCCCGTGGTCAGGATCACGACACTCACCAGCCCCAGCGCCACGCCGAGGAAGGCATGCCACTGGCGCCAGGCATTGCGGCCCCGCGCACCGCGCTTAGGCACGCCGGCCTGCGCGCCGCGCGGCCACCACAGGATCACGCCCGTCACCAGCATCACCATCAGCCAGTTGGCCGCCAGCTCGATCATCCAGCGCCAGCCATCGTTCTGCAGCAGCCGCGAATGCAGTCTTTTCGCCCAGTTGCCGAAACGCTCGCTGCTGGCCAGGCTGCCCAGCACGCGCGCGTCATACGGATTCACGTACACGACGATGGCTTGCGCGGGCAGGCCGAATTTCGGCTTGACGGCGGCGGCACGCCCGCCATGGCCCGCATGTTCAGCATGTTCACCTTGCGCGCCGCCGGGCGGCGCAAACGCCACCTGCACCGCGTCATCCTTTTCAAACGGCGGCACCACGTGCTGCACTTCCCAGCTACGCGGTGCCGCCCGTTCCGCCGCTGCCACGGCGGCATCCAGCGGCAGCATGGCGCGCTGCGGCGTCACATGGTCAAGGTGGGCGTACAGCGCCGTTTCAATCTGCGGCGTGAACACGTACAGGATGCCCGTCAAGGTCGCCAGCAAGGCGAACGGCGAAGCGATCAACGCGGCCCAGAAGTGGATGCGCCAGTACAGGCTCTTGCGGCGCGCGATGAGAAAGGTGTGATCGTCCATGCTGTGCCTCACAGTGCGCCGTAGGTGTAGGACAGGCCCAGCATCACGCTGCGCGGCGCGCCGGGCGTGTACTGGTTCTGCGTATTGGCCACGTAGCTGCCCACGCCTGAATAGCTGCTGCTGGCCGAATCGGCATAGCGCTTGTCGGCCACATTGCGCACCTGCGCCCACGCTTCCAGGCCCCGCGCGACCTGATAGCTGGCACGCAGGTTCAGCAAGGCGTGGCCCTTGTACTCCACCGTGTTGGCATTGTTCATCCAGTAGCGGCCCTGGTGCACGGCTTCGAGCGCCACCCTGGCGCCGGCCACGGGCTTGTAGCCGATCTCGAACGAGGTGATGTCGCGCGGCGCCTGCGGCATGTCGCGGCCGCTGTAATCGAGGCTGGCGGAGACCTGGTAGCGCAGGTAGCGGTGGCGCGCGATGGCCGTGGCGAAGCGGGCGTCGAACGGGCCGCTGGCGTAGTTCAGGCCCAGCTCCAGTCCTTCGCTGCGCGTGCGGCCCGCATTGCGGTTTTCGCTGTTCCCCGGCGAGACGGTATAGCTGACGATGGTGTCGCGCCCGTCAAGCCGGTACAGGGCCGTATCGAGTTTTAGCCGGCCCTGCAGGAAAGCCCAGCGCAGGCCGATTTCATAGTTGTTGTACACGGACGGCCGCAGGTCGGCGATGCCCGTCTTGCCATACAGCTGGCTCACTTCGGGCGGGGTAAAACCCTGGCTGACGTTTGCATACGCGCTGCCCGCATGGCCGATGGCATAGGTGGCGCCCAGCTTGGGACTGGCATGGGAAAAACTGCGCGACTCATCGGGCGCGCCGTAGTCAAGGCTGCCCTCCGGCGCCAGATGGTTATGGTAATCGTAGCGGATGGCGTCCGAACGGCCGCCCAGCACGACGCGCGTGCCGGCCAGCGGAGAAAATTCCCACTGCGCGAAGACGGCCGTGTTGAGGATATCCGTCCGGTAGTCGCGCACGCCCTGCGGATTGCTCGCATTGGCCACGCTGTAGCGCAAATACCGGCCCGTGGCCGCATCGCGCACGATGGACAGGTTGTCGCTGACAAAGGGATTGTCGCTCTTGTCCACGTACACCCCGGCGACCAGGCGCGAACGCAGCCAGGCGAATTCCTGCTGGTGTTTCACGTCCAGCCCCAGCGAATCGACGTGGTTGTTGTTGATGACGCCCTTGCACAGCATGCCTGCGCAGCTGCCGATGGAATAGGCGGGAATCTGCCCATGGTCGTTCTTGCGCGTAAACACGGTGACGGTGCTCGTGCCACCGGCCGTCGTCTCGCCCTCCCACGCCACATTCATGCGCGTCGTCTTGTCCTTGCGATAAGTAAACGTGTTCAGGCTCTTGCCAGGATCATTGCGGTAATCGTTCTCGAACAGGCTGCCCGTCATGGCCGCGTCGAGATCCGTGTGGACGATGGTGGCGCGCAGCTGCGACGTGGGACTGAGCGCATAGTCGGCGCGCAGCGAGAATGAGTCCTTGTCGCCATAGCTGTACTCTTGCCAGTTGTCGCGCGAACGGCGCGAACTGTAATGGGAGAAGCGCAGGCCCAGCGGGCCCCAGGTATCGCTGGCGGAAGTGTCGTAGCGCGTGTAGCCGGCCACATTGTCGCGCCGAACCCCAACGCTTGCCGTGGGGGTCGCGCTGGCGCTGGCCGTGAGGAAATTGACGGCGCCACCCACGGCATTGCTGCCGTACAGCGAGGACGCGGCGCCCTTCACCACTTCCACGCCGCTGGCCCCAGCCATGTTCATCTCGTTAAGCGAGTTGTGGTTGAAGACGCCCAGCGGACGGATGGGAATACCATCCTCCAGGTACTGGTACACGGCATTCGTGCCGATGGGCTGGCGGATGCTCATGCTGTGCTGCTCGTTGCCCAGGTCATTCCAGTACACGCCGGCGATGCGGTTGAGGATATCGCCCATGGTCTTGGGCTTGTCGCGCTCCAGCGTCTGGGCATTGACCACGCCGATGGCCTGCGGCGTCTCGGACAGCCACGATTGCGCGCGCGAGCCGGAAACGACGACGGTGTCGATGGCGTGGTCCGCTTGCTGCGCCTGCGCGCAAGGGTATGCCAGGGTGATGGCCACGGCCAGCACCAACAGTTTGTTGTTCATGTAATTCTCGTTGAAATATGCGGATGCGGCCCGTCACGCCGGTGGGCGGACAGGTCGGACTTGACAATGCAAAACTCAGACGAGGGCGGGCGGTGCGCGCGATTGCG
This sequence comes from Janthinobacterium sp. GW821-FHT03C08, assembly GCF_059420905.1. NCBI lineage: Bacteria > Pseudomonadati > Pseudomonadota > Betaproteobacteria > Burkholderiales > Oxalobacteraceae > Janthinobacterium > Janthinobacterium sp. GW821-FHT03C08. Next base: position 69,033 of record NZ_JBWKUP010000005.1, on the reverse strand, counting down.
CGGTGCTCCAGATGAACAGCGGTGCGGGGGACTGGTAGTACAGGGCGGGGAAGATGGCCGTGCCGCTGGCCACGGGCAGCGGCATTATCGGGCTCGGTGGCAGGCCCACGGAACCCGCATGCGTGGAGCAGAAAGCGCAATGCTCCATCTGCATGGCCTTGCCGGCGGACTTGTCGTCATCGGTCGCGTCGGCAGCAACCTGGACAAAACGGATGCCGGCCACCGAGCAGATTTCCGCCCAGCCGGAGCCAGACTCCTGCTTGGCGTTGGCGACGGCCTGGGAAATCGATGGCGCGAGCGCCGCCAGCAGGATCGCGAAACAGGCGATCCAGGCGGCAAAGCGGCGCGTGAACAAGGTCATTCCCATGGCCGCATTCTACCAGCGGCCGCGGGGCGTGGCTAGCGCAAGGCCGTTCAGGCAGCCGGGCAGGCGGCGCTGCCGTTGTCAAAGGAACGCACGACAGCGGCCATGTCGGCAGCGATGCGATTCACGGCGCGACGGTGGCCCAGCACCAGTTCATCGTAGCCGGCGCCCACCTTTTCATTGGCGATGGTGCGGCACGTGACCACCTTGTTGCTGGAGAGCTGGCGCACGCTCCATACGGCGTCGATCAGCGCATACTGCCCCATGACCGATTCGAAGCGCTGCACATTGGTGCTGATGCGGTACACGGGCAGGTTGTCCGGATGTGGCGTGCGGAACACGTCGATGGCGCCCAGGTCGTTGGTCACGGCCGTGGACAGGGACTGGCCAATTTCGCCGGCCAGCGGTCCCGCCCAGCGCTGCTGCTCCAGCAGTTCGATGCGCCCCGATGGCGCCGTCACGACAAACTGGTTGCGGCTCACCTGCTGCGGCACGCTGACGGCCAGCAGCTCCACATAGTATTTCACGGGTTTGGCCGGCTGCACGTCGGCGCCGCCCGAGAGCGTATAAAAATGCTCGGGCTGGGGCGTGGAGCATCCGCCCAGCAGGATGGCGGCCGCCAGTAGCGCGAAAATGGGCTTCTTCATTTTTGTTCATCTCCTTTTTTGCCGCGGATCAGGGACTCGGGATGGCGTTCCAGGTAGTCCGACAGGGCATTGAGCGATTGCAGGGTTTGCGTCAACTGCTGCAAGGCCTGGCGCACGTCCGACTGCAGCGGCGAATCCTTTTGCAGCACCTGCTCGGCCGTGCCGAACGTCTGCTTCGCCGCCGTCAGGGTATCGCGCATCTCCGGCACCACCTGGCCATCGAGCTGCTTGAACAGGGTATTGGCCTGCTTGATGGTGGCGTTCAGATTGTTGCCGATCTCCGCATACGGCACCTGGTCGAGCTTCCTGGCGATGCTGGCGATCTGCGTCTGCAATTCATCGAGGGTATTGGGCACGGTTGGCACTTCCAGCGGATACTTGTTCAGCTCCAGCGCCACCTTCGGCGCTTTCGGGAAGAAGTCCAGTGCGATGTACAGCTGGCTGGTGAGCAGGTTGCCCGTGCGCAACTGCGCCCGCAAGCCACGGCTGACCATGCGTTCGAGCAGCTGGTGTCCGGCCGAACCTTCCGCATCGTCGACGGCCGTCTTGAAGCGCATTCCCAGTCGGGCCGGATACAGGCTGACGGTGACGGGCATGCGGAAGTTCTTTTTCACGGGATCGAATTCGATGCCCACCGAACGCACCTCGCCCAGCACGATGCCGCGGAAATCGACCGTGGCGCCGGGCTGCAGGCCGCGCAGGGACTGGTCGAAATAGAATACCGTGGTGATGGCCTCGCCATCGGGTTCGCGCATGGCGCTGGCCTCGTCGGCCGCCAGGCGGTAGCTGGTGCCGGCCGGTGCCGGTTCCTCCGGCTTGCGGCCGTTTTCCGCCTCGAAGGCGATGCCGCCCACCAGCATGGCGGCCAGCGATTGCGTATTGAGCTTGAAACCATTGGAATCGAGACGCACGTCGACGCCGCTGGCATGCCACCAGCGCGCGTTCTTGCCGACGAACTGGTCATACGGCGCATTCACGAAGACCGACATGGTGATGCCATGGCCGTCCTTGTCCAGTGCGAAGCTGACCACCTTGCCCACCCGCAGGCGGTGGAAGAACAGCGGCGAACCCACGTCGACGGAGCCGAGGCTGTCCGCATGCAGGGTGTACAGCTTGCCCTTCTGGTCGCCTGCCACGGCGGGCGGATCTTCCATGCCGACGAAGCTCTCCTTTTTCTCCTCCGACTTGCCCGTGTCGACGCCGATGTAGGCACCGGACAGCAAGGTGCCCAATCCCGTCACGCCACTGGCGCCGATCTGCGGACGCACCACCCAGAAGCGCGTATCCTTGGTGGCAAAGCGGCGCGCTTCCTTGCTCATGTCGATTGTCACCAGCACCCTGGTCAGGTCCTCATCGAGGGTGATGGTGCGCACCTGGCCAATGTCGACATCCTTGTATTTGACCTTGGTCTTGCCCGGCTCCAGGCCTTCGGCGCTCTTGAAGCTGACCGTCACCGTGGGCCCCTGGTCAAGGATGGACTTGGCGGCCAGGCCGGCGCCGATCAGCGCGGCCAGCAGCGGAATGAGCCACACCAGCGAGGGCAGCCAGCGGCTGCCCTGCTCCACCTCGGGTTCCGGCAATGACCGTCCGCCCGTTTCGGCAAGGTCGCCCGCTTCTTTGTCAGACATGCTGTTCTCCAATCACAGTATTGTTTCCGGTATTTGCTATTACCACGGGTTCTTCCTCGCCGGGAGCCTGCTCATCGACGGGGTCCCATATCAGGCGCGGGTCGAACTGCATCGCCGCCAGCATGGTCAGCACCACCACGGCGCCGAAGGCCAGCGCGCCGGGACCTGCCGTGATCACCGCCAGCGACTTGAAGCGCACCAGTGCCACCGTCAGGGTGACGACAAAGATATCGAGCATGGACCAGCGGCCGATGAATTCGACCATGCGGTACAGGACGGTGCGCTGGCGCGGCCGCCAGCGCGAACGCCGCTGCGCCGTCCAGGCCAGCAGCGCCAGCACGCCCAGCTTCAGCATGGGCACGACCACGCTGGCGATGAAAATGATGATGGCCAAGCCCTTCGAGCCGCTGGTCCAGAACAGCACCACGCCGCTCATGATGGTGTCGTTCTGCGCACCAAACAGCGTGTATGTCACCATCACGGGCAACAGGTTGGCGGGAATATAGAGAATCATGGCGGCGATCAGCAGGGCCCATGTGCGGCTGATGCTGTTTGGTTTACGCACATGCAGGGTCGAACCGCAGCGCACGCACGCCAGATGCCTGCCCTTGCCCAAGGGAGGCGCCACCAGGCCGCAGGCGTGGCAGGGCACGATTTTTTCACCGGGCGCGAACGCCTTGTAGCGCATGCCGGGCAACGCCTGACGGGTCAGGTCGTCGCCCAGGTTCCACAGTGCCTTCGGGTCGAAGGAAACAACGATCGCCAGCAGCAAGGTCAGGGCGCCAAACGCGAACAGCCCCGGTTGCGGCACCACGGTGGCCAGGCTGGTCATCTTGACGACGGTGATCAGGATGCCGATCATCAGCACTTCCGTCATGCCCCACTCGCGCGAGGTCTGCACGGCGCGCAGCACGCGGTTAAAGCCGGGCACCTTGACGCCGCCGCGCAAGCCCAGCGCCACGTACAGCAGCGAACCGAGTTCGATGGCGGGAAACAGTATGGTAAACAGGAACACCATCGTCGCCACCACCTGCATCTGTTCAAGCCACAGTACGCGGATGGAGCCCAGCAGGGTGGCGCTGGAAGTGAGGCCATTGACGTCGAGTTCGACGATGGGGAAAAACTGGGCGATCAGGAAGACCAGGGCGGCGCCCAGGGTCAGCGCCACCACCTTGTCCAGGCCAGCGGGCGCGCTGCGGCCTGACACGGCGCGATACAGCACCGAGCGGCAACGGATGCAGCGCGCCTTTTCGCGTGGACGCAGCGGACGTTTGCGGTACAGCACGCCGCAGTCATGACAGCTAATCAGGTCGTATCGTTGCACAGTGTGATGTTTGCCGGCGCGGGAAAGCGCGCCGATCCCAAGTCAATGCCAGTCATCATATTACAGAGTTGGCATTTTCCTGCACTGCAGCACTATTTATTCACGCGTGCCCAGTATGGCCTCCACCGCCCGGCCAATTTGCAGCACCCGTGCATCCTTGCCTGCCAGCGCGCAAATGCCCAGTCCCACGGGCAGTTCCCCTTGCGCCTGGCAAGGCACGGACAGCGCACAGCCGTCGAGGAAGTTGATCACGCTGGCATTGCGCAGTACCAGGCCATTCGTGGCAAAGAAGGTCGCGTCATCCGCTTCCAGCGGCCCGACTTGCGGCGCCACGATGGCCACGCTGGGCATCAGCCACGCATCGAATGGCGCCAGGCGCCGCACTGCGGCTTTAATCAGGCGCGTGCGCGCATCGAGGAGGTCGATGTAGTCGGCCGCGCCCTGCTGCTGGCCGCGGCGGATGCGCGCCGCCACGCGCTGGTCGTACTGCCCGCCCTTCTCTTCCAGCAGCGCCCTGTGCCAGTGCCACGCTTCGGCCGCCACCAGCCCGCCGCCGCCATTGATCACGGGCAGTTCCAGCAATTCGGGGAAGTCGAACTGCTCTATGCGCGCGCCGGCCGCGCGCAGCATGTCCAGCGCGCGGTCAAACGCCTGCTGCACCTGCGCCTCGACATGGGTGCCGACGTAATCGGTGGTAAAGCCGAAGCGCAGTCCCTGCAACGAAGGCGCGCCGTCGGCAATCTCATGGCCGGACAGCGCGGCGTACAGGATGGCGCAGCAATCGACGCTGCGCGCGATGGGGCCGGCAGAATCGAGGGAGCGCGACAGGGGCACGGTACCGTCCAGCGAGACACTGGCCGCCGTTGGCTTGAAGCCCGTCAAGCCGCAAAAGGCGGACGGGATGCGGATCGAGCCGCCCGTGTCCGTGCCCAGCGCGCCGGCCGCCATGTCCAGCGCCACCGTCACGGCGCCGCCCGAGGTGGAACCGCCCGCCACTCTGTCGCGGTCCAGCGGATTGCACGGCGTGCCGTAATGGGGATTCAAGCCCAGGCCGGAAAACGCGAATTCGCTCATATTGGTGCGTCCCAGCAGGACGGCACCGGCCGCGCGCAGGCGCGCCACGGCTTGCGCATCGGCGACGGCGGGCGGCGCATCGGCCAGCGCCAGCGAGGCCGCGCTGCTCACTTGCCCCTTGACGTCGAACAGGTCTTTGATGGAAAGGGGGATGCCCGCCAGGGGCGACGGCACGAGGCCGGCGGCGCGCGCCGCGTCGCTGGCGCGCGCCTCGGCCAGCGCCTGTTCGCCCTCGAGGCTGACATAGGCGTGGCCGCCCTGCGCCCGGTGTGCCTCGGCGCGCGCCAGCATCTGCTCCGTCAGTTCCACGCTGGTGATGCGGCCGGCGGCCAGGTCGGCGGCCAGTTCACGGATGGTCTTGTTCATTGCCTTATCCTTCCACGGGCAGGGTTTGCACGGCATAGCGGTGCTGCAGGCGGCGCTGCAAGGCTGGATCATACAGCTCCAGCTCGAAAGCGTCGCCATGGCCCATCTCGCCGATGATCGGCTGGGTGCCGCAGAACATGGCACTGCCCACGGGCAGGCCGGCCTGGCCCGTGTAGCGCGCGATCAGGTCTTCCGGCGACAGCATGCGCGTCACGGGACCGTCCTGGTACAGGGCCGGCACGCCGGCCCGTTCGCGCCAGGAGCGCATCTGCAGCTGGTCCCAGTGGCCGGCCACGTCCGCATAGCGCCATAGGGTATCGCCCACGGGCTTGCCGCACATCTGCTTCGATACTGTCACGCCATAGCTTTCCACCTTGCGGTCCGTATGGTCGGAACCGATGCCCACCAGCAGACCGTATTCGGTGGAGAACAGCACGAATTCGGCCTCGCCGGACGAATCGCGGCCAGGCACTTCGATGGCGGCATCGCTGGAGAGCAGTGCCGCCGCCACGCGATAAAAGGTGGGCACGCTTTTCGGGCGCGCCACGCCGATGGTTTCCAGCTCGGCGATATGATGTTCCACCATCGCCATGTCGCGGCCCGTCCAGCCCGCGATGATGAGGTTGTCGATGTCGAAAGTGACGGGGCCGTGCCCGGCCAGGTTGAAGGTATGGGCAGTCATGGTTTTCCTTATTCTTCGAGGGGGCCGCGGCCCGTTTCGCGCGCGGCAAAGACTGCCGCGCCGGTGATCAGCAAGGCCGCCGCCACGTACAGCGAGACGGCCATGGTGCTGTTGTACGAGCGGTACAGGCTGGCGATGACGAGCGGCGCGAAGCCGCCGCCGATGACGCCGGCCAGGGTATAGGCCAGCGAGGAACCCGCATAGCGCACCTTGGTGGGGAATTGCTCGATGACGAAGGCCGCCTGCGGGCCGTACATGATGGCGTGGATGACCAGGCCCACGACGACGGCAGTGACGATGGCGGCCGGGCTGGCCGTATCGAGCAAGATGAAGAAGGCAAACGCCCACACGAGGCCCAGCACGGCGCCCAGCGCATACACGGGGCGGCGGCCGATCTTGTCCGACAGCGCGCCAAACATGGGTACCGCCAGCGCATTGCAGGCCGTGCCGATCATGATGGCGGTGAGCGCCAGGGTCGACGACAGGTGCAGCACCGTCGTCACGTACGTCAGCGTAAATACCACCACCAGCGCATACAGCACGTCCGAGCCGATACGCACGCCGCCGGCGATCAGCAGACGGCGCCAGTAGACGCGCAGCACGTCGCCGATCGGCGCTTCCGCCTTCGCGTCTTTTTTATCGAGTTCCTTGAACAGCGGGGTTTCATCGATGCCGCTGCGTATCCACATGCCAAACGCCACCAGCAGCAGGCTGGCGATGAACGGCATGCGCCAGCCCCAGTCCATGAATGCTTCATGCGGCAGCAGATACGTGATCAGGCCGATGCAGCCCGTCGCCAGCAAGGTACCGAAGGACGGCCCCACCTGCGTCCACGAAGCGTTGCGGCCCCGTTTGTCCGCGGCCCCGTGTTCGACGGAGATCAGCACCGCGCCCGCCCATTCGCCACCGAGCGCGATGCCCTGCACGAAGCGCAGCGCCACCAGCAGGACGGGGCTCCAGATGCCGGCCGTCGCATACGTGGGCAAGAGGCCCATCAGGCCCGTCGTCACGCCCATCAGCATCAGGGTCACCACCAGCACCCAGCGGCGTCCCAGCTTGTCGCCCAGGTGGCCGAAGATCACGCCGCCGATCGGACGCGAGATATAGCCCACCGCATAGGTGGAAAAAGCCAGGATGGTGCCCGTCAGCGGGTCGAAGGAAGGGAAGAACAGATGATTGAAGATCAGCGCGGCCATGGTGTTATAGACGGTGAAGTCATACCATTCCAGGGTCGTGCCGACCATGCTGGCCGTGGCCAGGCGGCCCGTCTTGGGTTTCCCGCCCGGCGCGGCTGCATGCGCGTCGGCACGCGGGCGGCCCTGCGCGGTGGTGTGTGCCGTGGTGTGTGTGGTCATAGCCTACCTCTCTCGTCAGTTTTATTGCAGGCGCGGCGCAGGATGCTTTGTCCCCCGCCGTCGCCCGTGTCTCGTGTTATCGATGCCGGCAAGTTGTGGGTGCCGGGGTCAGGCTGCCAGCAGATCGGTCTCGCGCAATTGCCAGGACAGTTGCAGGATGGCCGCCTCGGCGCCATCGAGGCCCAGCGCGGTGCTGGCTTCGTTGGCGGCCGCCACGGCGGCGCTTTCCGAGGAAGCGTCAATCAGGAAGATGGGATCGAGCACGCGACCTTCCTTCCGCTCCGCGGGCAGGGGACCGGACAGATTGTCGTCGGGCGTGAGCAAACGCGTGGCGATCACGCCATCGATACGCAGCAGTTTTTTTCCCAGCGCCGCCATGCCGGCCTTCGCTTCGGCATCCTGGCCGATGGCTGATGCGCCCAGGCGCAGCACGGCCAGCCAGGCGCCCGTGCCCATGCCCGTTTCCGCCTCGATGGTGCAGACTCTGCGCATCGGGTCCACCATGCGCTGCAAATTCGCCACCGACCATGGCGTCTGCTGGCCGAAGGCCTTGAAATAATCGGGAGTCTGGAAGGCGTCGAGCGAGACGGTGCGGTACAGGCCCAGGTATTTGCGGGGTCCGCGCACGCTCTGGTAGCGCGTGCCGCTGACGAAGCCGGGAATGCGCACGCGCTCTTCCACGTGCTCGCGGTCGTACCAGCGGTTGAAATCGAGTTCGTGTTCCGGGTCGGCGCTGGTCCAGACGAACAGGATGCCGGGCAAGGTGGTGGTGGACGTCGTCATGATGGTTCCGTTGTGCGTTGTAAGTGGTGTGCCAAGCCAGAATAGGCGGCACGCCATCACTTGGCAAACGGGTTATTCTGAACGCGACTGATAAGTTTTTCTTGTGGGCCGCGGCGATAACGGCAACTTAATTGTCACGGCCGCGCCCCGGCGCCATATTCCTCGCCCAGGCCCAGGGTAAACCTGGCCGCCTCCTCGCACGCCAGCATGGCCACCAATTGAATCGCTTCCGTGGTGAGGTCTTCGCTGTAGCTGATGACGATGCGCTGCGGCGCCAGGCTGCTGGCGCACGGAATCAGGGCGATGTTGCCCTGCTCGATTTCCTCGCGCAGGGGTGCCAGCGGCAGCACGGCGATGCCGAAGCCCGCCTTCACCAGGCGCACGATGGCCGAGATCGAGCTGACGCAATGCACCCTGCCCAGCTGCACTCCCTCGTCCTGGCACAGCGCTTTCAACGCGGAATGGGGCTGCGAGCCGCGGTTCATGGTGATGATCGGGTGCTGCGCCAGTTGCGCCACCGTGAACGGCGTACCCGTGTCGGGCCAGTCGGCGGCCCTGCCGGCCCAGCCCATGGCGATGGCGCCGCTGCCGGTGCTGCGGATATGGTCGCCCGTCAGCATGTCCGTCTGCAGCGCGATATCGAGCTCCCCCTGCTGCAGCTGCTCATGCAGGCGGCGCGTCGACTCGGACGTCAATTGGATCTCGATGCCCGGATAGCGCTCCTGCACCCGCTGCAAAAACGGAATCAGCCAGGTATGCACGATGGTTTCGATGACGCCGATGCGCACTTCGCCCGTGATATGGGCGGGCGAGGAATTGGCCGCATACATGTCGCGGCACAGTTCCAGCATGCGTTCCGCATAGCCAAGCAGGTTGCGCCCGGCGAATGTCAGGCGGATTTCACGCGCATCGCGGTCGAACAGGCGCGTGCCGAAGTCCTGCTCCAGCGAGGCGATGCGGTTCGAGATGGCCGCCTGCGTGATGTGCAGCTTGTCGGCCGCCGTGCGGAAGCTGCCCAGCCGCGCAGCCCAGACAAACGCTTCGAGAAAACGGGTATTCAATGGAGCTCTTCTTCACATAATGTGTGGTCGGCCCATTGTAAGCCAAACTGCCTTGCCTTATTCCCCGCCCTATTTCTGCGCCAGGAAATCGAGCAAGGTAAGGGCGACGATCTTGCTGGCCATGCGCAAGTCGTCCAGCGCCAGGCGTTCATCGGCCTTCTTCGCATTCGATTCGGGCACCGTGCGCGGACCGGCGCCATACAGCACGGCGGGGATGCCACGTTCGCCATACAGGCGCGCATCCGCATACAGCGGCGTGCCGACGACAGGGATGCTTTCGCCGAGGATGGCCTGCGCATTCTTTTGCAGGCTGCCCACCAGCTGCTCGGAGCCTGGCAAGGGGCGCAGCGCATGCGACAGGAGCAGGCGGCGGATCTCGATGCGGATGCCCGGCTCGCCGCGCACGGCGTCCTCGATCAGCGCGCGCACCTGCGCCTCCACCGCCACCGGGTCTTCTTCCGGGATCATGCGGCGGTCCATCTTCATGACCACCTTGCCCGGCACCACATTCGTGTTCGTGCCGCCATCGATGCGCCCCACCAGCATGGTGGGCGAATCGATGCCGGCTACTCTCGATTTGATCTTTTTCAGCTCGGACAGCTGGCCATAGATGGCGTTGAGGATCTTGTTGGCCGCCTGCAGCGCGTCATGGCCCGTCTCCGGCATGGAGCCATGGCCCGACTTGCCGTGCACGGTGATTTCCAGCTGCAGGCAGGCGTTGTGCGCGGTGACGATGCCGTAGCTGAAGCCGGCCGCAATGACGAAATCGGGCTTCGTCAGATTTTGCTCCAGCAGCCAGCCCGGCCCCAGCAAGCCGCCGAATTCCTCGTCGTACGTGAAGTGCAGTTCCAGCTGGCCCTTGAGCGGTATGCCCAGCGCTTCCAGGGCGCGCGCGGCGAACACATAGGTGGCGAAGTCGCCCTTCGACACGGCCGTCGCGCGACCATACATATAACCGCCGTCGATCTGCCCGCCATATGGCGGATAGGTCCAGTTGTCACCCGGCGGCACCACGTCGCCGTGCGCATTCAGGGCCACGGTCGGCCCGCCTGCCGCATACGCCCGGCGCACGATCAGGTTGGTGATGCTCTGCATGCCGTACGCCTCCACCTGGTCCCTTGGTACGGCGTGCTTTTCCGCGTTCCAGCCATACGCCTGCAGCAGCTGCGCCACCAGGTCCGCATGGGGGGCGTTGTTGCCGGGCGGCGTATCCGTCGGCTGCTGTACCACCTTTTGCAAAAAGGCGACTTCCTCGTCGAAATGGCTGTCGATCCAGGCCGTGATCTGTTCCGCGTGCGTCGTCATTTTTTTCCTTGCATGGTCTGTTGTAACCAGACGCCCAGTTCGCTGCGCTCGGCGTCCGTCATATTGGTCAGGTTCCCGATCGGCATGGCTTTCAGCTCGATGGCCTGTTTGTAAATTTGCGCCACGTGCTGGCGGATTTCCGTTTCATTATCCAGCATCATGCCGGCTGGCGCCGTGGCGAAGCCCGGCTGCGTGGGCTGGGCCGAATGGCAGGTGGCGCAGCGCTGGGCGATGATGGCATGCACGGCCTGAAATTGCGCTATCGGGTCCACGGCCGGCGCGGCCGCCACGGCCACGGGGGCTTTCGGCGCGATGGCCACGGCCACGGCCACCAGCAAGGCCACGCCGAGGGCCGGATAGCGCCACTCGACGCGCCCCTTGTGACGCAGGTTGAAGAAATGGCGAATGAAGACGCCGGCCGCCATGATCAGCGCCAGCACCAGCCAGGCATGGTCGTTGCGGTAGGTCATGGCGTAATGGTTGCTGATCATGATGAACAGCACCGGCAACGTAAAATAATTGTTATGCACGCTGCGCTGCTTGGCCTTCAGGCCGTATTTGGGGTCTGGCAGCTTGCCGGCGGCCATGGCCTCGACCATCTTGCGCTGGCCGGGAATGATCAGCATCAGCACATTGGCCACCATGATGGTGCCGATCATGGCGCCCACGTGGATATAGGCGGCCCGTCCGCTCAGCAGATGCGTGAGCACGTATGCGGCGCCAACGATCAGCGCAAACACCGTCACGCCGAACCACAGTTCATGTTTCGCCAGCGGGGAGCGGCACAGCAGGTCATACACGGTCCAGCCGATGACGAGGGTGGCGATGCCGATGCCGACGGCCTGGCCGCTGGAGATATCGGCCACGGCCTTGTCGATCATCATGGCCTGCGCATTGAAGTAATACGCGATGGTGAGCAGCACAAAGCCGGACAGCCAGGTGGAATACGCTTCCCACTTGAACCAGTGCAGTTCCTTCGGCAGTTCGGCGGGCGCCACCAGGTATTTTTGCGGGTTGTAGAAGCCGCCGCCATGCACGGCCCACAGTTCGCCCGACACGCCCTTCTTCGCCAGCTCGGAACCGGGTGCCGGCGGACGGATGGAGTTATCGAGCCAGACAAAATAGAAGGAAGCGCCGATCCAGGCGATGCCCGTGATGACGTGCAGCCAGCGGACGATCAGGTTCAGCCATTCAAGGCCGTACGGAATCAGGTAGGCAAATACTTCCATAAATTTCCTCTAGTCAGACCGAACCAATATTCGTGCCAATCTACACAAGATAAACGGATTTACTGCCCGTCACATGAAAAATATCGTATATTTGACATATTCAATTCGATATACAACAAGGCCACCGCCCCATGTCCAGCCTGCCGCAACACCTCGATTTGCACCTGATCCGCATCCTCTACCTGCTGCTGGTGGAAAAAAATGTCTCGCGCGTGGCACTGAAACTCAACCAGCCGCAGCCCTCGATTTCCGCCTCGCTGCGCAAGCTGCGCGAACTGACGGGCGATCCGCTGCTGGTGCGCGGCGCGCGCGGCATGGTGCCCACGCAGCATGGCGAAAGCCTGCTCAACCCGGCCAAGCGCATCCTCGACCAGACGGAGAGCCTGTTCGTCAAGAAGACACCATTCGTGGCGCAGGAAGAGGCGCGCACCTTCCACATCGCCGCGCCCGACTACCTGGACAGCCAGTTCCTGCCCAACGTGGTGGCCCTGCTGCGCCGCGGTTCACCGAAAAGCCGCGTGGTGCTGCACAGCCTGGGACCGGGCATCGACCATATCCGCCAGCTCTCGGATGGAGGCCTGGACCTGGTGATCGCCAACTGGGACGAGCCGCCGGCGCACCTGCACATCTCGAAGCTGTTCGAAGACCCCATCATCTGCGCCATGCATGCGGAAAACGCCTATGCGCGGCGCACCGCCAGCGACGCCATGACCCTGGACGACTATCTGAGCCTGCCCCACGTGGCGCCGTCGCAGATGATGCCAGGCTACCATGGCGTCATCGATTCCTTCCTGGAGCGGCAAAACCTGCAGCGCAACGTGGTGGTGGAATCGGCGTATTTCGGCCTGATTCCCTACATGCTGACGCAGACGGACCTCGTCCTCACCACGGGCCGCCAGTTCATGCGCTTCTATGAAAAGACCCTGCCGCTGAAAACATATACCGTGCCCTTGAAATTCCCGCCCATGCGCTTTTACCAGCTGTGGCACCAGCGCGTGCACCAGGCGCCCGAGCACAAATGGCTGCGCGACCAGGTCAGCGCGGCGGCCAAGGCGCTGGTACAACGATAGCCGCTATCAGCGCGCGCATATAATGGGCGCAGGACAGGGCGCTATCATCACCGCTTGCATGATCGGATAACCATGACCACCCTTTCAGACCTGAACACCAGCAGCCAGGCAGACTTCATCAAGCACCTGCACGGCATTTATGAACACTCGCCCTGGATACCCCAGCGGGCGGCAGCCGCCATGCCGTTTGCCAGCCTGACGGCCCTCAAGACGGAGCTGCAGCGCGTGCTGGCCCTGGCCTCGCCTGAAGAGCAGCTGGGACTGATCCGTGCCCATCCCGAGCTGGCAGGCAAGGCCGCCATCGCGGGCCAACTGACGGCAGAGTCGACGCGCGAGCAGGCCAAGTCCGGCCTGAACCTGTGCAGTCCAGAGGAATTTGCCACCCTGCAGCGCCTCAACAGCGAGTACAACGCCAAATTCGGCTTCCCCTTCATCCTCGCCGTCAAGGGCCCGACGGGCGAAGGCTTGACGCGCCAGGACATCATCGCCACCTTTGCGCGCCGCCTGAAAAACCGGCCGGCCGATGAACTGGCCGAATCGCTGCGGCAGATCAAGCGCATTGCCGAGCTGCGCCTGAACGACCTGTTCGACGTGCGCCTCGACTTCGGCCCGGCCATCATGCAGCATGCGGAAACCCTGGCTGGCTGGAGCGACAGCGATTACAACCTCACCTGCGCCTACCTGACCCCCGCGCACCGGAACACGGCCGCGCAGCTGGCCGAATGGATGCGGGAGGCGGGCATGCAGGTGCACATCGACGCCGTCGGCAATGTGGTCGGCCGCTACCTCTCCGACGTTCCCGGCGCAAAGACCCTGATGACGGGTTCGCACTACGACACGGTGCGCAATGGCGGCAAGTACGACGGCCGGCTGGGCATCGTGCTGCCGATTGCCGTCGTGCGCCACCTGCACGAACGGGGCGAGAAGCTGCCCTTCCACTTCGAGATCGTCGGCTTCGCCGAGGAAGAAGGCGTGCGCTTCAAGAGCACCTTCCTGGGCAGCACGGCCGTCACGGGCAAGTTCGACGTCTCGCTGCTCGACAAGGTCGATACCGATGGCGTGAGCATGCGCGAGGCGCTGGCCGCCGCCGGCCACGAAACGAGCGCCATCGGCGCCATCGCGCGCGATCCGGCCGACTTGCTGGGCTACGTGGAAGTGCATATCGAACAAGGCCCCGTGCTGCTCGAACGCGACCTGCCGCTGGGGATTGTCACGGCCATTGCCGGCAGCTCGCGCTACCTGGTCAGCCTGGGTGGCGTGGCCAGCCATGCGGGCACCACGCCCATGACCATGCGCAAGGATGCGGCCGGCGCGGCCGCGGAAATCATCCTGCTGGTGGAGCAGCGCTGCAACCTGGGCGAGGCGCTGGTGGGCACCGTGGGCCAGCTGCACGTGCCCAACGGTTCCGTCAACGTCATCGCCGGCGCCTGCACCCTGTCGCTCGATATCCGCGCCGCCGTCGATGCCGTGCGCCAGGCCGCCGTCGACGATATTCTGGAGGGCATCGCTGCCATTTGCGCGCGGCGCCAGATCGACTACCAGCTCGAGCTGCTGCTGTCCGCGCCCGCTGCACCCTGCGCGCCATGGCTGATGTCCCAGCTGGCACAAGCCGTGGCATCGGTCGGCATTGCACCGTACGCGCTGCTGTCAGGTGCCGGCCACGACGCCATGGCCATGGCCGCCATCACCGACGTGGCCATGCTGTTTACCCGCTGCGGCAACGGAGGCATCAGCCACAATCCGCTGGAGACCATGACGGCCGACGACGCCGATATCGCGGCGCAGGCGCTGCTGGCGTTCCTGCGGCATTTCCAGCCCAAACCGGCACTGGCCTGAAGCCATGGACAAGGCCACCGAACTACGGCGCAGCAAGCGCCTGGCACTGGCCTTCCTGCTGGCCGCCAGCGCCCTGTTTGTCGTCACGGCCTTCCTGCCGCGCAGCCTGTGGGTCGATGCGTTGAAAGCCGTATCCGAAGCGGCCATGGTCGGGGCGCTGGCCGACTGGTTCGCCGTCACCGCCCTGTTCCGCAAGATTCCCATTCCCTTCATCTCGCGCCATACGAACATCATCCCCAAGGAAAAGGACAGAATCGCCATCAACCTGGCCGCCTTCGTCAAGGATAAATTCCTCGACACGGCATCGCTGCTGGCCCTGATCGCGAAACACGATCCCGCCAGGATGATAGGCGAATGGCTCACGGCGCCGGCCAATACCGGCCTGCTGGGCAGCTACCTGACAAAACTGCTGGGCACCGCCCTGGACATGACGGACGATGAGCGCATACGCCCCTTCATGAAAAAGGCATTCGACGCGGCGCTGGACAAGGTGGACCTGTCGCAATCGGCAGCGGCGCTGCTGGAGACGCTGACCGCCGATGGACGCCACCAGGCCTTGCTCGACGACGTCATCGACAAGCTGGTGAGCGTGATGCGCGAACCGCGCAGCCGGGAACTGATCGCCGACAGCATCGTCAACTGGCTCAAGACCGAACACCCGCGCAAGGAAAAGGTCTTGCCCACATCATGGCTGGGAGAGAATGGCGCGGAGCTCATCGCCAGTGCGCTCGACACCACCTTGCGCCGCATCGCCCAGGATCCCGCCCACCAGCTGCGGCACAAGCTCGACGAAGCCATGCAGCGGCTGGTCATGCGCCTGAAAACCGATCCTGCCTTTCTGGCGCGGGGCGAAGCGATCCGCGCGCAGCTGCAGGACGACACGCTGCTGACGCAATACCTGTACGGCCTGTGGGAACAATTGCGCTCCTGGCTGAAACGGGATCTCGAGGCCAGCGACTCCATGCTGCATGCGCGGGTTGCCGGCATGGGCGCATGGATCGGCAAGGAGCTGGCACATAACGCGCAGCTGCGCGCCTCGCTCAACGAACGCATGCAGGATGCGGCCCGCAGCATGGCCCCCGACTTTGCCCAGTTCCTCACCCGCCACATCGGCGACACCGTGAAGAACTGGGATCCGCAAGACATGTCGCGCCAGATCGAACTGCAGATCGGCAAGGACCTGCAATACATCCGCATCAACGGCACCATCGTGGGCGGCGCCATCGGCCTGCTGCTGTTTGGCAGCTCGCAGCTGATCGCGCTGCTGCGCGCGATGTGACGATTACACGGCCACTGCCCGCTCCAGCATCGCGTGCAGCAGCACATTGCAGCCCGCTTCCAGGTGCTCGGACTTGGCGTCCTCGATTTCATTGTGGCTGATGCCGTCCTTGCACGGCACGAAGATCATGCCGGCCGGCGCCAGCCTGGCCGCATAGATGGCGTCGTGGCCGGCGCCGGACACGACATCCATCACGGAGTAGCCCAGCTTGGCAGTGGCGTTGCGCACAGCACCCACGCAGTCGGGGTGGAACGGGCACGGCGGATAGTAGGACACCCTTTCCAGTGAAATGCCCAGCCCGGTTTTGTCGCGCGTGGCATCGATGAAGGCCGTGATCTCGCCATGCATGGTATTGAGCAGTTCGTCGTTCACATTGCGCAGGTCGATGCTGAACTTGACTTCGCCCGGAATCACGTTGCGGCTGTTCGGGAAGACCTGCACCATGCCGACCGTGCCACGCCCGTACGGCGGATAGCGGTTGGCAATGGCGACGACTTCCTGCATGATGGTGGTGGCCACCTGCAGCGCATCCTTGCGCAAGCCCATGGGCGTGGGGCCCGCATGCGCTTCCATGCCCGTCACCACGCAGTCGTACCACGACAGGCCCATCACCGCCGGCACCACGCCGATGATTTTATCCGCGTCTTCCAGCACCGGGCCCTGCTCGATATGCGTCTCGAAGTAGGCGCCGATGGGGTGATCGCCCGGCACCTGTTCGCCTTTGTATCCGATGCGCGCCAACTCTTCGCCCACCGTTTTTCCCTCCGTGTCTTTCGCCGCGTAGGCGGTTTCGAGCGAAAAGGCGCCGCAGAATACGCCGGAACCCATCATCACGGGCACGAAGCGCGAGCCTTCCTCGTTGGTCCAGAAAGCCACTTCGATGGGGGCCTGCGTCTTGACTTTCAAATCGTTCAGGGTGCGCACCACTTCCAGGCCGGCCAGCACGCCGTAATTGCCATCGAACTTGCCGCCCGTGGGCTGCGTGTCGATATGGCTGCCCGTCATCACGGGCGGCAGGCTATTGTCCGTGCCGTCGCGGCGCATGAAGACATTGCCGATCTGGTCGACGGTAATGCTCATGCCCGCCTCCCTGCCCCAGCCCACCACCAGGTCGCGCCCCTGCTTGTCCAGATCCGTCAGGGCCAGGCGCTTGACGCCGCCCTTGGGCGTGGCGCCGACCCGCGCCAGCTCCATCAGGGCCGCCCACAGGCGCTCGCCATTGATACGCAATTCATCCATCGTCAACTCCTTATGCGGTGGTGGCGGAAAACGCCGGGCGCTCGACATAGCGACCGGCGCCTTCCACCGCCATCAGTTCGCCCTGGTGGAATACCACCTTGCCGGCGGCAATCGTGGTGCGGGGGATCCCGCGCACGGTGCGTCCTTCGAAGACATTGAAGCCTCCCCTGGCGAACTGCGTGGCGGCGGAAATGGTGCGCGTGCCTTGCGGGTCCCACAGCACGATATCGGCATCGCTGCCTGCGGCGATGACGCCCTTGCGCGGATACATATTGAAGATCTGCGCCGCATTGGTGGACGACACCTTGACGAATTCGGACGGCGTCAGCATGCCGGAATTGACGCCCGCATCCCACACCACGGCCATGCGTTCCTCGACGCCGCCGCAGCCGTTCGGGATGCGCGTAAAATCATTCTTGCCAGCCGCCTTCTGCTCGGCGCAGAAGGTGCAGTGGTCGGTGGCCGTCGTGTGCAGGTTGCCGCTTTGCAGACCGTGCCACAAAGCCGATTGATGGTGCTTGCCGCGGAACGGCGGGCTCATGACGTGGCCCGCCACGTAGTCGAAATCATCGCTCCGGTAGACGCTGTCGTCGATCACCAGATGGCCCGCCAGCGCTTCGCCGTACACGCGCTGGCCGTTGGCGCGCGCGCGCGTGATGGCGTCGAGCGACTCCGCGCACGAGACGTGCACGATGTACACGGGGGTATTCAAAACGTTGGCAATCGCGATGGCACGGTTGGCCGCCTCCGCTTCCACGGCCGGTGGACGCGACAGCGGGTGCGCCTGCGGCCCGGTGATGCCTTTTTTGAGCAAGGCTTGCTGCAACTGGAAAACCAGTTCGCCGTTTTCCGCATGCACGGTGGGCAGCGCCCCCAGTTCCAAGGAGCGGGTAAAGCTTTTCACCAGGGTTTCATCGTCGGCCATGATGGCGTTTTTATAGGCCATGAAGTGCTTGAAGCTGTTCACGCCATGCTCGCGCACGAGGGTGCCCATCTCCTCGTGTACCTGCTCGCTCCACCAGGTGATCGCCACGTGGAAGGTATAGTCGCCGGCCGCCTTGGCCGACCACTCGCGCCACTGGTGATAGGCCTCGATCAGCGACTGCTTCGGCGCGGGGATGACGAAGTCCATGATGGTGGTGGTGCCGCCCGCCAGCCCCGCCGCCGTGCCCGTGAAAAAGTCGTCCGACGTCACCGTGCCCATGAAGGGCAAATTCATGTGCGTGTGGGTGTCTATCCCGCCCGGCATCACGTACAGGCCGCCCGCGTCGATCACGGTGGCGCCGGCCGGCAGCGCCAGATTCTCGCCGACGGCGGCAATCGTGTCGCCCTCGATCAGCACATCGGCGCGGAAAGCACGGTCGGCGTTGACGACGGTGCCGCCACGTATCAGTGTAGTCATCTTGTCTCCTTTTTATGCGAAAAGATCAGGATTGCGGCGCCTGCTGCACGTGCGCCGCCACCTTGCCCTTCATCATGACGCCGTAGACGACAGCGGCGATAGCCACGCCCACGAACCAGGCGTAGGTATAGACGGTCTTGAAGCCTTCGGCCACGTCGGGGAACGACGCGGGAAAGGCCGCGTTCAGGAAGCCGGGGATATTCGGCAGCACGGCGATGACAAAGGCGATCAAGGCCGCCATGTTCCAGCCGCTGCCATACGAATAGACACCGTCATCGCGGTACAGCTGCTTCACGTCCAGCTGCGTCTTGCGCACAAAATAATAGTCGACGATGAGAATGCCGGCGATGGGACCCAGCAGGGCCGAATAGCCGATCAGCCAGGTAAAAATGTAGCCCTGTGTCGATTCGAGCACCTTCCACGGCATCATGACGATAGCGATGAAGGCCGTGATGTAGCCGCCCATCTTGTACGAAATCTGCTTCGGCGCCAGCGAGGAAAAATCGTAGGCCGGCCCCACCAGGTTGGCGGCCAGGTTGACGCTGACCGTGTCGATCAGCAGAATGATCAGGGCGATCAGCACGGCGGCGCCCGTCATGCGGCTGGCCAGGTCGACGGGGTCCCATATGGCCTTGCCGTACATGACGACGGAGCCTGCCGTGACGATGACGGCCAGCATGGCGAGCAATCCCATGGGTACGGGGAGGCCGATCGACTGGCCGATCACCTGGTCGCGCTGCGTCTTGGCGAAGCGCGTGAAATCGGGAATGTTCAACGCCAAGGTGGCCCAGAAACCCACCATCGCCGTCAGCGATGGCCAGAAGACGCTCCAGAACTGGCCCGCTTTTTTACCGCCGGGGATGAATTGCGACGGCTGGTCCAGCAGCGCGCTCACGCCGCCAGCCTTGCTGTGCACCCAGTACAGCAGCACGAAGCAGATGAGGATTTTCAGGGGCGCCGTGTAGGTTTCCAGCTTGCGGATCGATTCCATGCCGTGCAGGATGTAATAGAACTGGATGGCCCAGAAAGCCAGGAAGCACAGCAGCTGGCTGCCGTTGATGCCCAGGCCCGCGATCTTTTCGCCGCCCAGTTCATGGCCCATCAGCACGCCCATCAGGGTGTAGATCATCTGCCCGCCGAACCAGGTCTGGATGCCGTACCAGCCGCAGGCGACGATGGCGCGCATCAGGGCCGGCAGGCGCGCGCCCATGGTGCCGAACGAGGCGCGCGCCAGCACCGCGTACGGGATGCCGTACTTGGTGCCGGCATGGCCGATCAGCAGCATGGGCAGGAGAACGATGGCGTTGGCGAGAAAGACCGTGAGCACGGCCTGGTAGCCAGACATGCCGCTGTCGATCAGACTGGCCGACAAGGTGTAGGCGGGGATGCACATCACCATGCCGACCCACAGCGCGGCGAAGTGATACCAGCGCCACGTGCGCTGCGCCGCCGTAGTGGGCGCAAGGTCTTCATTCCAGAGTTGCGTGTTACCTGAGTAGTCGTGGTTCACAGGGTTGCTCCATCGGTTAGACCGCTGGCGCCGCGAAGGCACCAGGGATACGGCAATGTGGAAACGGCTCGGCTTTTAAGTAATCTAGCTTACTGCAAAGACGCGCCGGTGTTTATAAAATAAACGCACGCAATAACCGTGCCCTATGCCGTCTCCGCCAACGCCCGTGGATTCCTGGGGTCCTGCGTCCAGTTCATGTACGGCTTGCCCGTAACCTGCGGCACCATCGTGATGCAGCCCTGCACCGGACAGGTGATTTCACACAGGTTGCAGCCCACGCATTCGTCCTTGATGACTTCATAGCTGCGCGTGCCGGCGGCGTCGATCAGCTGCGCAATGGCCTGGTGCGACGTGTCTTCGCAAGCCACGTAGCACTTGCCGCACTTGATGCAGTCGTCCTGGTTGATCTGCGCGATGACCTGGTAATTCATGTCCAGGTATTTCCAGTCCGTCGTGTTGGGCACGGCCTTGCCGGAAAAGTCGCTGATGCGTGCATAGCCCTTCTCGTCCATCCAGCGCGACAGCCCATCCTTCATCTCTTCGACGATGCGGAAGCCATGCAGCATGGCGGCCGTGCACACCTGTACGCAGCCGGCGCCCAGGGCGATGAATTCGGCCGCGTCGCGCCAGTTGCCGATGCCGCCGATGCCGGAAATGGGCAAGCCCCGCGTCTGCGGATCGCGGGCGATTTCCGCCACCATGTTCAGGGCGATGGGTTTCACGGCCGCGCCGCAATAGCCGCCGTGCGTGCTGGCGCCGCCCACGATGGGCAAGGCCACCATGCGGTCCAGGTCCAGCGAAGTGATGGAATTGATGGTGTTGATCAGCGAGACGGCGTCGGCGCCGCCCGCCTTGGCCGCCCGCGCCGGCATGCGCACGTCCGTGATGTTGGGCGTCAGCTTGACGATGACGGGCAGGCGGCTGTGCTTCTTGCACCAGGCGGTGACCATCTGCACGTATTCGGGCACCTGGCCCACGGCGGCACCCATGCCCCGCTCCGGCATGCCGTGCGGGCAGCCGAAGTTAAGCTCGATGCCGTCGGCGCCCGTCGCCTCCACCTTGGGCAGGATGTCGGCCCAGTAGTGCTCTTCGCACGGCAGCATCAGCGAAACAACGATGGCGCGGTCCGGCCAGTCCTTTTTTACCTGCGTGATTTCGCGCAGGTTGATTGCCAAAGAGCGGTCGGTAATCAGCTCGATGTTATTGAAGCCCACCACTTCGCGGTTCTTACCGTACAGGGCGGAATAGCGCGAGGAGACGTTGACGGCAGCAGGATCTTCACCCAACGTCTTCCACACGACGCCGCCCCACCCCGCTTCAAACGCCCGCACCACGTTATAGGCCTTGTCGGTGGGCGGCGCGGAGGCCAGCCAGAAGGGGTTCGGCGACTTGATGCCGCAAAATTCGATGCTGAGATCAGCCATTATGCAGCCTCCACTTTATTCAACAAATCGGAATGGATGGCCAGCGCGGCCAGCTTACCATGCTGGACGGCTTGCACCGTCAAGTCCTGTCCCGGCGCCACGCAGTCGCCGCCCGCATAGATCCCCGGCAGCACCGTGCGGAAACCTGCGTCGACGGCGATCTTGTCGCCTTCACGCTGCAACAAGGATGTCATCGGGTCATGCAGCAGCTGCGTATCAAGGCTCTGGCCGATGGCCTTGAAGATGGCGTCGGCCGCCACGTCGAAGGTTTCGCCCGTGCCCACCAGGCGCGTGCCCTGCATGGCGGTTTTTTCGAAACGCATGCCGGCCACCTTGCCGGCAGTATCGAGCAGCACCTGCTGCGGCTGGGCCCACGTCAGCATGCGCACCTGGTTGGCCTTGGCGATCTCCTGTTCGTGGTGGGTGGCCGTCATGGCGTCAAAGCCGCGCCGGTAGACCAGGGTGACTTCCTCGGTGCCCAGACGCTGAATCTGCACGGCCATGTCGATGGCCGTATTGCCGGCGCCAATCACAAGCGCGCGTTTCGGTACGGGCAGCGCGGCCAGGTCTTCCGCCTGGCGCAGCGCGGCGATGTAATCGACGGCGGCCAGCAAGCCCGGTGCATCCTCGCCCGTCAGGCCCAGCTTGCGGCTGGCGCCCAGGCCCAGGCCGAGGAAGACAGCGTCGTACTGCGCGTGCAGGTCGCGCAGGTGCACATTCTCGCCCAGCACCTGACGACATCGAATTTGAATGCCGCCTATGCCGAGCAGGAAGTCGATTTCCTTTTGCGCGAAATCGTCCGTCAGCTTGTACTTGGCGATGCCGTACTCATTCAGGCCGCCCGCCTTGCCTTCCTTTTCAAAGATCACCACGTCGTGGCCCAGCATGGCCAGGCGATGCGCGCACGACAGGCCGCTAGGGCCCGCGCCGATGATGGCGATGGTCTTGCCTGTGGCGGCAGCCCGCCTGAACGGGTGCTGCGCAAAATGCATGTGGTCGACGGCGTAGCGCTGCAGCAGGCCGATTTTCACGGGCTGGCCTTCCGCGTCGTGGTTGCGCACGCAGACGTCCTCGCAGAGGATTTCCGTCGGGCAGACGCGAGCGCAGCTGCCGCCCAGGATATTCTGCTTCAGGATGCCGGCAGCGGCACCGTTGATGTTCCTGTCGTGGATATTGCGGATGAAGCTGGCCACGTCGATTTCCGACGGGCAGATGCGGCTGCACGGCGCGTCGTAGCAGTACAGGCAGCGGGCGCTTTCGATGGCCGCCTGGCGTGCCGTCAGGGGCGGCGCCAGGTCCGTGAAATGGCCCTCCAATTCCTCATTGGGCAGGGCGGGATGCGGCAAATAGTTCAAAGACTCGATCATCGCGTTTTCCTCTTGTTATGAACTGCGAATGTTTAAGCTTGAGGCCCTTACTTCATCTGGGGAAAAGCAAATTCCACACCAGCACTGGCCGTGTTGGGCCAGCGCTGCATCACGGCCTTGTGGCGCGTGTAAAAGCGCACGCCTTCGGGACCGTAGGCGTGGTGGTCGCCGAACAGGCTGCGCTTCCAGCCGCCGAAACTGTTGAAGGCCATCGGCACGGGCAGGGGCACGTTGACGCCCACCATGCCGACCTGGATCTGGCGCACGAACTCGCGCGCCACGCCGCCGTCGCGCGTGTAGATGGCCACGCCGTTGCCATACTCATTGGCGTTGATCAGGTTCACCGCATGCACGACGTCGGGCGAACGCATCACGCACAGTACGGGACCGAAAATCTCTTCCTTGTAGATGCTCATGTCGGGCGTCACGTGATCGAACAGGGTGCCGCCGACGAAGAAGCCGTTCTCGCGCCCGGCCACCACGTGGTTGCGGCCATCGACGACCAGGGTGGCGCCCTGCTCCACGCCTTCTCCGATTAGCTTTTCAATGCGCTGCTTCGCCGCGCTGGACACCACAGGCCCCATTTCCGCGCCATCGGCCATGCCGTCGCGCACTTTCAGTGCGGCCGTGCGCGTTGCCAGTGCATCGATCAATTTGTCGCCCGCGTCGCCCACGGCCACGACGACGGAAATGGCCATGCAGCGCTCGCCCGCCGAACCGTAGGCCGCGCCGATCAGCGCGTCAACCGTCATGTCCATGTCCGCGTCGGGCATCACTACCATGTGGTTCTTCGCGCCGCCCAGCGCTTGCACGCGCTTGCCGCTGGTGCTCCCGCGCGCATAGATGTATTCGGCAATGGGCGTGGAACCGACGAAGCTGATGGCCTGTACCACGGGGTGGTCGAGCAAGGCGTCGACCGTCACTTTATCGCCCTGCACCACGTTGAAGACGCCGTCGGGCAAGCCCGCCTCCTTCAGCAATTTCGCGTGCAGCAGGGAGGCGGATGGATCCCGCTCGGACGGTTTCAGCACGAAGGTATTGCCGCAGGCGATGGCGACGGGGAACATCCACATCGGTACCATCACGGGAAAATTAAACGGCGTGATGCCGGCCACCACGCCCAGCGCCTGGCGCATCGACCAGGCATCGATGCCGCGCGAAATCTGGTCCGTGAATTCGCCCTTCAGCAATTGCGGTATGCCGACGGCAAATTCCACCATCTCGATGCCGCGCGCCACCTCGCCCTGGGCATCGGCGAAGGTCTTGCCATGCTCGCGCGTGAGCATGGCGGCAAAATCGTCCGTGTGCTGCTGGCACAGCTGCAGATAGCGGAACAGGACCCTGGCGCGCGTCAGCGGCGGCGTGGCCGACCACGAGGGAAAGGCGGCGGCCGCCGCCTCCACGGCCGCATCGACTTCCTCGCTGGTGCCCAGCGCCACCCTGGCCACGGGTACGCCCAGCGCGGGGTTGTAGACGTCGCCGTAGCGGCCGCTGCGGGTGTCGATCTTGGCGCCGTTGATGAAGTGGGTAATCGTGTCGAGATCGTTCATGGTGTTCCTTAGTCGAGATTTTTGAGTACCGTGGCCAGCTTGCCGAACAGCTCGTCGACATGCTGTTTTTCCAGTACCAGCGGCGGCGACAGGGCAATGATGTCGCCCGTCGTGCGTATCAGCACGCCGTCGGCGAAAGCCTGCTTGAAGGCGTTGAAGGCGCGCGTCCCCGGCTTGCCCGCGATGGGATCGAGCTCGATGCCGGCGATCAGGCCGATGCTGCGCAGGTCTATCACGTGCGGCAAGCCTTTCAAGGAATGCACGGCGTCGCTCCAATATGCCTGCATCGCTTTAGCGTGGCCCAGGATGTCCTGTTCTTCGAACACCTGCAAGGTGGCCAGCGAGGCGGCGCAAGCGAGCGGGTGGCCGGAATACGTGTAGCCGTGGAACAGTTCGATGCCCGGCGGCGCGTCCATGAAGGCGTCATGGATATACTTTTTGCTGAACACGGCGCCCATCGGCACCATGCCGTTGGTCAGGCCCTTGGCCGTCGTCATCAGGTCCGGTTCGACGTCGAAATAGTCAGCCGCGAACGGCGTCGTCATGCGGCCGAAACCCGTGATGACTTCATCGAAGATCAGCAGGATACCGTGCTTGGTGCACAGGTCGCGCAAGCGTTTCAGGTAGCCTTTCGGCGGAATCAGCACGCCCGTGGAACCGGCCACGGGTTCGACGATGACGGCGGCAATGGTGGAGGCGTCATGCAGGGCGACGATGCGCTCGAGCTCATCGGCCAGGTGGGTACCGTATTCGGGCTCGCCCACCGTGTAGGCATTCTTGTCGAGGTTATGCGTGTGCGGCAGGTGGTCGACGCCCGGCAGCAGCGGGCCGAAGGTCTTGCGGTTGCCGCCGATGCCGCCCACGGAAATACCGCCGAAGCCCACGCCGTGGTAGCCGCGTTCGCGGCCGATCAGGCGCGTGCGCGCCCCCTCGCCGCGCGCCCGGTGATAGGCCAGCGCGATTTTCAGGGCCGTGTCCACCGCCTCGGAACCGGAGTTGGTGTAAAAGACGTGGCCGAACTTGTGGCCCGTGTAGTCCATCAGTTTTTCCGCCAGGTCGAAGGCGGCCGGATGGCCCATCTGGAAGGTGGGCGCAAAGTCGAGCTGGCCCACCATTTCGCGGATGGCACCGACGATCTTCGGCTGCGCGTGGCCGCACGGCACGCACCACAGGCCGGCCGTGCCATCGAGGATGGCATTGCCATCGACGTCCTTGTAGTACATGCCTTCGGCCGACACCAGCAGGCGCGGATGGGCCTTGAAATCGCGGTTGTTCGTAAACGGCATCCAGAATGCCGACATCGATTCCGGCCTTGTTTCGTTCATGACCTTCTCCTTGGAATGGGCTGCCGCTGCGCCAAGATCGTTTTTGACGAAGCGCAAAATAATTTACCAGTTGGCAAAAAGCTGATGTAATAATAGACAGGCCATCTCCAATGGCACAGATACACAAACGGCAAAGTATCCCAACCGTACAGGTCGAAAAACCACTACAGTTTTTTTGTGCAAGGCAGCATAAGGAGCCACCGTGAAGCACAGCGACAGCACAGACGATGCCCTCGAACAAGCCAGTGGCTGGCCCGTGCTGGACATCGACCGCCAGAAAAAGGGCGGCCTGGTCGAGCAGATCGTCATCGCCATCAGCGTCATGGTGGGCAGCCGCGCCCTGCGCATCGGCACGCGGATGCCGTCCGTGCGCCAGTTCGCCAGGTGCAATGGCGTATCGACCTTTACCGTCGTCGAATCGTATGACCGCCTGGTCAATCTCGGTCTGCTGTCCTCGCGGCGCGGCTCCGGCTATTTCGTCGCGCGCCATGATGTCGCCGCCTCGCCGCAGGCTGCCATCCACGCCAGTCCCACAGCCATCGACGCCCTCACGCCGGACCTGTATTCGGGCGTCTCGGAGGCGCTGCCCGTGGGCGCGGGCTGGCTGCCGCCGGAAATGTATGGCGAAGCGACGGTGCTCGATGCCGTGCGCCAGGCCATGCGCATTCCCGCCAGCCGCCTGCGCGGCTATGGCCACCCGCTGGGCTTTCCTTCGCTGCGCCAGCACCTGGCGGCCAGCCTGTCGGAAGACCTGTTCCAGGTCGAGCCGGACCAGATCCTGCTGACGCACGGCGCCACGCACGCATTTGACTTGATCCTGCGCAGCCTGACCAAGCCGGGCGACACGGTGCTGGTGGAAGACCCCGGCTACAGCAATTTGCAGTCGCTGATACGCCACCACGGCTGCATCCCCGTAGGCATTGCGCGCGGCGAGGCGGGCCTCGATCTCGAGGCGCTGGCCCTCGAAGCGGCCCGCACGCAACCGAAGCTGATGTTCGTCAACACGGTGCTGCAAAATCCGCTCGGCACCTCGCTCAGCCAGGCGCAGACGCACCGCCTTCTCGCACTGGCCGAACAGTTCGATTTCTGGCTGGTGGAAGACGATATCTACCGCGAACTGGCGGCGCGCGGCGAAGCGTCGCTCGCCGCCATGGATGGCTTGCGCCGCGTGATCCGCGTGGGCAGCTTTTCCAAGACCCTGTCGCCCGTGCTGCGCGTGGGCTCGATCTGCGCCTCGCCCTCGCTGGTGGCCGAACTGGTGCGCGTGAAGATGCTGGCGGGGCTGACGACGTCGGAAATCAACGAGCGCGCCGTCTATCACGCCATCTCCGCGCGGCCCTACAAGCGCATGGTCGAGCGGCTGGTGGCGCAGCTCGATGCGGCCCGCGAACGCAGCATCGACTGCCTGGGGCAGGCGGGCATGGCGCCCTTGGCACGGCCCCGTGGCGGCATGTTCGTCAGCGCCGGCTGGCCCGATGTCCAGACGCCGGAATGGAGCGGCAAGATCGTCGCCGACATGGCACTAAAGGCCGGCATCCTGCTGTCGCCCAACGAATTTTTCATGCTGCGCGCACCCGAGACGGTATGGTTCCGCTTCAACGTGGCCTACACCGATACCCCGGTGCTGCAAGCCTTCCTGCAATCGATCCGTCCACACTAAAGAACCCACCATGGCCAGCGACAAATCCCCTGCCCTTCCAGTGAAAAACGCCGGCGGCCGGCGCCTGCAGAACCGCGACCGCCTGGAAGCGGACATTCTCGAGCAGGCCGTGCGCGTGTTTGCGGAAAACGGCTACGAGGGCGCATCGATCGCCACCATCGCCGAGCGGGCGGGCCTGTCGAAGCAGAACCTGATGTACTACTTTCCGTCCAAGCAGCTGCTGTACCAGCGCGTGCTTGACGACGTGCTCGACGACTGGCTGGCGCGCATGGACATGCTGGCCAATGGGCACGACGAACCGCGCGACGTGCTGCGCGCGTATATCAGGGCCAAGCTGCGCTTTTCGCGCGAACAGCCGTGGGCGTCGCGCGTCTATGCGCTGGAAGTGATCAACGGTGCGCCCCTGTATGGCGCGCAGATACGCGACCGGGTCGTGCCCCTGCTGCGCAAGGATATCGCCGTATTTGAGCAGTGGATCGCGGCAGGCAGGATCGCTCCCGTGAACGCCACGCACCTGATGTTCGCCATCTGGGCCATGACGCAATCGTATGCGGATTTTTCAGCGCAGATGGCGCTGGTGCTGGACCGCAAGGAGCTTACGCGCAAGGACTACGAGGACGCCGACACACTGGTCGTGCAAATGGTGCTGGCCGCCGTCAAGGTGTAAGGGGACGAAAAAAAACCGCCGTGCAAGCGGTTTCTTGCATGCTCACGGCGCTCAAGCCGCGGTCTTGCCCTTGCGGCGGCGCGCCATGAAGCCGACCAGGCCCAGGCCTGCCAGCAGCATCGCATAGGTTGCCGGTTCCGGCACGGCCGACACATAACCGGCCACGTTGGTGGCGCTGAAATAATGGTTGGCATTGACCTGGATGTTCGACGCCCAGTTGCCCACCACCACGTTGCCGTTGATCTGGCCATTGCCGCCCGCCAGGGTCGCCAGCGGCGCCAGCACGCTGCCGTACAGGCCTACGCCGTTCAGGGTCACGTTCTGCGCCTCATAGAAGTTATACAGCACGTTGTACTTGCTGAAATCGCCATAGCCGCCGGACAGATTCACGTTCGTGCCGCTGATATTGAGGATCAGGGTGTCGTTCGTGTGCAGGTTGCTGAATTTAAAATTGTTCACCGAGCCCAGCGCGGCGGCCGTCAGGTCGAACACTTGCACATTGCCCGTGCCGCCCGTGAGCGTCATGCCGCCGTAGGCTACCGCGCTGCTGCCGGTGGCCGCCACTTTCGCCAGCGAGGTCGAGGTATTTTTCAGCTGCGCCGACGTCGCGGCGAACGATACGGGCGACGTCGTGGTCTTGGTGGCCGTATTCAGGCCCACGCTGCTCGTCGTCGTCGTCCCGCCCACGTAGTAATTGCCGTTCTTGATCGAGCCGGAGCTGTAGTTCAGGTTGCCGCCGACGACCAGTGCATACCCCGTATTGCCGTGCGTAACGTAGGCATCCTTGTTCTTCTCATTGATCGAATAGCTCGATGCGTTGAGGTTGCCTGCAACCAGCACGCCGCCTTCGACATCGCTGCCGGACGCGCTGAAGTTGCTCAGCGAATATAAATTGGCGCCGCCGATCCCCAGATCGACCACACCGGCTTGCGCGGCGCCGGCAGTCAACACGGTTGACAAAACGAAGAGGAGTGGCAATTTAGGTATGCTTGACATTTTATTTCCAAAAAGAAAATTAACTTGATGGCAGGTTATCACATTCATTGATCTTGAGATGTCGCAAACCAACAACTTTTTGTAATAATAATGAAAACATAGTTTCCAATTTGAAACTACTCAACAGGCGCGATCCGCCACCTGTCTTCATCCTCCGGGTTGGGCGGCAGCTACGCCGCCTTGTCGATAGTGCTTATAGCCCATGCCAACTTGGTGATACGATCGCGGCTGCGCCAGACCAGGCAAGAACAGCTCACAAGTTAAAAGGATGATGCACGCATGAAACGATTGTCATTAGGCGCACTGATGCTGGCGTATGCCTGCGGCGCGCAAGCCGATGTCTTCAACAAGATCGAGAACCAGCCGCTCAGCGAAACCTGGCTCAATGCCGGCTTTTATTCGTATCATTTTCAGCGCGACAAGGGCCTGAACGACAGCAACCCTGGCCTGGGCGCCGAGTACCGCTTTTCCACCGTCGCCTCGGCGACGGCTGGCCGTTTCTACAATAGCGACCGCGCCTATTCGAATTACCTGGGCGTGTACTACCAGCCTATCCAGATGGGGCCGTTCCGCATCGGTGCCGTCGTCGGCGGCTTCAGCGGCTATCCAAAGATGCGTGACGGCGGCTGGTTCCCCGCCCTCGTGCCCACCATCAGCTATGAATACCAGCGCGTCGGCGTGAATCTCGCCATCGTGCCATCCTACAAGGACCGGCTGTATGGCGCCCTCAGCTTCCAGTTGAAACTCAAGGTCTTCGACTAGCCGTTTGTCCAGGCATGTCGCCGTTCGGCCTGCCATTCCTGCCGTTCGTCGCAGAGCGGATGACCGTCTGCAAGCGCCTGGCTATAGTGCAGTCATCGCCAGGCCATCACGACGGCAACGGCACTCAACGACGACAGGAGAGCACCATGAAAGACATCAATTCGGCCCCGGGCAGCACATCCTTCACCGCCTTCTGGAGCGAACTGTGCGCGTATGCGCGCCAGGGTCTGGAAGCCCTGTCGGCCATGTCCTGGCCCATGCTGCTGGCCTGTGCCATCGGCCTGGCCTTCGTCATCACCATTCTGCCGCTGGCGATCACCCTCTTCGTCATCTTCGTGCTGCTGAAGTGGGCGGGCAATGCGGGCGGCTTCAGCTGGGAAAAAAAAGCGGCCCAGCCGGAACAGCCCCCTCAGGCGTGACGCCCTTGTAGGGGGGACGGGAGTGGCATATAGTGAAGCGCGGCCATGACAGGTATCAACACCACTACCTTGAATACCCGTCCTCGTGAACGCTGCGCACCATTCATGATCGAAACTACTCCATCCCCCCTACAGGAGTTTCCATATGACCACGACAGCAAAAGACACCAGGGCCACCACCATTCCCTGCCTGCGTTATCACGACGCACCAGCGGCCATCGACTGGCTATGCAAGGCATTCGGGTTCGAAAAACAGCTGGTCGTCCCCGACAGCGACGGCGGCATCGCCCACGCCCAGCTCAGTTATGGCAACGGCATGATCATGCTCGGCTCCGTGGTCGACAGCGAGTATGGCCGCCTGATGAAGCAGCCGGGCGAAATAGGCAATGCCAACACGCAAAGCTGCTACCTGGTCGTCCACGACGCCGATGCTGTCTACCGTAGCGCGCGCGAGGCTGGCGCCGACATCGTGCTCGATATCAAGGATGAAGAATACGGCGGACGCGGCTTCACGTGCCGCGATCCGGAAGGCCACATCTGGAGCCTGGGCACCTACGACCCATGGTGAAACGGAGAACAATGATCATCAGTAGCGTTGCCGTCGCCAGCCTCGCGCTGCTTGGCGGCTTCCTGTCCGCTCCCGTCCTCGTGGACGAGCACCTCAACCGCATCCATCCCCCGTTCGGCACGACGCCGGCGGCGGCCACCATGGCCCTGCACAAGAGCCTGTGGATTGCCGACCTGCACGCGGACAGCCTGCTGTGGCAGCGCAACCTGAACCGCGACAGCCAGCGCGGCCACGTCGATTTCCCCCGCCTGCAACGGGGCAATGTGGCACTGCAAGCCTTTTCCGTCGTCACCAAGACGCCGCGCAAGATGAATATCGAGCGCAATGGCAGCGACACTGACAACATCACGGCCCTGGTCGTGGCGCAAGGCTTGCCGCCCGCCACCTGGAACAGCCTGCTGGCGCGCGCCACTTACCAGGCCGACGAGCTGCGCCGGCTGGCCGGCAAGAGCGATGGCAAGGTGCGCGTCATCGGCAGCCGCGCCCAGCTGCGCAGCTTCATCGCCGCGCGCGACAAGGATCAGCGCCTGGTGGCCGGCTGGCTGACGCTGGAAGGCGCGCATGCGCTCGAAGGCAAGTTGGACAACCTCGATACCTTGTACCGGGCCGGCTTTCGCATGGCCGCGCCCACGCATTTCTTCGACACGGAACTGTCCGGCTCCCAGCATGGCCTGAACAAAGGCGGCCTGACGCCGCTGGGCAGGCAATGGCTGCGCGCCATGGAGCAGCGCAAGATGATCGTCGACCTGGCGCATGCCTCGCCGGCCACCATCGACGACGTCCTGAGCCTGGCGAAACGCCCCGTGATGGTGTCGCACACGGGCGTGCGCGGCACCTGCGCCAACGGGCGCAACCTGAGCGACGCACAATTGCAACGCATCGCCGCCCAGGGTGGCCTCGTGGGCATCGGTTTCTGGAACACGGCCGTTTGCGGCAAGGACGTGGCGTCCATCGCGCGCGCCATCGCCTACACGGTCAGGCTGGTCGGCGCGCAGCACGTGGCCTACGGCTCGGACTTCGATGGCGCCGTCACCACGGCCATCGACGCGGCCGGCCTGCCGCGCCTGACGCAGGCGCTGCTTGACGCGGGCTTGTCGGAAGCACAAATCCGCCGCGTGGCCGGCGAGAACGTGCGCGACTTTTTACTGAAAAACCTGCCCGACGACGACGCCTAAGCGAGTGCGTCGATCAATGCCTGGCTCGCCACCTGGCGCGGGCGGATGCGTATCAGCTTGCGGTACAGGGGCGGCATGGCGTCGCACAGCGCCAGCAGCGCGTCGTCGGCCATGGCCGGGCGCACGTACTGGAACTGGGCCGGGTTATTTTCCGGCAGCGCCCCCTCCATGGTGGAGCCGTAGGCGCCCAGGGTCATGAAACTGGCGGCGCTATTGTCCGGGCCGATGGCCAGCACGAAGGTACCGTGCTTGGGGTGGCCCAGATAGCTTTTGATCTCTTCCTGCAGCGCAGGGTCCGTATGCGCGGCGCCCGCCATCAATTCGTAGCGCAGCTGCGCATACTGGCGCGTGCATTCCATGAACGGCGTGCGTATCGCTGATTGCGACAGTTTTCCCGGCATGCACAGCAGCAGGTTGCCGAAGGAGTCGAGCAAGGCAGCCGCGTCGCCCTGACCGCCGTCGCGCAGGTCCTGTTCCATGGCCGCCTGCAGGAAGGGTGCCAGGCCGGCGTCGGGCGCGTGCGGCGCGCAGCGGTAAGTCAGGGCGTCGGGATAGCGGCGGCGCAAGGCGCGCACCACGGGATGCTCGGACGGCAAGGTGGCAGGATCGCGCCGCTGCGCATCGTCCCCGGCGTTCAGCAGCTGCATCACCTGCGCCGACGTCGACTCGAATACCAGCGAGCATAGGGCCTGCGTGGCCTCATGGATGCTCTTGCCGATGAAAAAAGACCTGGGCGCGGCGCCGGACGGCGCGCGCGCATACTCGGTGGCGCCGCGCACGGCCGGGTAGCAGAAGCTGCGCCCCGCCTGCGCCTGCAGCGGCGCCGGCAAGGCCGTGAAGGTGGCGCTGCCATCGTAATTGATGCCCGCCTTGACGTCGGGCGCGGCCACCACCACGTTGAAGCCGGCGGCCAGGATGGCGCCCGTGCACATGCAGCACGGGTCGAGCGAGGTGACGATGGTCAGTTCGCCGGGCGGCGGCAGCGGCGTGCCCTTGGCGCGCTCGGCAAAATACCAGTCCACCAGCTGACGCTCGCCATGCGCGGTGGGATCGAATACCAGGCCATGGCGCACGACGTTGTTGTGCATCGATTGCAGCACGTTGCCGGCTCCATCGAGCAGCACGCCGCCCACGCCAAAGGTACCTTGCGTCTTGGCCGCCAGGGCCTCGGCCGCGGCGATGGCCACGGCGGCCTGGATGTCGATCGTCTTGTTCAAGCGGATGCCATGTGCTGAAGTTACTTCATGTCCAGGTCGGAATTGCCGAAACCGTGCGGCAGCAGCCAGCCCGCCGTCACTTCCATGACATCGTTTTTCAGGTTCGTCAGGATCACGGGCAGGTCGGCGCCGCCCATCTCGAAGATCACCTGGCGGCAGGCGCCGCAGGGAGAAATCGGCTCGGCCGTGTCGCCCGTGACGGCCAGCTTGGCGAAGTCGCCCGGTTTGCAGCCATGCGCAATGGCGCTGAAAAACGCCGTGCGCTCGGCGCAGTTGCACAGGCCATAGGCGGCGTTTTCCACGTTACAGCCACGGAAGACGCGGCCATCCTTGCACAGCAGCGCCGCGCCCACTTTAAAGCGCGAATATGGCGCGTACGCCAGTTCACGGCCGGCGTTGGCTTCGGCGATCAGTTCTTGGTTGTTCATTTTTTCTGCAATACCTTTGAAATCATTAAGGCCGGGGTCAGCCCCTCAACACCGCTGACACATAGCTCAGCGCCATCGCAAGCGGGGGGCTGACCCCAGTTTTCAACTACGGTCGAATGGTACGGTAAATCACCGGATTGGCCGTCAGCGCCACGGCGCTGATGGCATACGCTTCCTGGATTTCCTTGACGGCTTGCTGCGCCGCCGCTTCCGTGCGCGCGTGCACCATGGCCAGCGGCTGGCCAAGGGCCACCTGCTCGCCCAGCCCCACCAGGTCCGTCAGCCCGACGGCGAAATCGATGCTGTCGCTCGGACGGCGGCGGCCACCGCCCAAGGCGACGACGGCCAGGCCGATGGCGCGGCAATCGCGCACATTGGCAAAGCCGGCCCACAGCGCCGGCGCCGGCACGATGAAAGGCGCCTGCTCCAGGTGCTTGTCCGGATTCTCGACCAGATCCGCCGGGCCGCCCAGGGCCGACACCATGCGCGCAAAGCGCTCGGCCGCCGCGCCCGAATCGAGGGCCGCCATCAGTTTCGCGCGCGCGTCCTCTTCGGTGGCGGCCAGGCCGCCCAGCACCAGCATCTCGGCGCACAGCGCCAGGGTGACTTCGTGCAGGCGCGCGGGACGCGAACGGCCCGTCAGATAATCCATGGCGCCGCGCACTTCCAGCGCATTGCCGGCGTACGGCGCCAGCGATTCGTTCATGTCCGTCAGGATCGCCGACGTCTGCATGCCCGCGCCATTGCCCACGGCGACGATGCTCTCGGCCAGCTCCACCGATTTATCGTAGGTGGGCATGAAGGCACCCGTGCCCACTTTGACGTCCATCACCAGCGCGTCCAGGCCGGCAGACAGCTTCTTCGACAGGATGGAGCCAGTGATCATGGCCACCGATTCCACCGTGGCGGTGACGTCGCGGATGCTGTAGAAACGCTTGTCGGCCGGCGCCAGCTGCGCCGTCTGGCCGATGATGGCCACGCCGATCTCCTGCACCACCTTGCGGAACAGTTCATTGTCCGGCACCGTGCAGTAGCCGGGAATGGCGTCGAACTTGTCCAGCGTGCCGCCCGTGTGGCCCAGGCCGCGGCCCGAGATCATCGGCACGTAGCCGCCGCACGCGGCCACCATGGGGCCCAGCAGCAGCGACACCACGTCGCCCACGCCGCCCGTGGAATGCTTGTCGACGACAGGACCCGGCAGGTTCAGCGCGCGCCAGTCCAGCACGTGGCCGGAATCGCGCATGGCCAGGGTGAACGCCACGCGCTCGTCCATGTTCATGTCGTTGAAAAAGACGGCCATGCCCAGCGCCGCGATCTGGCCTTCGCTGACGCTGCCGTCAGTGATGCCGCGCACGAAAAACTGGATTTCCTCGGCGCTCAGTACTCCCTTGTCGCGCTTCTTGCGGATGATTTCTTGGGTCAAAAACATGGAATAACTCCAATAAATGAATGACTTAGGGGCCGCACCCCGATCGCCTTTGCGATGGAGTTGCGGCCCCGGCATTACTGCGATTTACATTAGACGCCGTAAGGAATCCACACGTTTTTCACTTGCGACGCATGCGCCAGCACGGCGCGGCCGCCGCTTTGCGCCGCGCTGTACCAGTCGCGGCCCTTGGCGCCGCCGACCCAGGTGCGCTTCAGGGTGCCGGCCGACAGGCGCTCGACTTCCGCGCAGCCTTCCGCCGAACCGTCATGACGCCACACGGCGTCGATGTCGGCGTGCGTGGCCAGCGTGCGCGCCAGTTCATCGGCGTTGCCGCTGATGATGTTGACGACGCCGCCCGGCAGGTCGGACGTATCGAACACCTGGTACAGGTCCAGCGCGGAGAGCGGATGCGCCTCCGACGGCACCACCACCACGCGGTTGCCCAGCGCGATGGCTGGCGCCACCAGCGAAATGAAGCCCAGCAAAGGCGCTTCGTTCGGGCAGACGATACCGATCACGCCGACCGCTTCATTGAGCGCCACGGTGATGCCCTTGGTTGGCGGCTGGTGCGCCAGGCCGTCGTACTTGTCGGCCCAGGCGGCGTAGTAGAACAGGCGTTCGATCGATGCCTGCACTTCCTTCTCCGGGTTTTTACTGCCCGTCATGGCGGCGATGCGGGCGGCGAATTCGTCGGCGCGCGCCGCCAGGTTCTCGGCTATGTAGTACAGCACCTGGGCGCGGTTGTGCGCCGTGGCGCCGGTCCAGCCGGACGCCTTGTGGGCCGCTTCGACGGCGTTGCGGATGTCCTTGCGGCTGCCCACGCCCACTTCGGCCAGCAAGGCGCCGTTCGCGCCGAACACGGGAGCGCTGTAGGCGCTGTCAGGCCGCGCCTGCTTGCCGCCGATGTACATCTTGGCCGTGCGGTCGATGGCGAACGGGTCGGCTGACGCCGGTTTCGCATTCCCTTTGGCCTTCGCTTCGACCACCGGCAGGGACGGACGCGCATCTTCGGCCAGGGCCGTCATGTATTCCAGCATGCCTTCGCGGCCGCCTTCGCGGCCGAAGCCCGACTCGCGGTAGCCGCCGAAGCCGCAGGCCGCGTCGAACTGGTTGGCGCTGTTGATCCACACGACGCCAGCCTTGATGGCGGGCGCGATGTCCAGCGCCAGGCTGATCGACTCGGTCCACACGCTGGCGGCCAGGCCGTACACCGTGTTGTTCGCCAGTTGCACCGCTTCAGGCGGCGTGCGGAAGCTCATGGCCACCAGCACAGGGCCGAAGATTTCAGCCTGCGCCACGGCGGCCGAAGTCGACGCGCCCGTGATCAGGGTCGGCGGGAACCACGAGCCGTCGGCCGGCAATTCGCACGCCGGCTGCCAGACGTCGCAGCCTTCGGCACGGGCTGAATCGACGAGCGCGGCGATGCGCTGACGCTGTACCGGGTCGACCAGCGCGCCCACGTCCATCGATTTGTCCAGGGGCGAGCCGAGGCGCAGGTTTTCCATGCGCGCGCGCACCTTGTTCAGGAAGCGCTCCTGGATCGATTCCTGCACCAGCAGGCGCGAACCGGCGCAGCACACTTGACCCTGGTTGAACCAGATCGAATCGACCAGGCCTTCCACGGCGCCATCCAGGTCCGCGTCTTCGAAGACGATGAACGGCGACTTGCCGCCCAGTTCCAGCGACAGCTTCTTGCCGCTGCCGGCCGTCGCTTCACGAATGAGGCGGCCCACTTCCGTGGAACCCGTAAAGGCGATCTTGTCGACGCCAGGATGGTTGACGATGGCCGAACCCACGCGGCCGTCGCCGGTGACGATGTTGACCACGCCGGCCGGCACGCCCGCCTGCACGCACAATTCGGCGAACAGCATGGCGGTCAGCGACGTGAATTCGGCCGGTTTGAAGACGACCGTGTTACCGGCCGCAAGGGCCGGCGCGATTTTCCACGACAGCATCAGCAGGGGGAAATTCCACGGCACGATCTGGCCCACCACGCCCACGGCGCGGTAGTCGGCGAATTCTTCCGATTGCAGCTGCGCCCAGCCGGCGTGATGGTAGAAGTGGCGCGCGGCCAGCGGCAGGTCGATATCGCGCGTTTCGCGGATGGTCTTGCCGTTGTCCAGGGTTTCCAGCACGGCGAACAGGCGCGAATGCTTTTGCAGCAAACGGGCCAGCGCATACATGACTTTGGCGCGGCCGTGGCCGCCCATGCCCTGCCATACGGGCAGTGCGCGGCGCGCCGCTTCCACGGCGCGTTCCACATCGGCGTCAGTGGCTTGCGTCAGTTCGGCCAGCTGCGTGCCGTCGGCAGGATTGGTCGAGGCGAACAGCTCGGCCGGCTCGCTCCAGGCGTTGTCGATGAACAGGCCGAACTTGCGCTGGCGGCCATTGAGCCACGCCTGCGCTTCTTTTTGACTTTCGGGAGCAGGGCCGTAGTCCATAGTAGTGAGAATCTCGTTAATTGTTGGCATGACGATTGTTCTTTAAGGTTGTGCGTGACGATGATTGGCCGAGTAGCTGCCGGTGACGTAGTGCTCGAGCTGGCGCTCGATGTCGGTCAGCAGGCTGGAAGCGCCGATGCGGAACAGGTGCGGCTGCAGCCATTCGTTGCCCAGTTCTTCCTTCATCAGGGTCAGGTATTGCAGGGCGCTCTTGGCCGAGCTGACGCCGCCGGCCGGCTTGAAGCCCACCTGGAAACCTGTCTGCTCGTGGTATTCGCGGATCGTACGCACCATCGTCAGGGCCACGGGAATGGTGGCGTTGACGCCCTCTTTACCGGTGGACGTCTTGATGAAATCGGCGCCCGCCATCATGCACACCCACGACGCCTTGGCCACGTTTTCCAGGGTCAGCAAGTCGCCCGTGGCGAGAATCGCCTTCACGTGCGCTTCGCCGCACGCCTTGCGGTAGGCCAGCATTTCGTCGTACAGCACTTGCCAGTTGCCGTTCAGGACGTGCTGGCGCGTGATGACGATATCGATTTCCGACGCGCCGGCGGCGACCGACAGTTCGATCTCGCGCAGCTTCGTTTCCATGCTCGTCAAGCCGGCCGGGAAACCCGTCGACACGGCGGCGATGGGCAGGCGGCCCTGGATGACTTTCACGGCCGGCTGGATCATCTCGTGGTACACGCACACGGCGCCGGTGCTCAGTTCCGTCAGGCCCAGCGCGGCCATCAAGTCGGCGCGCAGCGGGCGCATGGCCTTCATGCACAGGCGCTCCACGCGGCCCGGCGTATCGTCGCCGCCCAGGGTGGTCAGGTCGATCATCTGGATGGCTTTCACCAGCCAGGCGGCCTGGTATTCCTTTTTCACCGTGCGGCGGTTCGCCAGGCTGGCCGCGCGGCGGTCCGTCGCGGCGCGGTTGACGCGGATCTGGTTGATCCAGCCCAGGTCGAGGCCGACGGCCTCGTTACGCTTGAATTCGGGGTGCATGAGTGTCATAACAAGCTGGTTCCATTAGCAAGTGGTGGTACGCCAAGGTGCTTGGCGAGGGTTTGGCCAATATCGGAGAAGGTCTCGGAAATACCCAGTGCGCGCGGGGCGACGCCGGGGCCGAAGAAGATCATCGGAATGTGTTCGCGGGTGTGGTCGGAGCCGTGCCAGGTGGGGTCGCAGCCATGGTCGGCGGTAATCACGACCAGGTCGCCTTCCTTGAGCTTGGCCATGAATTCCGGCAGGCGCGCATCCATTTCGCGCAGCGCGTCGGCATAGCCCTCGACGTTGCGGCGGTGGCCGAAGGCCTGGTCGAAATCGACGAAGTTGACAAAAGTGAGCGACTTGTCCTGCACTTCATCGGCCGTCTTCAGCAGCGCTTCGAACAGCGCCATGTTGTCGACGCCCTTGACCACGCGCGAGATGCCCTGGGTAGCGAAAATGTCGCTGATCTTGCCCAGGCCGACGACTTCGCCGCCCGCGTTCTTCACGTGGTCGAGCAGGGTCGGCGCTGGCGGCGCGACGGCGTAGTCGTGGCGGTTGGTGGTGCGCGTGTAGTTGCCGTTGCTGCCCGTGAACGGGCGGGCGATGACGCGGCCGATGTTGTAGGGCTCGACCAGCTTGAAGGCCATCTCGCACACTTCGTACAGGCGCTCGAGGCCGAACGATTCTTCGTGCGCGGCGATCTGCATCACCGAGTCGCCCGAGGTGTAGATAATCAGCTTGCCCGTGGCGACGTGCTCGTCGCCATGCTTGTTGATGATGTCCGTGCCCGAGGCATGGCAGTCGCCCAGGAAACCGGGCACGCCCGACATGGCTTTGAGCTTGTCGGTCAGGACTGCGGGGAAGGACGGCGTCGTGCGGGGGAAGTAGCCCCAGTCGAATTCGACGGGCACGCCGGCGATTTCCCAGTGGCCGCTCTGCGTGTCCTTGCCGGTGGAGCGCTCGCGCGCCGCGCCGTAGGCGCCGGTAAAGCCGTCGCGCTGGTCGAAACCCGTGGCCCATTCGCCGCTGGCCAGGTGCGCCGCGGCGCCCAGGCCCAGGCGTTCCATGTTCGGGAGTTTCAAGGTCTTGCCGCTTTTGGCGACAGTGCTGGCAATATGGCCAAAGGTATTGGCACCTGCGTCGCCATACTTGGCGGCGTCTGGCGTCGCGCCAAGGCCGAAGGAATCAAGCAGGAGGATAAATGCGCGTGACATGATAAGGCTCGCTTTATGGAGTGATGCAAAGATGATGCGGTCAGTGTAGGCCGGATTTTCCCGGCCTGCCGCGCGGCAGCGCCAGTGGTTGGCGCGCCGCTGCTGCGTAAGGAGGAGTGCTTAGGCTTGCGGCGTGGCCGAGACGGTGGCCAGGAAAGCCAGGATCAGCTTGACCAGGTCTTTCGCGCCGATGGCCGCGTACTTCAGGGTTTGCTCATGCGACAGGGCGAATGGCGACATGCCTTCGGCCAGGTTGGTAATGACGGACACGCCCACCACTTTCAGGTCGCAATGGCGGGCCGAGACCACTTCCGGCACCACCGACATGCCGACCGTGTCGGCGCCCAGGCGGGCCATCATGCGGATTTCGGCGGCCGTCTCGAAGTTCGGACCCGGGTAGGCGACGAACACCCCTTCGTGCAGGGTGATGCCGTTCGACGCGGCCGTGTCCTTGACCAGCTTGCGCAGGTCCGCATCGTAGGCATTGGCCATGCTGAAAAAGCGCGGGCCGAAGCGGTCGTCGTTCGGGCCGACCATCGGCGTGCCTGGCAGCAGATTGATATGGTCGCTGATGGCAACCAGGCTGCCGGCGTCCACTTCAGGGCGCAGCGAACCGGCCGCATTCGTCACGAACAGCATTTCGCAGCCCAGCAGTTTCAGGGTGCGGATGGCGCTCGTCATCACGCCCATGCCATAGCCTTCATAGAAGTGGCCGCGGCCCTTCATGCAGACGACGGCAACGCCCGACAGGGTGCCCACCACCAGCTCGCCCGCATGGCCGTGCACGGTGCTGATCGGGAAGCCCGGCAATTCGTCAAAGCTGATGCTGACGGCGTCCGTCATCTGCTCGGCCAATACGCCCAGGCCGGAACCGAGGATCATCGCCACGCGCGGCTTGAAATTCTCAGGGGCGCGGGCACGGATGATTTCGGCGGCGTGGAAAGGGGCGTTGTTCGACATGGTTATCCTCGTAGTGACTAATGATGAATGCTGGCTGCGCGACGGCGCAAAACAAGTTGCCGCGGCCCAGCTATCGGGTATGGGTGCGTGTAATGGGTATATCCAAATGCGTATTGCAACTATTAGCCGCCACTATGCATCAATCGGAATATGTATGGCAAATACCATTTTTCTTACCCATTTATACAATTCAAATATAAATGGCCGACATTATAGTCCAGGCAAGGGCTGGCCCGCCAGCGGCGGACTAGCCCTTGCGCAGCCCCGGAAATTGCATGCATACAAGCCCCATACGACCGTCCTGCTCGTACGCAGGCTACCTGCTTGACACTTTACAGACAAATGTTTACAGTAACAGACAAATGTTTAAACACTGAGCGAAAACCTTGTGACCGATACCAATAAAAAAGACCAGCTATATACGCTGATCCGCAACAACCCCTTCATCTCGCAGCAAGACCTGGCGAGCGAACTGGGCTTGTCGCGCTCGGCCGTCGCCGGCCATATCGCCGGACTGATCCGCGAACGCCGCCTGCTGGGGCGCGCCTACGTGCTGCCGGACAGCCGCCCCGTGCTGTGCATCGGTGCCGCCAACCTGGACCGCAAGATGCGCACCCTGGCCACCTTGCAGATGGGCACGTCGAATCCCGTGCGCTCGGAAGAGGTATTTGGCGGCGTGGGCCGCAACATCGCGGAAAACCTGGCCCGCCTGTCGCTACCCGTCGCCTTGCTGACGGCGCTGGGCGACGACGCGGCAGGCCACGCCCTGCAGACACACGCGGAAGATGCGGGCATCGACATGCGCGGCAGCTTGCATTTGAGCAATACCAGCAGCGGCACGTACACGGCCGTGCTGGACGAACATGGCGAAATGCTGCTGGCGATGGCGAACATGCAACTGTACGAACAGCTGACGCCCGCTTTCCTGCACAGCCGCCAACCGCAGCGCGCCGCCGCCGCCCTCACCGTGTGCGACCTGAACCTGGGCCACGACAGCGTGCAGGCGCTGCTGGCCGATGCGCGCCAGGACGCTGCCCACGCGACGCCGCTCGTCATCGTCGCCGTCTCGCAGCCGAAGATGGCGCACCTGCCGCTGGACCTGACGGGCTTGCACCTGCTGATCCTGAACCGGGGCGAACTGGAAACCCGCGTGGCGCGGGCCTTGCCGACGGCGTTCGAGGTGCGCGCCGCCTGCCGCGAAGTGCAGCGCCAGGGCGCGCGCCAGGTGATCGTCACCTGCGGCGGCGAAGGCGTGTATTTCACGGATGGCGACAGCCCGGACGCGCCTGTCGAGCACCTGGCCGCGCGCGAAGTGGACGCCGTCGACGTGACGGGCGCCGGCGACGCGTTTTCCGCCGCCGTCTGCTGGTCCCTGTATCACGACAGCGGCAATCTGAAACTGGCGTGCCGGCGCGGCCTGAAACTGGCCGCCATGACGCTGGAATCGGCTGCCACCGTGTCGCCCCTGATTTCGGCCGGCGCACTTGACGACATCGACGACGCCGACCTGGCGCCGCCCCCACCTACCCTCTTTCAACGGGACTGAAACATGACTCAACTCAATACCCAACTCGGCAACTTCCTCTCGTTCTCGCAAGAAGTGCTCGACGCGCGCGCCGCCGGCAAGGCCATCGTGGCGCTGGAATCGACCATCATTTCCCACGGCATGCCGTATCCGCAAAACGTGGAAATGGCGCGCGAAGTGGAACAGATCATCCGCGACGGCGGCGCCGTGCCGGCCACCATCGCCATCATCGATGGCAAGATCTGCGTGGGCCTGTCGCCCGAGCAACTGGAATTGCTGGGCACTTCGCCCGACGCCATGAAGGTCAGCCGCCGCGACCTGCCGTTCGTCCTGTCGCAACGCAAGCTGGGCGCCACCACCGTGGCCGCCACCATGATCTGCGCGGAACTGGCCGGCATCGCCGTGTTCGTCACGGGTGGCATCGGCGGCGTGCACCGCGGCGCGGAAACGAGTTTCGACATTTCCGCCGACCTGCAGGAACTGGCGCACACCTCGGTGGCCGTCGTCTGCGCGGGCGTCAAATCCATCCTCGACATCGGCCTGACCCTGGAATACCTGGAAACCCATGGCGTGCCCGTCATCAGCGTGGGCCAGGAAGGCTTTCCTGCCTTCTTCACGCGCGAAAGCGGCTTCAAGGCCGATTTCCGCCTCGATACGCCCGCGGAACAGGCGGCCTTCATCGGCACCAAGTGGCAGCTGGGCCTGAAAGGCGGCGTCGTCGTCAGCAATCCCGTGCCGGCCGCGCAAGCCATGCCCAAGGAAGAGATCGACGCGATCACTACACAGGCGCTGCAGGAAGCGGACGCGGGCGGCGTGAAGGGCAAGCAGGTCACGCCATTCCTGTTGTCGCGCATCAAGCAGCTGACGGATGGCCGCAGCCTGGCAACGAACATCGCCCTCGTCAAGCACAATGCGCAAGTCGGCACGGCACTGGCCATTGCCATGCAGGCAGTGGTGGCACGATAATAGGACTGCTGTAAAGAAAGCGCGCGCGCCTTGCTGCGCGCGCGCCGTTCCATCGCCTAGCAACACGCAACGCCAAGGAAAGCATGTCCATCGATCTGAAACAGTTAAAGTATTTTCTTGCCGTTGCCGAGGAGAAAAGCTTCAGCC
The DNA here is from genome assembly GCF_059420905.1 of Janthinobacterium sp. GW821-FHT03C08. Lineage (NCBI taxonomy): Bacteria > Pseudomonadati > Pseudomonadota > Betaproteobacteria > Burkholderiales > Oxalobacteraceae > Janthinobacterium > Janthinobacterium sp. GW821-FHT03C08. Next base: position 25,661 of record NZ_JBWKUP010000005.1, on the reverse strand, counting down.
GCGCCGCCGAACGCCTGCATATCTCGCAGCCGCCGTTGAGCCAGCAGATCATGAAACTGGAAAGCGAACTGGGCGTGCGCCTGTTTGCGCGCACCACGCGCACTTTCGAGCTGACCGTGGCGGGCAAGGCGCTGATGAACGAGGCGGCCGACCTACTGGCCAAGATGCGCATGACCATCGATACCATCCGCCAGATCGACCGCGGCGAAGTAGGCCGTTTGCGCGTGGGCATCGTGGGCTCGGCCATGTGGGGTCCCATCCCCAGCCTGCTGGAAGAATTCCAGACCAAATTTCCGCGCGTCACCTGGACCCTGCACGAACTCGGTCCCACGGTGCAATACGAAGCCTTGCGCGCCAAGCAGATCGATGTGGGCTTCTGGCGCGAACCCAGGCTGAACGACGACGACTTGCGCCACGACAATCTGCGCCAGGAACTGTGCTTCCGCGAAAACGTGTGCGTGGCCGTCAACGAACACCATCCGCTGGCGAAAAACACGGCCATCGAGCTGATCGACATCGCCCACGAACCCATGCTCACCTTGAACCTCGATAAATCCGCGTTTCCCCGCTACCTCGTGCAATGTTGCATCAATGCGGGCTTCGAACCCGTGATCTTCCAGGAAGCGAGCGAACCGCAAACCCTGCTGGCCATGGTGGGCGCCGGCCTGGGCGTGACCCTGGTACCGGAAACGACGAGCCGCATCGGCTGGCCCGGCGTCGTGTTTCTGCCGATCAAGACCAATCCGCCGTCGGCCAACCTGTATATCAGCTACACCACGCTCGACGACGCGCCCGTGGTGCGGGCCTTTCTGAATATCCTCAATCCCCCATCGGCCTGACGCGGCCCGGCCTGGCGTGGCCCGGCCTGGCGTGGCGCGGCCTGGCGTGGCGCGACTTGATCCAGCTAATTTATATGGCTTTCATATAAATAGTTAAACAAAAACGTATTTGTCATACATATCTGGCATGATGCATAGTGATTCGGACGCCCATCATGGCGCCGGTCCTGTGTCTGCCCTGCCCGTCTTGTTGACGCGCATCCTGGCCCACGCCGGCACCCCATTCGATGTTGTAAATATAAAAGAGACGGGGCGCGACTGTTGCATGAGCATCACACTGTGTACACAAAAGCATATAAGGCCAGCAATGATCTTGTGCATGATCTTGTGCAATACAGTGCAATGTTGATAAGGAACTATCAGCTCGTGCATGAAAAACAGGCTAAATCGGCCCCAAATTATATGTTTCACCTATAAAAAATATACAATATCGATCTTCCAGGAGCCAATTCATGAAACTTACACAATTTAGTTTGACGATCGCAGCCGTATTCCTGACTGCTCAAGCGTCCGCGGCTACCCCAAAACTGGGTGTCGTGTATGACGCGGGCGGCAAGTTCGACAAGTCGTTCAACCAATCCGCTTTCGAAGGCGCCTCGCGCTTCAAAAAAGACACGGGCATTTCCTTCATCGAAGTCCAGGCATCGAGCGATACGCAAGCCGAGCAAGTCATGCGCGGCCTGGCCCGCAAGAAACTCGACATGATCGCCGCCATCGGCTTTGCGCAAACGCAAGCCGTGCAAAAGGTCGCCAAGGAATTCCCGAACGTGAAATTCGTGCTGATCGACGGCCAGGCTGCCGGCAGCAACGTCAATTCCGTCGTCTTCAAGGAAGAAGAAGGCTCCTACCTGGTGGGCGTGGCGGCGGCCATGGCCAGCAAGAGCAAGAAAGTCGGCTTCATCGGCGGCATCGATATTCCCCTGATCCGCAACTTCGCCTGCGGCTACGCGCAAGGCGTCAAGGCCGTCAATCCGAAGGCGGAAATCACGCAAAACATGGTCGGCACCACCTCCGGCGCCTGGAATGACCCGGCCAAGGGGGGCGAACTGGCCCGCTCGCAATTCGAGCGCGGCGTCGACGTCGTCTTCGCCGTTGCCGGCGGCAGCGGCATGGGCACCCTGCAGATGGCCAAGGAAAAAGGCAAGCTGGCGATCGGCGTCGATTCGAACCAGAACCATTTGTATCCAGGCAGCATCCTGACCTCGATGGTCAAGCGCGTCGACAACACCGTCTATGACAGCTTCATGGAAGTCAAGAACGGCACCTGGAAGGGCGGCGTCAGCTATAAAGGCTTGAAAGAAGGCGGCGTGGACTGGGCGCTCGACGCGAACAACCGCAAGCTGATCACGCCGGAAATCGAAAAGCGCGTGTTGGGTGCGCGTAAAGACATTATCGATGGCAAGATCAAAGTGATCGATTACCGCGTCGGCAGCAGCTGCCCGGTCTAAACTCACTCTTCATCACTAAGCGCGCCGCCGGGGCCAGTCCCCGCGCGGCGCGTTTCCATGAAACTATCCAGTTATGAACCTATGCAGCCAGCAGTAGAATTTCGCAGCATTTCCAAGCAATTTGGGCATGTGAAGGCGAACGCCGACGTCAGCTTCTCCATCGCCAAGGGCAGTATCCATGGCCTGGTGGGGGAAAACGGCGCCGGCAAATCGACCTTGATGAGCATCCTGTACGGATATTACCGTGCCGACGGCGGAGAAATCTTGCTCGACGGAAAAGTACAGCCTATCCGCAACAGCCAGGAAGCGATCAACCTCGGCATTGGCATGGTGCACCAGCATTTCATGCTGGTCGAGAACTTCACCGTCCTCGACAATATCATGCTGGGCACGGAAGGCGGTTTTCGTTTGGCCAGCCACCGCGCCGAAGCGGAAGCCCAGCTGCGCGAGATTTGCGCCCGCTACCGCCTCGACGTCGACCCGCTGGCGAAGATCGAGGACCTGTCCGTGGGCGCCCAGCAGCGCGTGGAAATCCTCAAGCAGATTTACCGCAGCGCCAACATCCTGATCCTCGACGAGCCGACGGCCGTGCTGACGGCCCAGGAAACGGCCTCGCTGTTTGAAATCCTGCGCCTGTTCAAGGAACAGGGCAAGACCATCATCCTGATCACGCACAAGCTGCAGGAGATCCTGGAAATCACCGACAACGTCACCGTCATGCGCGGCGGCACGGTGGTCGGCGCCGTGGCGACCGCCGGCACCTCGAAGGAAGAGCTGGCCAACATGATGGTCGGCCGCCCCATCCAGAGCCATCTGCCCCGCGCACCGTACAATCCCGGCGCCACGGTGCTGGAAGTGGACGGGCTGCAGCTGGCCGACGAGCAGCAGGTGAAATTGCTGGCCGACATAGGTTTCAACCTGCGCGCCGGCGAGATCGTCGCCATCGCGGGCGTCTCGGGCAATGGCCAGAGCGAGCTGCTGGAAATCCTGTCCGGCATGCGCTTGCCCACGTCGGGCAAGCTGCGCTTCCTGGACAAAGACTTGCCATTCGCCAAGCGCCATGATGCCGACGGCTTGCCGCTGGCCTTCCGCGAACTGGGCATCGCCCACATTCCCGAAGACCGCTTGCGCGATGGCGTGGTGAAGAATTTCTCCGTCATGCAGAACACCATCCTCGGCTACCAGGACCGCCTGAAAAACCGCTGGGGCTTGTTCAACTTCAAGGCCATCGGCGCGCGCTGCGCGGAATTGCTGAAAACCTTCGACGTGCGCCCCGCCAATCCGGACCTGCGCATCGGCTTATTGTCGGGCGGTAACCAGCAAAAGGTGGTGATCGCGCGCGAAGTGCTGGCGCAGCCGAAACTGATGCTGGTGGGCCAGCCCACGCGCGGCGTCGATATCGGCACCATCGAAAGCATCCATACGCAATTGCTGGCCCTGCGCGACGCAGGCGTGGCGATCCTGCTGGTGTCCGTCGAACTGGAAGAAGTGCGGGCGCTGGCCGACCGCATTCTGGTCATGTGCGGCGGACGCATCACCGGCGAACTGAAAATTGAAGAATTCGATACCACCCGCATCGGTCTCTTGATGGGGGGAATGCATAAATCATGAATAACGACTTGCCACGCTGGGCGACAGCCTTTGTCATGCCCATGTTAAACCTGCTGTCGGCCATGCTGGTCGCAGCCCTGGTCATTTATATGCTGGGCGAAGATCCGGGCGAATCGCTGGGTATCCTCGTCAACAGCGCCATCCTCAATCCGGAAGGCTTGAGCTACACCCTGTTCTACGCCAGTACCTTCATTTTCACGGGCCTGTCGGTCTCCGTGGCCATGCAGGCGGGCCTGTTCAATATCGGTTCCGAAGGCCAGATGTATATCGGCGGACTGGGCCTGACGGCGGCCATGCTGGCCTTCGACCAGACCCTGCCCGCCTGGCTCCTGATCCCGGTGGCCATGATCGGCGCGGCCCTGTTCGGCGCGCTGTGGGGCTTTTTGCCCGGCTACCTGCAAGCCAAGCGCGGCAGCCACATCGTCGTCACCACCATCATGTTCAACTTCATCGCCGCCAGCCTGATGAACTTCATCATCGTGAAGTACCTGATTCCCCCAGGCGAGCAGAATACGGCCAGCCGCGTGTTTGCGGAAAGCGGCGAAATGCCGCGCCTCTCCACCTGGTTCCCGTCCTTGGGCGACACGCCGCTGAACATCAGTTTCCTGCTGGCAATTGCTGCGCTCGTCATCTATGGCGTGATGGTATGGCGCTCGTCGTGGGGCTTCAAGCTGCGCGCCACGGGCCTCAACAAGCATGCGGCCCACTACGCGGGCGTGTCGATCAGCAAGATGATCATCATCGTCATGCTGATCTCCGGCGCGCTGGCCGGTTTGGGTTCCGTCAACTCCATCATGGGCTCGACGCATTACCTGTCGCTCAATTTTGTGGGCGGCGCCGGCTTCATCGGTATCGCCATCGCCCTGATGGGCCGCCAGCATCCGGTCGGCATCTTCCTGTCGGCCGTGCTGTTCGGCGCGCTGATCCAGGGTGGCTTCGACCTGTCGCTGGAAAAACCAAATATCCCGACGGAAACTTTCATCTTCATCCAGGGCTTGATCATCCTGTTCTGCGGCGCGATGGAAAACTTCTATGCGCCGGCCATTTCCGCCCTGCTCAAGCGCACCAAAGGCTAAACCATGACACTCGACGACTTTCATTTCGCCAGCATCCTGGTATCGACCGTGCGCAATGCGCCCGTCCTGATCTTCGCCGCCATGGCCGGCCTGTTTGCCGAACGCAGCGGCATGATCGACATCGGCCTGGAAGGCAAGATCCTGGCCAGCGCCTTCGCTTCCGCCGCCGTGGCCTACACGACGCAAAACCCGTACTACGGCATGGCTGCCGGCATGCTCGTCTGCGTCGCCCTGGCCCTGCTGCAGGCCTACGTCAGCATCACGCAAAAGGGCAACCAGCTGGTGGCCGGCATGGCGATCAACATCGCCATGAGCGGACTGACGTTTGTGCTGGCGCAATTCTTCTTCCAGCAGGGCGGCCGCACGCCCGACCTGGGGTCGGCGCGGCTGTTCGACGTGGTCTTGCCCGGCACGCAATACGTGGAACACATCCCCTTCATCGGCTGGGTGTATGCCCACCTGATCGGCGGCCATTCCATCCTCGTCTACGTGGCCTTCCTCTTGATCCCGCTCGTGCACTGGCTGCTGTACCACACGCGCTTCGGCCTGCGCCTGCGCGCCTGCGGCGAAAACCCCCATGCGGCCGACTCGGCCGGCGTGAGCGTGGAAGCGACGCGCTACCTGGCCATGCTGGTGGCCGGCATCCTGTGCTCGTTCTCGGGCGCGTATCTGGCCATCGTGCAAAGCGGCTTCTTCCTGCGCGACATGTCCGCTGGCGCCGGCTACCTGGCCCTGACGGCCATGGTCTTCGGCAACTGGCGTCCCGTCTACACCTTCCTGGGCTGTTTGATGTTCGGCTTCTTTGCCGCCATCCAGATCCAGATCGAAGGCGTGGACTTGCCCGTCGTCGGCCGCATCCCCGGCTCGCTGATCCAGATGGTGCCGTACGTCGTCACGGTGATCGTGCTGGCAGGCTTGATGGCCAAATCGGTCGCACCGAAAGCGATCGGCATCCCCTTTGTGAAGTCCCGTTAAGAGACTGTGACAGCATCAGAAAAGCGAAGCCCGCGGGCTTCGCTTTTCTTACGCCTGCGCAATCTCGTCCAGCGAGCAATACACGGGTAAACCAAGCTCTTGCGCCACGGCCACCATCCTGTCGGCGCCCTGGGACGCGCCACCGATGCGCAGCACCGCATCGCAATGGCTGAGCAGGCGCTCCGCATGCGCGTGGAACAGGGCGTCATACACGCTGTCGCCCACCTGGGTCGAGCCGGCCAGCGCCAGCATGGGCAAGGCCAGCCATTCCCCCAGCACGGGCATGTGCCCCGCTGCATACAGGGGCAGGCAGACGGCTTGCATGGCCGCCACATTGCGCGCCATCAAGACCGGATCGTCGCCCGTGCCGGAACGATACGGGCCAGCCACCAGTATCTGCAGCCCCCGTTTGCGCGGCATCAAGTGCAACTGCGCATGCTGCAGCAGCATGATGGTCTTGCCGTCGCAGATGCGCCCGTCGTCCACCATCCGCAGCGCCTGCGCCAGCGGCAGTTCCAGCACTTCGATATCCTCGCCCTCGTGCGCCAGGCCGCCGCCATCGCCGATGCGGCTGGCGGGATCGTATTCGGCGACAAAGAAGTGCAGGCGCTCCGTCACGGAGCCGGGACTCATGAAGGCTTCGAATACCTTGTGCACCTGGCCCACGGCGTAACCCGTCTCTTCTTCCACCTCGGCGCGGATGCGCTGCTCCGCACTCGCCTGTTCCAGCAAGCCGGCAGCCGCCTCGATGAGGAAACCGTCGTGGCCTGCGCGAAACGTGGGAAAGCGGAACTGGCGGATCAGGATCACCGTGCGCCGTGCCTTGTTGTAGAGCAAGATGGTGGCGCCATCGCCGCGGTCATAGGTTTCCCGCGTCTGTGTCTGCCATTGGCCGTCACGGCGCAGATAATCGAACGTCGTCTTCTGCAGCAGGTACCAGTCGTGCGACAGGGTTTGCACGCCCTGGATACGCACCCGTTCCTGTTGGCTATTGTCTTCGCCCATCGTGTCTCCTTGTGCTTGCGTGGATCGACTTTATCATGCAAACTCATGCAATATCAAGAAAATACAAGAAAATCCATGCTCACACACCAACGCAAGCAATACCTGCTGGAGCTGCTGCAGCGCGAAGGCCAGCTCGTCGCCAAGGCCGTCAGCGACAGCCTGGGCTTATCGGAAGACACGATACGCCGCGACCTGCGCGAACTGGCGAAAGAGGGGTTATTGGAGCGCGTGCACGGCGGCGCCCTGCCCTTGCTGCCCCGTTCTCCCGCACTGGCGCCGTTTGCCGGACGCGAACAGATTTCACCGCAAGCCAAGCCCGCCATCGGCCGCGCGGCGGCGGCGATGGTCCAAACGGGGCAAGTGGTGTTCATCGATGGCGGCACGACGGCCGTGCAGCTGGCGCGCCAGCTGCCGCGGGAATTGCGCGCCACCGTCGTCACGCACAGTCCGAGCATTGCCGTCGAGCTGGTCAATCACCCCGGCATCGAGGTATTGATGCTGGGCGGGCGCCTGTACAAGCACTCGATCGTGGGCGTCGGCGCGGCCACCGTGGAAGCCATCGGCCGCATCCGCGCCGACCTGTATTTCATGGGCGTGGCCAGCCTGCACCCGCAAGCGGGCATCACCACGGGCGACTACGAGGAAGCGTGCGTCAAGCGGGCCCTGAGCGACGCATCCGCCCGCACCATCGTGCTGGCCTCGCCGGAAAAACTGCATACGGCATCGCCGTTCCAGATCGCGCCCTTGAGCCAGGTCAACGATATCGTCGTGCACCGCGACGTGGAGGACGCGCTCGTGGCACCGTATCGCGACATGGGCATCAGCGTGACCCTGGCATGAAAAAAGCGGCCCGCAGGCCGCTTTCAACTGTCACTGATTATTGCGGCCAGATGGCCTGCAACAGGGCCGCCAGGTGATAGCCCCCCTCGATCAGCTGCTGCTTCGCCAGCGCCGAGCTGGGCACGGGATAATTGTCCGGCACCGTCAAGGCCCACACGTTGTAGACCTCGCCCTTGCGGCTGGTCTGCTGCGTGGCGGGGCCGGCGACCACGTCCGCGTAAGCCACCTTCGAGGCCGCCAGCGAGGCATCGGCCCACTGATATGGCCAGGTGACGGGATCGCCGCTATTGCCGCTCACGGCAGGCTGGCTGGCAATCACGGTCCTGGCGAACTGCTGCGGCGTGCGCGTGCTCAGGCGGCGCATGGCGTAATCGACCACCGTGCTGTCCCAGTACGAATGCAATGGCTTGGTGGGCGACTTCGGATAGGCGGGCGCTTTCGTTTCTCCCTCGTCGGCCGGCAGCGGCGCGGGAATCACGGCGCTCGACAGTGCCGTCATCCGGGCATCATCGAGCAGCAGGTTGTTGCCGCCGCGCGCGTCGAAAATGGCCATGCCGTCGATCTGTGCCTGGGTGGCGGGCACGACAAAGCTGCCATCCTTGCCCACGTAGGCGGCGCCCACGTGCAGCGGCTGGTGGATGTCGCCCACCAGGTGAGTGATCAGGATCAAGGCCTGGCGCTTGGTGAACTGGTGCGGATTGCTGGCCGCGTCGTCCTTGCCTTGCAGCACCAGAATCGCCTGCTTCAGTGTCTGCACGATATCGTCATCCGCGCTGCCCACGTCGTGGTCATGGTAATGCGCATTCTGGAAGGGAATATCCGTGTAGTGATATTCGCTGTGCTTGGGATTGGCTGCCACGTAGGCCAGCATTTCCGGCGATTGCGGACCGCAATACGTGCCTTTCACGCAATCGGGCCAGTTGGCGATCTTTTCCAGGCTTTCGCCCGGCAACAGCAGGGCCGCAATCTGCGCCTGGGCGGCGCTGCCCTTGAGCAACTGATCGGCGATGGCGCCCACGGCCCGATGGCCGTCATTGCCCCATGCCAAAACATTGCCGGAAGCAAAAGCGGCGCCCAGCGCCAGCACGGTCAATAATTTCTTCATATTCACTCCTTGCCTTGCGGCGCTGCCTTGGCCGGTTTGGGATATTGCTTGTTGATATCGATGGGCTGGGCATACGCCGAGCTCCACGTCTGCTCATGCAACGCGGCAATACGCTGCGCCATGGCATCGTTGCGCAGCACCACTTCCAGGTTGCGCGACAGGTCAAAATAGCCGCCCGCCCAGTTGCTCGTGCCGACCCAGGCCAGCTTGCCATCGATGCTCATGGTCTTGCTGTGGATCACGCGCGCGAAGGGAATGAAGCCCGTCGATGCCGTGGGCAAGGTGACGATGCGGATTTCCACGTTCGGCACGAGGGCCAGGCTTTTCAGATAGGCAATGGCGGGCGCTTCCGTGTTCCAGGCGGACACCATCAGCTTGATCTTCACGCCCCGCTGGGCCGCCGTGCGCACGGCGTTGTCGATCACGGCGTAGTACGGCCGCGTGCGGTTCGGGCCATACGACAACGGCGCGTAATCGAGCAGCTGGATGCGCACTTCGCTTTTCGCTTCCGCCAGCAAGGCGGGCAAGCCCGTTTCCGAGTCGCCCACGCCAGCCGGGTTGTATGCATTCGGGCTGGCCAGCAGGAAAGCGTTTTGCGCATAGTTGGCCGGCACCACCTTGCTGTTGAGCACCGTGGCGCGGCTGCCCTGCGCCGTCAACGCTTGGGCTTGCCAATCCTGCTCGAAGATGGCTTGCACCTGGCTGACCATGGCCGCCTCCGTGATCTTCAAGCCCGTTTCATGGATGTGCTCGAAGGAACGCCAGTCGAAATTCTGGCTGCCGATGTACGCCACCTGGCCATCGACAGCCAGGTATTTCGCATGCACGATGCCGTTGCCCGTGATCTTGTTGAAATCGATGAGGCGCAAGTCCAGGTTGGGAATCGCCTTGATCTGCGCGATGGTGGCCGCTTCCGACAGGCCCACGCCCTTCTGGTCCAGCAGGAAGCGGATCTTCACGCCGCGCTGGCCGGCGGCCGTCAGGCTGGCCAGCACCTTTTCAAAGGCCGTGCCCGGCTTACTGACGGCGTAGAACTGGGCGATGACGATCTCTTTCTTGGCCGCATCGAACAATTCCGTCCACACGGCAACAGGCTCGCGCAAGTCGGGATTGGTCAGGGTGGTTTCCACGGGCGAGGTGTGCACGAGTTCAAAGCCGGGAATCGTGAAATCGGCGTGGGCGCTGCCCGCGAACAGGCTGGACAGAAGAAGGGAAACAAATAAGCGACGCATGGTTTTTCCTTGTAAAGTTACTTGACGCGCACGATACGGCCCGCCGCCGTGGCGCTGCCAGCCGGCTTGCCGGCGCGCGCGCGGGCGATCAGGTAATTGCTGAAGGCGTCGATGTCGCGCACGCCCGTGTCGAGGCGGCGCGTGCCGGCCGCCAGCACGGTAAAGCGGTCGCCGCCGCCGGCGAGAAAACTGTTGGCGGCGACACGGTATTGTTGATTATCATCAATGACCTTGCCATCGAGCATGATGCTGCCCGGCAGCACGCGCTGACCTTGCGGGCGGGTGCTGTCCCAGCGATACGTAAAACCTTCGGACACTTGCAGCAAATTACCCTCTTCCGCTTCCGCGCCCGGCCATTGCTGCTCCAGCAGGGCACGAATTTGCGCACCGGACAGGCTCACGACGATCAGCGTATTGCCGAACGGTACGACGGCCTGGTTCTGCCCCACGTTCGTCATCAGGTCGGCGCCCGCTTCCAGGTCCTTGCGGATGCCGCCATTGTTCATCAGGCCGATTTGCGCGCCGGCAGCGCGCGCGCCGAACAGGGTGCTGTCGGCCACCAGGTCGCCCAGCGGGGAAGCGCCGCTGCCCTTGGTGCTGCGGCCCACGTTCGGCACAGCGATGGCGGCCACCGGGCGCGACAGTTCGGCCACGCTGCGCTGCTTCACCGATTCCAGGTAGGCTGCCACGGCCGGGTCCGGCTCATACATGCCAGGCAACATGACGACGTTTTGCGCGCTGGCGTCCATGACGGCATTCTTCACAGGATCGACCTTGAGCTTGATGCGCGTCAACATGTGTCCACCCATCTGTGCTTGCGTCACCAGGCGGCCGTCGACGCGGCACAGATAACCCTGGTGTGAGTGGCCACTGATGACCAGTTGAATGGCGGGATCGAGGCGCTTGACCACGTCGACCACTTCGCCCTTCAGGTGGCTGCAGTCGGGCTGGTCGACGGCCTCTACCGTCTCGCCCCCCTGGTGCAGCAGCACGACGAACACGCCCACGCCCTGCGCGCGCAGTTGCGGCAGGGTGGCGTTGATGGCGTCGGCCTCATCGCCAAACTGCAGGCCGGCAATGCCGGCCGCCGTCACCACGGACGGTGTATCTTTCAGCACGGCGCCGATCAGGCCCACCTTGACGCCATGCGCTTCTTCGATGCGGTAGGCCGGCAGCAGGGATTTGCCCGTCTGCGTGTCGATCACGTTGGCGGCCATATAGGTGTAGCTGGCGCCCTTGAAATCGGGCGTGAACTTGCACGCCTTGTCGGCGCGCGACGATTCGCAGCCGCCGCGCTGCTGGCGCAGCAATTCCGCCTTGCCCTGGTCAAATTCATGGTTACCGACGGAACTGGCCTTCATGCCCAGCATGTTCATGGCCACGATGCTCGGTTCATCCGCCCACAACGCCGACATGGCGGGACTGGCGCCGACCAGGTCGCCATTGCCGACAAAGATCAGCTGCGCATCTTCGCGGCGCCACGCCGTCAGCGCGCCGGACAGGGTATCGATGCCGCCCGCCTGCACCGTCTTGCGCTCGCCGCTGGCAACGCTCGTGTAGGTAAATTTGCTGCGGTCGAGGTTGCCGTGAAAATCGTTCAGGGCAACCAGGTTCACTTCAATCGGGCCGCTGCGCGCCAGCTGCGGCGCGGGAACAAAATTGCTGCAGGCGGACAGGGACAGGATCAGAGCCGCGCTGGCGACCGGAGTGCGTAAAAAGTGAGCCATGGAGTGATATTTGTCAAAAAGAGGAAGAGTAAACCATCTGGTGTATAAAAAAAACGGCTGGTGTTGCCACCAGCCGTTTTTTACTTGCCAAGCTACGAGGCAACTACGAAATTAGAATTCGTACTTGATCGTCGCTTGCAGTGCCCATTGCGATTCGCCTTTGGCTTGACGCGTTTCCAGGCTTTCCACCACAGGACGGGTGTTATAAACATACTTGCCGTTTTCCATACCCACGTAATCGACGAAGCTGCGTACCTGGCCACCTGCCGACTGGAAGGCCACTTCATTGATACGGCCCCATTTACGGTTAATCATGTTGCCAACGTTCAAGATGTCGAAGGTGAAGATACCCTTGTTACCCTTGAAGAAGCCTGGGACTTCCTGGCTCAGACGCACGTCGAAGCTGTTGGTCCATGGTGCAAAGCTTTCGTTACGGCCAATCACGCTGCCCTTGGCTTTACGCAGGTCGCCGTTCGCATTGACGACGCTCCAGAACGCTGCTTCGTTGGCAGCACGTGCCGCTGGCGTGGCGCCGGCAAACACGACCTCACCCGAACCTGGCGCTTTAGGAATGTACATCAAGTCGTTGCCGGCCAGACCGTCACCGTTCAAGTCATTGTTGATGGTCCAGCTGTATGGCTTGCCGCTGCGACCTTCATAGAACAGACCGAACGTGGTCTTGTATTCGCCGAAGAAGCGTTTTTGCCAGTTGACGTTGGCCGTGAAGCGGTCCTTGACCATGTAGTTCGAGTTCGACGCAACGTTCTCGTTCGGATTGAAGACGGCACGGCCGCCCCAGTTCGAGCTCGAGGTCGACGACGTCAATGGCGACACTTCCGTGGCGTCGCTGTACGTGTACGACGTACCCCACGACAGGCCTTCGCGCAGCGGGCTGCGCAACGACAGGGTCAGCACGTTCGACTCGCCCTTGTCGGTGTTCTTGGCGATCAGTACCTGGCCGAAGGCGGCATTGCTGCCAGCTTTCGTCAACGCGCTGCAACTCGCACCACCGATCAGACCACCCGTCGCATTCCAGCACGAGGTCTTGTAGGCGTTCGGGCCGTAGTACATTGGACGGCCATCGCTACCGAAAGCCGTTGGCTCACCCAGATTCAGCTCTTCATAGTAAATCGAGTTCTTGGTTTGCAAGCGCAGGTATTCAGCGCCAACAATCAGACCCATCCATGGCAACTCATGTTCGAACGCCAGGTTGGCTTTCCATACGGATGGCTGCGCCAGGTCCGTGCTCAGGGCATCGACCTTCATGGCTGGCACAACAGCGCTCAGGTTGCTAGGCTGCTTGGTTGGATCAGGATTGAAGAAACCATCGGTCGTCGGGCACGTGCCAGCCGAGGAGGTGCACGTGATGTTTTGGGTGACCAGACCGGTATTTTGGTAAGGATTACCCAGCCATACGCTCGCTGCCGCGCCCTGGAACAGGCCGAAACCGCCGCGGAACTGCGTCGGACGTGCCGAATCGAGCTTGTAGTTGAAGCCAACGCGTGGCTGGTACAGGTTCTCGCCATCAATGGTGTGCGAGTTGTCGATACCGAAACCGCCCGTTTGACGGCCCGTTGGCGTCGTGCGTGCTACCGTTGGCTGGGCAGCCAATGCATTGTAGAGCGGCTTTTCACCGATGCGGGTGCCATCGATACGCAAACCGGCCATGACCGTCAGCTGCTTGCTGACGTCCCAGCTGTCTTGCACGAACAGGCCGATGTTTTTCAGCGAGAACGTCGCGATCGCATCGTTCAGCGTGCGGCCAGGCTGCGCCACCTGGTAGGAGTACGAGCTAGGACGGCCGCGGCTGAAGTTTTCCAGTACGGCAGCTTGCAGTTGCGCCGCCGTAGCGGTACCGCAATTGATTGCGCCAAACGAATAGGTCACGGCTGCGCTGCTGTTGATGCAACCGAAAGTATAGTTACCGTTGACGTTTTGCAGGAAGGCGTTATAGACGTCATTCTTGCTGAAATCGGTACCGAACTTGACTTCATGATCGCCCAGCGCCCAGGTACCGGCCGCGTAGAAATCTTTGGTCTTGGTGCCCAGTACGTTTTTCTGGCGGCTCTGTTCCGTACCAAAATTCAGGTAACGGCTGCCGGTGGCGAGGCCAGCCGGTGCGCCGGCTGGCAGCGCGCCCGTGAATTGCAGGCCCATGGCTGGCAGGTAGGCATTGTTTTTCGGCACGCTGTCATATTCACGCGACGACACTTTTACTTCAGTGGAGAAAGTTGGCGTCCACTCGGCCGTCCACTGGCCAACCAGCGTCTCCAGGCTTTTCTCTTGGGCGTACCAGTACGAGCTCAGCGACAGGCCCGTCGCGGAGAAACCCGTGTAGATCGGCTCGGACTGTTCGGTCTTGGCGTAACGCAGCATCATGCGCTGGGTATCAGTCAAGTTCCAGTCCAGTTTCAGCAGCTTTTCCTTGGCCGTGAATGCCGAGCCGCTAGGTACAGCCGAGGTGCCGATATCCATACCATATTTGTCCTTGGCGATGGAGACGGCACTATCGATAGCCGATTGCGTAATAGCAACGTTGGTCTGCGCGCTGCCGATCGGACCGAAGGCCGGAGCGCCGCGCGAGCTCTTGGTTTCTTCGTAGTTAGCAAACAAAAACAGCTTGTCTTCGATCAGCGGACCGCCCAGGGTGATCCCCTTGGTGGTGTCCTTCGATTTCGGCGGCGCGCTGTAGGTGTCGTCGGAGCTGTTGTAACGGTCGCCGGACATGGTGTCATTCCGGAAGACGTAATAAACGCTGCCCTTGACCTTGTTGGTACCGGACTTGGTCACGGCGTTAATGTTGGCGCCGGTGTAGCCTTTTTGCGTTACGTCATAGTTAGCGACGTTCACCTGCACCGACTGGATTGCTTCGATCGAGATCGGCTGCTTGCCCGTTGCCGTACCGGACGCTTCCAGACCGAAGGTGTCATTCACGGCCACGCCGTCAATCGTCATCGAGTTGTAGCGCGAGTTCTGGCCGGCCACGGAAATTTCGCCGCGTTCCTTGTCGGTTTGCGACAGGCGCGGGTCGGCGCGGGCGTAGTCTTGCAGGCTGCGCGAGATCGAAGCCTGGGTAGCCAGTTCGGTCGGGCTGATATTGGTACCAGCACCCATGTTGTTGCGGTTAAAGACCTGATTGCGGATGGCATTGGTGCTGACATTCACCACTTGCATCGGCGCGCCCAGAGTCGCATCGACGCTGGCCGTTTCCGCCAGCTGGATGTAGACGCCTTCACGTTTTTCCACTTCACCGTTCTTGGTGATGGTGATGGTGTAGGGACCGCCAGCGCGCAAGCCACGCGCAACGTAACGGCCTTCTGAATCGGTGGTCACATTGCTGGACGAACCCGATTCAACGTGAACGATGTTGACTTGAGCGCCAGCTGCAGGGCGACCATCATTGGACGAGATGCGTCCGCTAATGGCCGAGGTAGTGTTCTGTGCGAACGATGGTACCGCCGCCAGTGCAATAGACAGGCTGAACGCGATTTGCGTTAGCCGAAGTCGTTTGTGATTGATCATCTTTAACCCCAGAAAAGACTATTATTTTTGAAAATCCTGGATTGCCCCACCGTCCGGCTGCGCCGCACAGCAACACAAACTCAAGATCTCCTCTTTACGATGCTGCAACTGTTATGCCGGCTGGACTGGCTACTGGTCCTGACAAGACCATCACAAACGCCTTTCCACACATCACAGCCAATGAAGATTCAAGCAATAACGACGGAAACCGAAGTTTCCTGGCCGCACGACCCAGGGCGCTAGCACCTGTGTCATTTACCCGACATGCCGCGCCGGCCAACATGGCAAGCCGCGAGTGTAATTGTTAAATATTTCAAGACTGTGACACCGCGGCAAGATATCGGGGAATGTCGTCATTTAGCCGCATGACTGTTCGTTTCACTCTTCATCTCACCGTTATTTACTGCAAATACCCATCTTCATACGATATCAGCCATATGAATTGTGACTTTTTACTATCACATTCATCCCACTATGCATCATCAAAAAAAGGATGACAAATACGTTTTTTTTTACATATTTATACATTTAAAATATAAATAGCATGGTGTAGGCAGCTGGATTGATATCGTGCTGGCAGCGTCCGGGCTTATGGCGCGAGATTATAAATGAGCAATATGTACTTGAAATTGATTCATCCACGAAATTGGATAAAGTCGTGCATCTGACGTTAATTGTGTCGCATGGCCGCCACAAAAATTAACAAAAAAACAGCGTGGGGAGTGGAAGGGAAAATGGAAAGCGGCCGGCAGATCCGGCCGTCATGAGAACATCAGTTGCAAACGTCGCGCAACTTATGGTTTATTGCCCTTGCCGGCCTTGTCGGCGGCGGCAATTTGCGCTTCGAAGCGGGCGAAACGGGCATCGAGTGCCTTCAGCAAACGTTGTTTATCCGCCTCGGCCAGGAAGGAATAGCGCAGGCTGTTGTAGGACAGTTTTTTCAATTCCGCATAATCGGTCTTGTACTGGCTGGCAAACAGGACATATTCATTTGACAGTGTATTGCGCGACACGCCGGCGTCATCGGTGGAGATCACGAACGGCACGCCATACTTGCGGTACAGGGTGATCGGATGGGCCTGACCCTTGACGCCGAGAATATAGTCATTGCTGGTCAGGTTCACTTCCACGGGAATGCCCCGCTCGCGCATCTTCTGCATCGTCGCCAGGGCATTGTGTTCGTAGGCGATATCCATGCCGTGGCCGATACGGTCGGCGCCCGCCACATCGACGGCTTCGGCGATATGGAAGGCCATGCCTTCCGGCGGCACCATGCCCAGCGCCAGCTCGCCCGCGTGCAGGGCAATCTTGACGTTCGGATATTTCGTCTTGAGGAACTTGAACATTTCCATGTGCAGGCTGTAATCGCGCATGGAGACGTTGACGCTTTCCTGGCCCACGATGTTGACGCCCACTACCAGCGGATTCAGGCTGGCCGCCTTGAAGGCCGCCACCATGGACGAAAACACTTGCGATGGCGACAGAAAACGCAGCACGTACGCCTGGTAGCGCATGGTGAAGTTCGCATCGTCGATGCCGGCGCTGCTGCTGTTGACGTTGTCGTTATAGGCCGTGATGCTTTTCTGGAAGCTGGCATCTTGCTCGAGACTTTGCGTCCAGTTGGCCAGCACGGCTTGCAAGGCGGCCGGCGGCAAGCCCGGTGCCAGCACCTGCTGGTCGAACTGCGCGTTCTGCACGAACGGCGACAATTCGAAAATCGTTTCGATATAACTCAGGTTTTCCGCGATGGCGCGCTGCTTCAGGGTTTTCAGGCCATCGGCCGTATTCGTCGAGGCGACGGGGCCGAAGTAGCCGAAGGTATCGAAGAAGGTACGGTCGGGCGGCGTCTGGATGGCGCCGTGGTTGTAGAAATCCTTGGTCGACCAGCGCTGCAGCAACTCTGCATACAGGCCCGCATCGGCAAACACTTCCGTGGACGACAGGCAGCTGCGCTGGCCGGCCGGCTTGGCGCGCTCGGCCGCGACGACATCCTTGTTGCTCTCGATGCGGTAGGTCGTCTTGTTGACGCAATAGTTTTCCTTGTCGACCCAGTCGAGGAATTGCTCGGCGTAGATGGCACCCGAGTAATGGTGATGCAAGTCGCCGCCCTTGGGCATCATGGAAAAGAACAGGCTCAACTCGGCAGTCCTGGGCTGGTTACCAGCAACCAAGGCAGCGAAATGGCGCGCGGTGGCCGCTTCATTCGACGACGGGCTGGCGGCATGCGCCGTTGTGGCCAGTGTCAGCGCGGCGGCAAGCGCCAGGCCAGTGAGTTTCTTTTGCATACGCGTTCTCGCTCAGGGTGATTCATGTTAAACAACGGGTAGGTCAGCCCTGCCCCCGCACATGCACGCATCGTCCGCCCGAATAGGTGGCGGCCACGGCGCGATCATCCCCCAGCAGCGCAAAGGCAAACAGCAATTCCTCCAGGCTCTGGCAAGCGGCCGTGCGGCGCTCCAGCAGCGGCGTGGATTGCTTGTCGAGCACGATGAAATCGGCTTCCGTGCCCGCCGTGAAATTGCCCAGAATGCCTTCCAGCTGCATGGCGCGCGCGGCGCCCAGGGTCGCCAGGTAAAACATGCGCAAGGCGGGCAGATAGCTGCCTTTCAAGCGTGCTACTTTATAGGCTTCGTTCATGGTTTGCAACATCGAGAACGAGGTGCCGCCCCCCACGTCCGTCGCCAGCGACAGCAGCACGCGCGCCGCATCGGCCCGCTCGAAATCGAACAGGCCGCTACCGAGGAACAGGTTTGACGTAGGACAAACAGCGGCCGCCGAAGACGTCTCCGCCATGCGCGCGCGGTCGCGCTCATCGAGCCAGATGCAGTGGCCGAACATGGCGCGCGGGCGCAGCATGCCGTACCCGTCGTACACATCGAGGTAGCTGCGCGCCTGCGGATGCAGTTCGCGCACCCAGCGGCATTCATCCTCGTTTTCCGACACGTGGGTCTGCAGATAGGTATCCGGATAGGCGCACGCCAGCTCGCCCGCCAAGTGCATCTGTTCATTCGTCGACGTCGGCACGAAGCGGGGCGTGATCGCATACAGCGAGCGGCCGTGCTTATGCCAGCGCCGGATCAGCTCTTCGCTTTCGCGTGCGCCGGACTCGGCCGTGTCGCGCAGGAACTCGGGGCAGTTGCGGTCCATCATGACCTTGCCCGCCACCATGCGCAAGCCGCGCGCCTCGCTGGCGCCAAAGAAGGCATCGACCGATTGCGGATGCACGCTGCCATACACCATGGCCGTCGTGGTGCCGCAGCGCAGCAATTCATCGAGGAAGAACTCGGCCACATTGCGCGCATGCGCCGGATCCTCGAACGCCCGCTCGGTGGGGAAGGTATAGGTTTCCAGCCACGGCAGCAAGCCGGGCGCGGGCGAAGCGATCATTTCCGTCTGCGGGAAATGCAGGTGGGTATCGATAAAGCCCGGCACGATCAGCTTGCCCCGGTAATCGACGATCTGCGTGCCAAGCGGTAAAGTCGGTTGCAGCTGCGCGTAACCACCCGCTGCCACGACCTTGCCATCGGCGACGATCAGCAAACCATCCGCATGCCAGGCATGGGCTTGCTCGCTGAAGGCGGGATCGGCGTGGAAGTGCAGCAAGCTGGCACGGTAGGCTTGCAAGGTGGCAGGAACAATCGGCATGACGTCTTTCTATAAAGGATGAATGACCGCGCGCTGCTTGCGTCGCGGCGGCGCGCTGGCAGTGACCAGCCGCAGCGGTGCGGCCAGGGCCGCGCTGGCGGCCTCCTCCCACACCATGAGTAATTGACAGGCAACGGAGGCGGCGATCACGGCCGGCACCTTGCTGCGGATGCCAGGCATGCCGATCGGACACACCATGGCGGCAATGCGCTCGTCCGGCACGCCGCGCGCCTGCAGGCGGTGCTCGAATTGCTTGCGTTTCGTCTGCGAACCGATCAGACCGAACCAGCCCGCATCCTCGCGCCCCATGATCGCTTCCGTCAGGCGTTGATCCAGCGCATGGCTATGCGTCATGACGAGGAAGCTGCCGCCCGGCGGCGCCATGGCAACAAATTCCTCCGGCGTGTCGGTGGCGGCGATGCGCACATTATCGGGCATGTGGGCGGGAAACATGTCTTCCCGTTCATCGACCCAGGTCACGTTGCAGGGCAAGTGCGCCAGGGCGCGCACGATGGCGGCGCCCACGTGGCCGGCGCCAAACAGGGTCAAATGGGCGCGCGGCGCCAGGCAAGGGTCGATCAGCCAGCGCCGCCCATCCCTGCCCTGCGCCACATGCGTGCCGCGCTCGAGAGAAAACGTATCGGGGGCCGGCTCGCCCGTGCCGGCGACCAGCCTGCCTGACGCATCGAACAATACCGTCGCCGCCGCACCGTCGAGCGCCGTCAGTCTCCAGCTGTCTTGCTGGCGCCGTTCGCGCAGGGCGGACAACACGGCCGCCAGGCTGGCATCGACAGGCTCGAACGCCAGCCAGACGACGCCGCCGCAGCACTGGCCCAGGCTGGGCCCCAGCGCAAAGCGCTCGATCCGCACGCGCGTGTCGCCCGTGACCAGCATGGTCTTGGCGATTTCCACGGCGCGCAACTCCAGGTGGCCGCCGCCGATGGTGTCGGCCTGGCCATCGAGGGTGACGCGCATCTTCGCCCCCGCCTCGCGCGGTCCCGAGCCTTCCACGAGCGCGACCGTCACCAGCACGGAGGCCTGCGTGTCACTGTCGATTGCCGTCAGCCAGTCGCTCATCATCGTCCCCTAGGCGGCGGTACCGGCCGCTTGCACGGCCATCACCGCCTTGAGGATTTCCTCGCTGGTGGCCGGCGCATTCAGCGGTGGCTGGACGGCGTGATGGCCCACGCTGGAAATGGCGTCGCGGATGGCAAAGAACACGGAAAACGGCAGCAGCAGCGGCGGCTCGCCCACGGCTTTCGAGCGGTGGATACTGTCTTCCACATTGCGGTTCTGGAACAGCTTGACGCGAAAATCTTCCGGGCAATCGGAAATGCCGGGAATCTTGTACGTCGAAGGCGCGTGCGTCATCAGCTTGCCCGCCGCATTCCACCACAGCTGCTCCGTCGTCAGCCAGCCCATACCCTGGATAAATGCGCCTTCCACTTGACCCAGATCAATGGCAGGATTCAGTGATTGCCCTGCATCGTACAAGGCGTCCGCGCGCAGCAGCTTCCATTCTCCCGTCAAGGTATCGACCACGACTTCGGCCACGGCCGCGCCATAGGCGTAATACGAAAACGGATGGCCCGTCATCGTCTTCGCGTCCCACGACAGCCCCGGCGTGGCATAGAAGCCATCCGACCACAATTGCACCCGCGCCAGATACGCTTTCTGCACCAGTTCGGCAAACGCGACGATGTGACCATTCACATGGATGTGATTGTCAAAGAAGCGCACGCAAGCCACCTCGCCGCCGTACAGTTTGACCGCGTAATCGGCCAGACGTTCACGGATCTGCCGCGCCGCATCCTGCGCCGCCTTGCCGTTCAGGTCCGCGCCCGTGGACGCTGCCGTGGCCGACGTGTTCGCCACCTTGCTGGTATCGGTGGCCGTGGCCCGTACCCGCTCCAGGTCCAGGCCCAGCTCGTGCGCCACCACCTGCATCACCTTGGTATTGATGCCCTGCCCCATTTCCGTGCCGCCATGGTTAACCAGCACGGAGCCATCCACGTATACGTGCACGAGGGCGCCGGCCTGGTTCAGATGCGTGACGTTGAAGGCGATGCCGAATTTCAGGGGCGTGAAGGCCAGTCCCTTCTTCAGGATGGGGCTGGCCTCATTGTAGGCATCGATGGCGCGGCGGCGCGCGCGGTAATCGCTGCTCGCTTCCAGTTCGGCAACGAGCTCATGGATAACGTTGTCGACGATTTTTTGCCCGTACGGCGTGACGTTGCGCCCTTCCCCATCGTTGCGGCCATAGAAATTGAGCAGGCGGATATCGAGCGCATCGCGTTGTAAATGACGGGCGATTTCATCGATGACATACTCGATGGCAATGGCGCCCTGCGGGCCGCCAAAGCCCCGGAAAGCCGTGTTCGACTGGGTATTCGTCTTGCCGCAGGCGGCGCGGATATCCACGTCGGACAAATAATAAGTGTTGTCGAAGTGACAAACGGCGCGCGTGGCGACGGGGCCGGACAAGTCGGCCGAATAGCCGGCGCGCGTGGTCATGTCGACCTTGGCGGCAAGTATCCGGCCCTCGTCGTCATAGCCGACCTCGTATTCGTAATAAAAACAGTGGCGCTTGCCCGTCACCAGCATGTCGTCGTCGCGGTCGGCGCGCAGTTTGACGGGGCGTTTCAGCTTGGCCGCCGCGATGGCCGAGGCTGCCGCCCACAGGGCCGACTGCGACTCCTTGCCGCCGAAACCGCCGCCCATGCGCCGGCATTCGACGGTGATGTTGTGCGAATGCACGCCCAGCGCATGCGCCACCACGTGCTGCATTTCGCTGGGGTGCTGCGTCGAACACAGTACCAGCATGCCTTGCGCTTCCTTCGGGATGGCGTAGGAAATCTGTCCTTCCAGATAAAACTGCTCCTGTCCGCCCACATACAGCTGGCCCTTGACCACGTGCGGCGCCTTCTCGAATGCAGCCTGGTAATTACCGCGCGTTAGCTGCATAGGCGGCAGCACATACGATTGTGCCGCCTTGGCCGCCTGCGGTGTCATGATCGCGGGCAATTCGTCATAGCTCACTTGCGCCAGGCAGGCGGCACGGCGCGCGTGATCGTGCGTATCGGCTACCACGATGAAGATGGGCTGGCCCACGTATTGCACCAGATCAAGCGCCAAGATGGGATCGTCGTGGATAATGGGACCGCAATCGTTGGTGCCGGGAATGTCCTGCGCCGTGTAGACGGCGGTGACACCGGTGGCGGCGCGCACGGCAGATAGATCCATGGCCGTGATGCGTGCATGGGGCTTTTGCGACAGGCCCAGCGCCGCGTGCAAGGTGCCTTGCAGTTCCGCAATGTCGTCCGTGTACGTGGCTTGCCCCAGCACATGCAATTGCGCCGATTCGTGGGGCCTGGGCTTGCCCACGGCAGCCCAGGCGGCCGCTTGCAGTTCAGGCGTGGCAGGATGGTTCATGCTGGTCCTTTCAGGCGCGGCAAGCGTAGGCGTTGACGTCGGTGCGCAGCAAAGGCGCAGCGGGACGTGTTTCCAGCCAGAAGCGGCGCAGCAGGTTTTGCGCCGTCGTCATGCGATAGGTGTTCGACGCGCGCATGTCCGACAGGGGCGCGTAATCGTCGGCCAGCAGGCCCATGGCGATAGTCAGATTTTCCTCACTCCATGCCTGTCCGCGCAAAAACGCTTCCGTCTGCGCAGCGCGCTGGGGCGTGGCCGCCATGCCGCCAAAGGCGATGCGCGCATCAAGAATGCGTTCGCCGTCGAGCTCAAAGGCAAACGCGGCACACACGGCCGAGATATCCTGGTCGAAACGCTTGGCCAGTTTATACGTGCGGAAATGCACATCGGCACGGGGTAAGGGCACGCGCACGGCTTCGACGAATTCACCGGGCTGCAGATCCTTCTTTTGATAGCCAAGATAAAAGTCTTCCAGCGGCATGATCCGCTGGCCGGCAGGACCGCGCAGCACGATCTCGCTGCCCAGCGCGATCAGCCACGGCATCGAGTCGCCGATGGGCGAGCCATTGGCCACATTGCCGCCCAGGGTGCCCGCGTTACGGATCGGTAAGGAAGCAAAACGCTGCCACAGTTCCGACAATTCCTTCGGGTAATGCTGGCACAATGCAGCGTAGGCATCGTTGAGGCTGGCACCGGCGCCGATGTGCAGCTTGCCCCCGTCCACGGCAATGCTTTTCAGGGCCGCCACGTTGCCGAGGTAAATGATATCGCCCAGGTCACGCAGCTGCTTGGTGACCCACAGGCCGATATCGGTGGAACCGGCCAGCAGGCAGGCTTGCGGTTTTTCCGCGCGCAGTGTCACCAGTTCATCGATGCTGCGCGGCGCATGAAAGTGCTGGCCGCCATGTTCATAGGTGCTCAGGCTGCCGCGCTGCAGCGCCCGTAATTGCTGCGCCAGCGCATCGCGGTCAAACGCGACGGGCGGCAATTCGACCATGCGCCTGGCCGCGTCGATGATGGGCCGGTAGCCCGTGCAGCGGCACAGGTTGCCCGACAGCGTATCGTCGATTTCGCAGCGCGTGGGCGTGGCGCCGTTTTTCTCCAGATACATGCCCCACAAGGACATGACGAAGCCGGGCGTGCAAAAGCCGCACTGGGAACCGTGGCACTCGACCATGGCCTGCTGCACCGGGTGCAGGGCGCCATCAGGCTGCTGCAAGTCTTCCACGGAAAACAGGGCCTTGCCATCAAGGGTGGGCGTGAGCTGGATGCAGGCATTGACGGCCTTCATCTCGACCTGGCCATCGACCAGGCTGCCGATGACGACCGTGCAGGCGCCGCAATCGCCCTCGGCGCAGCCCTCCTTGGTGCCCGTGCAATGCAAATCCTCGCGCAGGTGCTGCAACACAGTCTGCGTAGGGGCGGCGTTGCGTACTTCCTGTACGGCACCACGGTAATAAAAGCGGATCGGTTCTGACATGCTGGCCTCGGTATAGTCCCAGTATAGGAGATTAACACCGGCATATGAGACAACTATATGCAAAGACTGATTTTACTTATCATCCCACATCAATAAAACTCAGGCCCGGCATGGATGCGCCGCGTGCCAGTGCTCGGCGATATCGATGCGGCGCGTGATCCACACGTGCTCGTGGCCCTGCACATAGTCAAGAAAGCGCGCCAAAGCGGCTGCGCGGCCCGGGCGTCCTACCAGGCGGCAATGCAGGCCCACGGACAGCATCTTCGGCTGGTTCAAGCCGTCCGGATCGCCTTCAGCGTACAGCACGTCGAAGGCATCCTTCAAGTAATCAAAAAACTGCGTGCCCGAATTAAAACCTTGCATGGCGGCAAAGCGCATATCGTTCGTGTCCAGGGTGTAGGGCACGATCAGCTGCGGCTGCACGGCCGGCATGCCGGCGGCGTCCGTGTACGCCACTTTCTGCCAGAAAGGCAGGTCGTCGCCGTAATAATCGGCGTCGTAGCGGAAGCCCCCATGTTCCACCACCAGCTTGTGCGTATTGGGCGAATCGCGCCCCGTGTACCAGCCTTGCGGGGCGGCACCCGTCAATTCGCGGATGATCTGCACGGCCTCGCGCATGTGTTCGCGCTCCGTCGCCTCATCCATGTTTTGATAGGAAATCCAGCGCAAGCCGTGGCAAGCGATTTCATGGCCCAGTTCCTGGAAGGCGGCCACCGCCTCCGGATTGCGCTTCAGGGCCATCGAGACGCCAAAGACCGTCAGCGGCAGGCGCCGTTCCTCGAACATGCGCAGCAAGCGCCACAGCCCGGCGCGCGAGCCGTATTCATAGATCGACTCCATGCTCAGATGGCGCGCAGGAAAAGCGGCAGCGCCGATCATTTCCGATAAAAACGTCTCCGACGCGGGATCGCCATGCAGCACGCTGTTTTCGGCGCCTTCCTCGTAATTGAGGACGAATTGCAGTGCAATCCGCGCCTTGCCCGGCCATTGCGGATGGGGTGGCGTGCGGCCATAGCCGATCAAGTCGCGCGGATAATGTTCGTAAGTGCTCATGCGGTGGCTCGCCTATAGGAGACAATGTGGGTTATACGCCCAATCATATAGCCCGGCACTGCTGCCGGTATATGATTTGCACAATAAGCACATTCACTCACCCTATATACAGGATAGCAAATGGGAAAACTCAGCACGCATGTACTCGATATCGCCCACGGCAAGCCGGGAGCCGGCGTCAAGGTCGCCCTGTTTTCAGTCGCGCCGGAAGGCAAAGTATTATTGAAGATGGATATGACCAACAGCGATGGCCGCTGCAGCACGCCCTTGCTGGAAGGCGACAGCATGAAGGCGGGCCAATATGAGCTGGTCTTCAATGCGGGCGACTATTTTGCCGCCCAGGGTGTGGAACTGCCCTCGCCGCGCTTCATCGACCTGGTGACCCTGTCTTTCGGCATCGCCCATACGGACGAAAATTATCACGTGCCGCTGGTGGTGTCGCCATGGTCGTATTCGACGTATCGCGGTAGTTAAGCGACGTTCATCGACAAAGGCAGCGCATAGCGCTGCCTTTTTTTACGCCGGCCTGCAGTGAAAGACAAACCAGCAGACGAAAAAAAACCCGTCAATTTCTTGACGGGTTTTCTCTTACTGCGTATAACAAGCCTGACGATAACCTACTTTCACACTGGTTGCAGCACTATCATCGGCGCAAAGTTGTTTCACGGTCCTGT